>DGDD01000100.1 GCA_002385265.1 Chitinophagaceae bacterium UBA3961
CCAGCCCTGGTTTGACGAGGGTGTTAATCTTTTAATAATCAACTTATTCGTAAATAAGATGCGTCAATAAACCATCTCTGAGCTTAGGTTCAAACCAAGTGCTTTTAGGAGGCATTACTTCGCCCATATCAGCAATATCAAACAATTGTTGAATTGAAACCGGGTATAAACTGAAAGCAACCGCCATTTCACCACTGTTCACACGCTTTTCCAATTCTCCGAGGCCTCTAATGCCACCTACGAAATCGATGCGTTTATCGGTGCGCTGGTCTTTGATTCCAAAAAGTTTGCTGAGGATGGTTTGTGATAGAATGGTTACATCCAACACGCCGATTGGGTCGGTAGCATAACTGTCTCTACGTGCCGTTAGTTTGTACCATTTTCCACCCAAGTACATTCCAAAATCGTGTAAATGCTCGGGTCGGTATGCTTCGCTACCTATCAGGGTAACATTGAAATCATCTTGCAAATAGCTGAGCAATTCTTCTTCGTCCATTCCATTCAAATCTTTTACCACACGGTTATAGTCGAGAATGTGCAATTGATTGGAAGGAAACAATGTGGTGAGGAAGTAGTTGGTTCCATCGGGAGCTTTTTTGCCCAAGGCTTTTCGCACTTTAGCGGCTGAAGCGGCACGGTGGTGTCCATCGGCAATATAGGTACAAGGAACTTTTGATTCGAATAAATCGGTGAGCGTTCCAATCACTTCTGAATCGGCCACCACCCAAATGGTGTGCTGAATACCATCAGAAGCTGTGAAATCATAATCGGCTTTGTGTGAATTCTGCCAGAGTTCTACCAATGCATCAATGGCCGGAACGTTTTTATATGCGAGAAACACGTTTCCTGTTTGAGCACCGCTGGTTTTGATGTGATTGATGCGGTCCAATTCTTTTTCAGGACGCGTGAACTCGTGTTTCTTGATGATGTCTTTTTCATAATCATTTACGGAGCTCACCGCTACAATTCCTGTTTGACTTCTTCCGTTCATGATCAGACGATAGATATAATAGCAAGGCTTGTCTTCACGGAACAACCAACCTTTTTCAATGAATTGTTGGATATTCTCTTTTGCTTTTTCATACACAGCTTGCGTATGAATGTCGATGTTTTCGGGCAGATCAATTTCAGATTTTGTGATGTGAAGAAAGGATTCAGGATTGCCTGCCGCTTCTTCACGGGCTTCTTGAGAATTCAATACATCGTAAGGTCTTGAAGCCAATTTCGGTGCAATTTCTTTTGTTGGTCTGAGTGCTCTAAACGGAAGTATGGATGCCATAATATAGTTTGATATTAACCTTTTCTTTTTGCGAAATCATTCATTAAGTCGGTCAGCGCTTTCACACTGGAGAGTTGTAAGGCGTTGTATAAAGAAATACGGAAACCGCCCACACTTCGATGCCCTTTCACTCCAATCATATTGTTTTCCTTGCAAATTTGTTGGAATTCTGCTTCAAGTGTTGGATTGTCCATTACGAATACAACGTTCATATCACTACGGTCTTCTCTGGCAATGGTGCCTTTGAAGATCGGATTGCTATCAATGGTATGGTAGAGAAGGTCCGCTTTCTCTCTATTTAGTTTTTCAATAGCAGCAACCCCTCCCATATTTTTCAACCATCTCAACGTAAGCAACACTACATAAACCGCAAATACAGGCGGAGTGTTCAACATACTTCCTTCCTTGATATGGTTTCTATAATCCAACATGGTAGGGATGGTTCTGTTTACTTTACCTAAAATAGACTCATCGAGTACTACCAAGTTTACACCGGCAGCGCCCATGTTTTTCTGTGCACCTGCATAAATGAGCGAAAACTTGTTGAAATCAAGATTTCTACTCAAAATATCGCTGCTCATGTCGGCAATAACAGGCACTCCATACTCAAAGGGCATATTCTTCCATTGTGTACCTGCAATGGTTTCGTTTGTAGTTATATGTAAGTAAGTGCTAGTTGGATCTACTTGTAGTGATTTGGGTAGCGCCGTATAGTTCGATTCTTTTCCTGAACCGGCTATTTGAACAGAACCAAATAGTTTGGCTTCTTTAATGGCTTTATTAGCCCATGTTCCTGTTTCGGTGTAAGCAGCTGTTCCTTTTTCATCCAATAAGTTCATTGGAATTTGCATGAATTGCGTGCTGGCACCTCCATGTAAGAACAACACCGCTTTACTATTATCTAAGCCCATCAGTTCTTTCACCAAAGCTTGTGCTTCATCCATCACTGCTTGAAACAAGGAAGTACGGTGACCAATTTCTAATATCGATAATCCTGTATTGTTGAAATTGAGAATGGCTTCACTGGCTTGTTGAAACACTTCTTTTGGCAGAATACTAGGGCCTGCGTTGAAGTTGTGAATGACGGCTTGTTCAGTTGTAGTCACCTTGTGTACTTTAAATAGTAAAATTTGAGAGCACGAAATTATTCAATTACTAGCTAACAGGCATTTGTAAATTCAGAATTCCTCGCAATCTTTTCCGAAAATGGTCCCTTTTTTCCAAGCTTTCTCCAATTCCTCCAGTTCTTTTTGGTCTTCCACCGTCCATTCAGCTCGATTCAATCCTTTTAAGTTGGGTTGGCCTGCATCTACCCAAGCGGTATACCAAAAACTCGCCACTGCGAAAATAGAGGCCCGCATGCGGCGCTCCACCATTCCGTTGAGTTTTGTATGGTAAGCAAGGGAATAGCCAGTACTGTACTGTTTGATAGTTTTACCATTGCGTTCCTCAAATGCATACCGCTGTTGTTCAGGGTATAACAATTGAAGTTCTTTTTCATATTTCAGCACCGTATCAGCGGCTAATCCACTTTCCTCTATTCTTTTCCAAATAAAACCCAATGGGTCGTTCAAATACTGTGCCTTGTCTATGAAAAAATCATAAGATGTATTGGCCCAGAGTTCAGGTAAACGCGATTCCCAAAATCCGTGGATGCCTTTTTGATTGGTAAGTTGACCATTGTGATTGCTACTGGCATGTAAAGGCACGTGCGCATCGGCTATATAATGCCCAATTTCAGCAGATAGTTTCAAAATAAGAGCTGCATTCTTCTTCTCAAAAGCAGCCGTGAGCCTGCGTTTCATAATATCTACCCACCAAGGAACGATGCCATGTTTGTTTAAACTGTCTTCTCCAAATTTTGCCACTGCGGCACTCCAAGTTCTGGGTAAACTATCGTAACGATAGGTTCCGTACCGATCCAAATCGAGGTAATGACGGGCACCTTCAGGAGCAACTGCATAGCGCCGCTTATCGGGGTCGGTAGCATGGGCTACTAAATAATCCTTGTTGGGTTTGAAGAAAGCGATTAATTCGGGAGGAAGTAGGAAAATCGCCAATTCATTGATCCGTTCATGACCAAAAAAGCCCCAGCACCATGCTTTTGAGCATAAAAGCAGGCACAAAAGGCTCAGTAAAAGCCTTTTCATGTTTCATGATTTTAATGATTACTTAGCAGGTGTTTCGGCGTGGGGATCATCGTCGTCAATATCCGTTACACCGCCTGAGATCGCAAATTTCATGGCATCGGAGGCGCTGAGATCGGTCACCAAACGAATCCGCTCTTTTTTTACGAAGTAGAGATGGCCGGCAAAAGCATATGATTGTGGAACGTATACGGCTACATATTCACTCAAGCCAAATTGGTTGAGCTCATCTTGAGTAATAAATCCAAGTCTCCAAACATCGGGGGCTTCAATGCTCACCAATACCGATTTGTTGAACTTTCTCTTATTCCCGGCAAAAGCTTCAAAGAAGTCTTTTACTGTAGTATAGATGATTTTAATACCGGGTGTTTTCTCCAGAACCTTGTCGAATAAACTTACCAAACGTCCTACTATAAAGGACGAGGAGATATACCCCACTCCAATTACGATAAGAATTACCAATGCGGCACCTATTCCCGGGAACCGTATTTCTTGCCCATTAGCATCTTTTAATAAACCGGGGGCAATTTTTTGAAGTATTCCGGGCAGAATTCCGTCTACCGTATTGAACAAACTACTAACTGCCCATATTGTAATGGCAATGGGGGCCAAAATAATTAAGCCTTGCAGAAAGTACTGGAACAGTTTTCTGAGCAGCAGTCTGAATTTTATACTTCTCGTCATCCTTTCACAAAAGTAGGGGGAGTTTTCGGGGAAATAAAACCTAAAAAAACCGAGGGTTGTTGGGTAAAACCAGGAAAAAGTAGAAAATCCTTCGTTGGAAACTTTGATTCCGTTTTAAGTTTCCATAGTTTTGCGCGTGTTTTTAATATGGAAGTAAAAGAAAGAATACAGCAAAAGGCGCATGAGTTGTTCATGAAATTCGGGATCCGCTCGGTTTCCATGGACGATATCGCCAATCAAATAGGCGTTTCTAAGAAAACGATCTACCAGTTTTTTGCCGATAAAGATGCTTTGGTGGGCGACATTATTCAAGAGGAAGTGGTTCGAATGGAACAAGAGTGCGTTTACTGTAGCGTGAATGCTAGGGATGCAGTAGATGAGATTTTCCTCACGATCGAGATCATTTTGGAGCAATTCAAATCATTTAACCCCACTTTGGTATTTGATCTTCGTAAGTTTCATCATCAAGCCTATCAAAAAATCGAAGCCCACAAACGCGAATACCTCCTGGGCTTAATTATCCGGAATTTAGAACGTGGTGTAGAAGAAGGAATTTATCGTGAAGACATAAAGATCCCGGTGATTGCCCGTTTCCGCCTCGAAAGCATGATGTTGGCTTTTGATACAGAGCTGTTTCCTCCTAAACAATTCGACTTAGCTGATATTACCCGCGAATTGATTGAACTGTTTGTTTATGGGGTAGCAAATGAAAAAGGATATCAATTGATTGAAAAATATAAAAGAGATCTGCAACAAAAACTAAACACACATGCAAACAAGTGAACCTAGAAAAGTGAAGGGATTGGTGTTGTTATTCCTGCTGATAACTGGCGCAGCACAGGCTCAGCAAACAAACGCTTTCACCATGGCTCAATGCGTAGCCTATGCTGAAAAAAACAGTCCACAAGTAAAGAATGCTTTACTGAACATTAAAATCCAACAGGAAACCAACAACGAAATTACCGGTGCCGCATTACCTCGTGTAAATGCCAGTGCAGGCGTTAACTATTTTCCTCAAGTAGCTACGCAGGTATTTCCCAACTTTATTGCGGCGGCTACCTATGGCGTATTGGTGAAGGAAGGAGTAAGAGATGGAAATGGAAATACCATCGCAGCACCCAATGATTTTGGATTTGTACAAGCGCAATTCGGTACAAAATACACTGCGTCTGTAGGAGCCGACTTCTCTCAACTCTTGTTCGACGGCCAAGTATTTGTAGGCCTACAAGCCAGAGCAGCTGCCATGAATTTTGCCCGCAAATCGGCGGAGGTTACCACCGAGAACATAAAGGTGAATATCATGAAAGTGTATTTCCAATTGGTGGCCGCTAAGAAGCAGATGGATGCTTTGGATGCCAACCTTCACTTAATTGAGAAACTCGCTTTCAATACAAAGGAGTTGGTGAAAAATGGATTTTCAGAAAAGCTCGACATCGATAAAGTGAATGTTACCCTTACCAATCTCCAAACTGAGATCGTAAAAATTAACCGTCAGATCGATAATGGTTATTTAGGTTTGAAGCTCTTAATGGGAATGCCAACCACCGATTCATTGATATTGACCGATACTGTTTCCATTGATGAATTAAAATCGAATGTTTTAGAAGCAGCATACAATTACAATGATCGTAAGGAAATGCAACAACTGTTGATCGCTCAAAAATTGGGCGAATACAATGTAAAGCGCTACCAACTGGCAAAAATTCCAACTTTGGCTTTATTTGGGCAATACAGCACCAATGCGCAAAGAAACCAGCTTGATTTTGGCGATTCCAAACAACCTTGGTTGCCTTCTTCTTTAATTGGATTGAAATTATCTGCTCCCATTTTTCAAGGGTTCAGCAGAAATGCCACCATTCGCAAAGCACGTTACGAATTGGAGCAAACTAAGAACAATGTTGACTTATTGAAACTCTCTATCGACAATGATGTTGCCAGAGCAAAATCGAGTTTGCAAAACGCCATTCTAACACTCGACTATCAACAGAAGAATATGGAACTTGCAACCAGCGTATACAATACTACGGTTAAAAAATACGAACAAGGTTTGGGCGCAAACATTGAGGTAACAAATGCTCAAACAGAGTTGCGGGTAGCACAAACCAACTATTTCAATGCTTTGTACGATGCGATCATCGCTAAGATCGATTTCCAAAAAGCAACCGGTAAACTATAATTACGAAAAGAATAAAAAACAAATACATGAAACTTTTTTATCAAGCTGCTATTCTTGTTGTGTTCTTGGGAACACTCGCAGCATGTGGCGGCGGCGGCGAAACTGCTAATAACCTAGATGCAAAAAAGAAAGAACTGGAGAAACTCAAATCCGATAAAGCTGCACTCGATGCAAAAATCACAACGTTGCAAGAAGAGATCATGAAAGCTGATCCATCAGCAGCGGCTGCAGCGGCCAAACAAGTTTCTGTTTTGAAACTCGTTCCCGGAGAATTCAATCACTACATCGAATTGCAAGGAATTATAGACGCAGAAGACATTTCCTATGTATCTCCTCGCGGAATGGGAGGCCAAGTAAAATCGATCAATGTGAAATTGGGCGACCGTGTACAAAAGGGTCAACTCATTTTGAAATTAGACGATGCCATTGCACGTACTCAACTTGCTTCTGCTCAACAAGGGGCTGAAGGAATTAAAACCCAGCTGGCTTTAGCAAAGAATCTTTACCAGCGTTATAAAAATCTATGGGATCAAAATATCGGCTCTGAAGTACAATTGTTGAATGCAAAAAACAATGTAGATGCTTTGGAAAACCAATTGAAGCAGATGAATGAAAACATTCGTTTGGCACAAGAGCAAGTGAACTTCACCTCTGTTTACAGCGATGTTTCCGGAGTTGTAGACATCCTGTCTGTTCGTGTAGGAGAGTTGTTCCAGGGAGTTACCGCTGCCGGTCCTCAGATTAGAATTGTGAATAACAGTCGTTTGAAAACAGTGGTAGATATTCCTGAAAACTATATCACCAAAGTGAGAAAAGGTTCAAAAGTAGTTGTATCTGTAATTGATGTAAACAAGGAATTCAATACTACTCTTTCTGTAGTAACAGAAGCTATCAATGCCTCTACTAGAAGTTTCACCGGTGAAGCGAAATTGCCTACCGACGGCACTTTGAAGCCAAAGCAAGTGGCAAGTGTAAAAATTCTTGATTACAGTGCAGCACAAGCAATTGCCGTTCCAGTGAACTTGGTTCAAAGTGATGACAAAGGAAAGTACCTCTACGTTACAGAAGCGAAGAATGGGAAATTATACGCGAAGAGAAAGACAATTGTAACCGGAGAGTCTTATGGTGGAAAGATTGAAGTGTTGAGCGGATTGGCTGCAAATGAAGAAGTGGTTACTGAGGGATATCAAACCTTGTACGAAGGCCAATTGATCTCTGTTTTAAAATAAACAATACCACTGGAGCCATTGAAGCCCGCCCGCTTCAGTACTTATTTAAAGGGTAGGCTGTTATTTTCAAAAATATCGCAATGAATATTTTAGAAGGCGTTAAAAATAAATTCAAAGAGTTTAAGCCAACCAGTTGGGCTGTAGATAATACTACAGTGATTTACATCTTGGCGATTCTCATCTCTTTATATGGTATTACCAAGTTTAATGGTATGCCAAAGGAATCCTTCCCGGATATCACCGTTCCTACTATTTCAGTAGTTACAGTGCATGTAGGGAACTCACCAAAAGACATTGAAAACTTGGTTGCTCGTCCTATTGAAAAGCAAATCAAGTCTATTAGTGGAGCGAAAGTTAATAAGGTGACTTCGATGAGTCAGCAAGACTATTCGCTGATCATCGTAGAGTTTGATACCGATATCAAACCCGAATTGGCTAAGCAGAAAGTAAAAGATGCGGTAGACAAGGCCAAAGCGGATCTGCCCAACGATCTTACACAACAACCTGATGTGCAAGAGTTCGCTTTTAGTGAAATGCCCATTATGTATGTAAACATTAGTGGTGATTATGATGGCGTGAAATTGAAGCAGTTTGCTGATAAAATGCAAGATCGTTTCGAGGAGATGAAAGAAATTACTCGTGCCGATATTGTGGGTGCTCCTGAGCGTGAGATCCAAGTAAATGTGGACCCTTACAAAATGCAGGCAGCGAAATTGAGCTTCACCGATATCGAAAATGCGATCAATCGCGAGAACCGTGATATCAGTGGTGGTACCATTGCAGAAGGCGATATGAAACGTAGTATTAAAGTAAAGGGACAGTTTCAGTCGGCCTATGATCTGCAGAACATTGTTGTAAAAAATATTCAAGGTGCAGCCATCTATTTGAGAGATATTGCCGAGTTAAAAGATACGGTGAAAGAGAAAGAGAGCTATGCTCGCTTGGATGGAAAGAACGTTATTACCCTGAACATTGTAAAACGTTCGGGTGAAAACTTGATTGAAGCAGCTGATAAGATCAAAGGTATAGTAGCCGACATGAAAGAGAAAGGTGATCTGCCTCCCGATATGCGTGTTGAATTTACCGGTGATCAGAGTAAGCAAACCAAAACCTCATTCAATGATTTGATCAATACCATTGTAATTGGATTTATTTTAGTACTGGTGGTTTTGATGTTCTTCATGGGTGTTACCAATGCCTTCTTTGTGGCATTGAGCGTTCCTCTGAGTGTGTTTGTGGCGTTCATGTTCTTGCCTATTGGTGAGATCTTTGTAAACGGAACCATTACGCTGAACTTCATTGTACTCTTCGCCTTGCTTTTTGGACTGGGGATTATTGTAGACGATGCCATTGTGGTAATTGAGAATACGCACCGTATTTATCAAAATGGAAAAGTTCCCATTGTGAAATCGGCGAAAGAAGCTGCCGGTGAAGTTTGGTTGCCTGTATTAGCAGGTACCCTAACCACTTTGGCTCCTTTCTTTCCTCTATTGGCATGGAAAGGATTGATCGGTAAATTCATGATCTATCTGCCGGTAATGTTGATCTTAACCTTGGCTGCTTCGTTGATCGTTGCATTTATCTTCAACCCGGTGTTTGCCGTGAGCTTCATGAAGCCTGAAGGTAAAGAATACGAAAAGCCTGCGAAGCATATTTTTAGAGAGTGGTGGTTTTATGCATTCATCGGATTTGGTGTATTGTTCCATCTTTTTGGATGGCATGGATTCGCCAATTTCTTATTGATGCTTCCATTGCTTTCAATATTGAATGTATATGTAATTAGAAAGATCATTCACTATTTCCAAGACCGCGTACTTCCCAACTTGATGAACAAATATGAACAATTGTTACGTTGGGTATTGCATGGAAGACGTCCGGTTCGACTGATGGTAATGCTTTTCGCATTGTTCCCTGTATCAGTAGTTCTATTGGTGTTGAGAAATCCGGGTGTTCAGTTCTTCCCATCAGGTGATCCTAATAACATCTTTGTATACTTGAAGCTTCCGGTGGGAACCAATATCAATAAAACGGATTCCCTCACGAAAGTGCTGGAACAACGAGTATTGAAAGTATTGGGTGATGAGAAGCCCGGAAAGGAAGGTTCTATTGTTGAAAGCATGATCGCCAACGTTGCGGTAAGTGCGAACAACCCACAAGATAATAACCGTAGTACACAGCCAAACCTTGGTCGTATTCAGTTGACTTTTGTTGAATTTGAAAAGCGTGAGGGCAAGGCAACCAAACCGTATTTGGATAAAATTCGCGCAGCAGTGCAAGGAATACCGGGTGCTCAGGTTGTTGTAGAACAGGAGAGTAATGGTCCGCCCACAGATCCTCCGGTGAACGTTGAAGTGATTGGTGATAATTTTGAAGCCATCGCAAAAGTTGCGTACGATTTTAAAAACTTTATTGATACCAATAAAGTAAACGGCATTGAAACACTTCGTTTGGATGTTGATCTTACGAATCCGGAGATCACGGTGAATGTAGACCGCCAAAAAGTATTGGCCGAAGGATTGAGCACTGCTCAAGTAGGTATGGAGTTGAGAACGGCTATTTTTGGTAAAGAAGTGAGCAAGCTGAAAGACGGAGAAGATGAATACAAAATTCAATTGCGTTATTCTGATCTCGTTCGTAATAATATTACCGACTTGATGAACATGCGCATTACGTTCCGTGATTTCACAACAATGGCCATCAAACAGATTCCTTTGAATGCAGTGGCAAGTATTGAGTACACGAATACTTCAGGTGGAATTAAGCGGAAGAACTTTAAACGTACCATTCAATTGCAGTCGAATGTTTTGGTTGAAACACAAGTGAACCAAATCAATGCCGACTTAGCAGTTAAAATTGCGGAGTTCAAGTCAAAATACAATATGCCGAATGGCGTAGTAATGCGCCAGTCCGGTGTAAGTGAGCAACAACAAGAAACGATCAGCTTCTTAGGTAATGCATTGTTATTGGCTCTTTTGTTGATCTTCTTGATCTTGGTAATTCAGTTCAACTCCATGAGTAAACCATTCATTGTATTGACTGAGATCTTCTTCTCTATCATTGGAGTATTGTTAGGATATGCCATCACCGGAATGAGTATTGCTACGATCATGATGGGTGTAGGGGTAATTGGTCTGGCCGGTATTGTGGTAAAGAATGGTATCCTCTTGATTGAATTTACCGATGAGTTGCGAGGAAGAGGTATGAAGACGAGAGAAGCGGCTATTCAAGCCGGTAAAATTCGTATCATTCCGGTAATGTTAACAGCGCTTGCAACGATGTTGGGACTTTTGCCTTTGGCTATTGGATTCAATATTGATTTCGTAAAGTTGTTTACAGAATTCAATCCACATATCTTTTTAGGTGGTGATAGCGTAGTATTCTGGGGTCCTTTGAGTTGGACGATCATCTTCGGATTGATCTTCGCCTTCTTCTTGACCTTGGTAATGGTTCCAAGTATGTATGTGATTTCGGAGCGCTTGCGCAGACCAATGTCGCGATTCTACGGAACTCGTTTCATCGCCTTATTAGGTTTTGCGGGTCCTTTCTTTTTCATATTTGTAGGTATCATGTATTTAGTGAAAGCCTTACAGGGCAAGAAAGTGTGGAACGGTACTTACAAGAAAATTTAGCAGTTTAAGTTGTAGTGTATATAGGCGGTGGGATTCTTCCCGCTGCCTTTTTTGTTTTTTAGCTAAATTCGCGCATGCAATTTTCTCAGGTAATTGGACAAGATGGGGTGAAGCAGCAATTGGCGGAGATGGTCCTTCAAAACCGCCTGAGCCACGCATTGCTTTTTCTAGGAAATGAAGGTGCCGGAGCTCTACCACTAGCCTTGGCTTTTGCGCAATATATTCTATGCGAGAAAGTGACCCGATCTCAACAACCGGCTGCCCCGGTAATGGGGTTGTTTGGAGAAGAACCGGCAGCACCATCGGTTCCGATGTTTGACGCCTGTGGCGAATGTCCTTCATGCCAGAAAGCTTCTAAATGGATACATCCGGATTTGCATTATTCGTATCCGGTAATTACCAAAAAATCGGGAGAAAAGCCCATCAGCGCCGATTTCATAACGGAGTGGAGGGAATTCTTGGATCAATATCCTTACGGCAATTCTTACGACTGGCTTCAATTTATTGGCGCTGAAAACAAACAAGGGAACATTACCGCAGCAGAGTGTTCTGAAATTATCCGCAAGCTCAACCTGAAAAGCTACGAAGGGGAGTATAAGATACTAGTTTTATGGATGCCCGAATACCTCGATAAAGAGGGCAATAAACTCCTAAAGCTTATTGAAGAGCCCCCCGCTAAAACCTTATTCATTTTAGTGGCTGAATCGGAGTCTCAGATTCTTCCAACTATATTGTCGAGATGCCAACTGGTGAGAATTCCCCCATTACACGATTCGGTTGTAAAAGAAGCATTGGTGGCTCGTGCCGGCATTCAAGAAGAACAAGCCATTCAAATTTCAGCAGTAAGCGAGGGAAATTACCGGATGGCCTTGCAACAATTGCAACATGCCGATGAAGATTGGCAAGCCATGATTCGCGAGTGGCTGAATGCAATTTTAAAGGGTGGCCCTAGTGCTCAAGTTAAGTGGGTAGACGAGACTTCGAAGCTGGGCCGGGAGAAGCAAAAGCAATTATTACGCTATTTTAATCACTTATTGGAACAGGCCATTCGGTTAAAAGTAGCCGGAGGAAACAACAATATCTTCCAAATTCCTGCGGCCGAGGTCGATTTTGCCTCCCGCTTGAACAAATTTTCCGATATTTCTCAGCAAGAAGCCATTATTGGGGAGTTGGACAAGGCGGCCTATTATATAGAAAGAAATGCTAATGGGAAAATGCTCTTTATGGCCTTAACCTTGAAACTCTACCATATAATCCAAGATAAATCGCTAATTTTGACGCAATAATGTGGAAGGGAACTGTGTTAGTACGGTTTCGAAAATGAGTGCTGCGTTTGTTTGAGTGATGTACTGTTCAATCTTTAATGAGGCTTTCCAAGTCTTCATCTATCATATACAACAGTGGCCTAGTTCTGAGCCCGCCATTCATTTTCGGTTTTTATCATATTTAAATGAATCATTGTAATGGGCTGTAGTTCTTGTGGCACAGCAGGTGGTAAAATATTAGGCTGTAAAAGCAATGGCGGCTGTAGCAGCGGAAGCTGCAATCGTATGAATGCATACGACTGGCTTGCCAATCTTCCTTTTGCCGATCCCGATACTGCTTGTAGAATCATCGAAGTAAGTTTTAATAATGGAAGTCGCAAAGATTTCTACCGCAACAATACCACTCATCTTTTTGAAAAAGGTGATATGGTAACGGTGGAAGGAATTGCCGGTTTTGATGTGGGTACCGTGTCTCTAACCGGAGAAATTGTACGCTTACAAATGAAAAAAGCCGGTACCGACGAGAATGATCAAGAGATCAAAAAAGTGTTGAGAAGAGCCGGTGAGAAAGATCTTGAGATCATGAAGATCAACAAAGCTCGCGAACCGGAAGCGATCATTCGCTCTAGAGCCATTGCTAAACAACTCAATCTTCAGATGAAGATCAGTGAAGTTGAAATTCAGGCCGATGGAAAGAAGGCGACCTTCTTTTACATTGCCGATGACCGTGTCGATTTCCGTGAATTGATCAAGGTATATGCCCGCGAATTCAAAGTAAAAGTAGAGATGCGCCAAATTGGTGCGCGTCAAGAAGCTGCGAAAGTTGGGGGAGTTGGAAGTTGTGGTCGCGAATTGTGTTGCAGTAGCTGGCTTACCGAATTCAAATCTGTTAATACTACCGCTGCTCGCTATCAAAACCTTTCCATCAACCAGAGTAAATTGAGTGGCCAATGCGGTCGCTTGAAATGCTGTTTGAATTACGAACTCGATACCTATCTCGATGCATTGCAACATTTCCCTGATCATGCCGATACACTTCGTGTTGCGAAAGGAAATGCTACTTTGATCAAGAAGGATATTTTCAAGAACTTGATGTGGTATATTTTACCGGATAGCAATAAGCAGTATCCTGTTACCATTGAAAGAGTACGTAAAATCAAGCAATTGAATGCGCAAGGTGTAGTACCTGAAGAACTTGAAGCTGTTGAGTTGATTAGCCACAACAAGCCGAAGGAAGTAGAACCGGAATTTGTGGATGTTGTTGGTCAAATTAGCTTACGTACACTTGAAAAGAACGACAAGAAAAAGCGTCAACAACAACGTCAAGATCAGCAACGCAGACCCGATAATAGAAGACCTGAACCTCCCAAAAGACCTGGTCAGCCGCAGGGTCCTGGTCAAGGTCAACAACGTCCTCCTCAACAAGGTCCAAGAAATGAGGGGCATAGAAGACCTGATCAAGCGCAAGCACCTCGAGGTCCGCGCCCCGATCAACGTAAACCGCAAGGTGGAGGCGCTCCAAACCCGAACAGACCGCGCCCTGAAATCAAGAAACCGGATCAAAAGCAGAACCCTCCACAGGGAGACGCTTCGTAATAAATTAAAGGTTTCACAAAACCAATAGAATAACCGTTCCGTAACGTAGTGTATGGGAACGGTTATTTACTTTTATACAGCCCCTCAACTTTGTATATGAGATCTTTTTTCAAAAGAACAGCATTATTGCTTACCATCTTATTGGTTGTTTGGTGTTTCATAGCACCATCGTGCATGACATTTAGAAAAGCCGATGCTGAAATGAAGCAGAAATTTCAAGCCTCCGGAATTGAATTGAAAACCGGATTTCAATTAGTGGAAGGGCGCACCCTCCATTATGCGCTAACGGGAAGCGATAGCTTGCCAACACTTTACTTCGTTCATGGCACGCCCGGAAGTTGGGATGCATTTGAATCGTATTTAAGCGATAGTTCCCTGTTGAAGAAATATCGAATGGTTTCCATTGACCGCCCCGGATTTGGTTACAGCGATTTCGGTAAAGCCTGTAACCTTCGTGAACAATCAGATATCATAAGCCCGCTTTTTAAGAAATTAGGAAATGCTAAGCCTTCGTATATTATTGGACATTCGATGGGAGGACCAATGATTGTGAAATTGGCGGCCGACAATCCAGGCGTTTTTTCAGCGATGGTCATTCTTGCCGGATCTGAAGACCCCGCCGCAGAGAAAAAAGAAAAGTGGAGACCGATTCTCTTTAAAACACCACTCAATCTTTTAATACCCGGTGCATTAAGACCCAGTAATGAAGAGCTTTGGTACTTGAAAAAAGACCTGGTTGACTTGAAGCAGGATTTTCCTAAAGTAAAATGCCCTGTTTATATACTTCACGGTCAAAAAGATCAATTAGTGCCTGTTTCTAACGCTGAATATGCGCGAAAAAGTCTTATCAATGCATCGAAGGTTGATATTCATTATTTCCCTAATGAGAACCATTTTATACCGTGGACGCAGTTTGCTTTTATACAAAAATTGCTCTTGAATCTTGATTCCAGTTCGTATCGGATGGATTCGGAATAATGGATCAAATGTTCTATTTTAACGCTTTAAAATGATGAAATATGTCACTGTTTAAATCAAGCAATCCTACTTTAAAGGATAGTGTTTTTGAGAAAGTTCGTTACGATGTGTCGTCTGAACAAATGACGGTTTCCGGCACATTGAATAAGTTCGGAATTACCTTGCTTTTGATGGTAGCGGCAGCTGCCTATACTTGGAAAGGGTTTTATGAAGGAGCCAACATAATGCCGTATTTATTTGGTGGAATTATTGTGGGACTCATTGCAGCATTGGTTATAATTTTTAAACCAACCTGGTCTCCTTATTTAGTGCCTGTATATGCATTAGCGGAAGGATTGTTCTTAGGTGGAATTTCAGCTTTCTTCAACGATGCATTTGCAACCAAAGCACCCGGTATCGTAATGCAAGCCGTAGGCTTAACCTTTGGCGTAGTATTGGCAATGTTTCTTTTGTATAGATCAGGAATCATTCGTGCAACCGAAAGTTTTAAGAAAATTGTTTTTGTAGCAACTGCCGGTATAGCCGTGTTTTACGTGATTGCATTTGTGCTGCGATTCTTCAGCATTCAAATGCCACTCATTCATGATAGCACACCAATGGGAATTGTTTTCTCTTTGATTGTTGTTGCCATTGCCGCCATGAACTTAATTCTTGATTTCGATTTCATTGAAAGAGGCTCAGAACAAGGCGCTCCTAAATACATGGAATGGTACGGTGCCTTCGGTTTAATGGTTACTATTGTGTGGTTGTATTTAGAGATCTTGAGATTGTTGGCGAAGTTGGCAGACAGGAAGTAATTAATAATTAACAATTAATAATTAATAATTAGGACACTCCGATATTGCAGGAAGCCCGCGTAAAGACGCGGGCTTTTCTATTGAATAAAATGCTACTACTACGGTAATTAATCAGACTAAAATTTACATTTTAAAAGTTCAACTATCATATTTAATAAATCGAAAGAGCCCGTGCGTTTGCGCGGGCTCTCCCATTATTAATTATTAATTTTTAATTATTAATTAATAATTAATTGTTCCTACCATCCATCTCCATCCAACAAATTCCCCAATCCTCCCAACATACCACCTTCTTCTTTTCTAGAAGTTGTGCCATATGAAATGATTCTACTGGCGAGACGACTAATGGGCAATGTTTGAATCCATATTTTTCCGGGGCCACGAAGGGTAGCAAAGAACAATCCTTCACCACCGAATAAGGTATTCTTGATACCGCCCACAAACTGAATATCATAGTCGATGGTGGATGTATAAGCTACCAAACAACCGGTGTCTACACGTAGCATTTCTCCTGGTTGTAAAGTTCTTTCAAAAACGTGACCACCGGCATGCACAAACGCCATACCATCACCTTCTAGTTTCTCCATGATGAAACCTTCACCGCCAAATAAACCGGTACCTAATTTGCGTTGGAATTCAATGCCCACGCTTACTCCTTTTGCAGCGCACAAGAAGGCATCTTTTTGACAAATGATCTTGCCATTCAATTGCATCAAATCGAGAGGAATGATTTTACCGGGATAAGGGGAAGCGAAACTCACTCTCTTCTTTCCCTGACCTACATTGGTAAACGCCGTCATGAACAAGCTTTCACCTGTAAGCATTCGTTTACCGGCACTCACTAGTTTTCCTAGAAAACCTGAATTGGGACGAGAGCCATCACCAAAAATGGTTTCCATTTGAATGCCGTCGTCCATCATCATAAAAGCACCGCTTTCAGCAACAGCTGTTTCTTGAGGATCGAGTTCTATTTCTACGTATTGCATTTCTTCACCCACAATACGATAGTCAATTTCATGATTTGATCTCATGGATAAATTATTTTATGTGAAGATAATAGTTCTGCTGATTTTTTAAATGCCATTTATACCAACGGATGCGCATAAAAAAAGAGGCCGAAGCCTCTTTTGTACTATTCTTGAAAATCTTAGTTAAGGTATTTGGTGATTTCTTCACTCATTGGCTTCACTTTACTAGGGAAAACCGTGATCAAATTTCCTTTCTCGTCAATTAAGAACTTCGTGAAGTTCCATTTAATTGGATCTTCAATTCCTTTTTTCTTGGCCTCGTCTACTAAGTACTGAAACAAGGGATGAATGTCGCCACCTTTCACAGAGATTTTCTCTGCCATTGGGAAGGTTACACCGTAATTCTTTTTGCAAAATTCTTTGATTTCAGTGTTGGTGCCTGGTTCTTGACCTCCAAAATTATTTGCCGGAAAGCCAATGATCACCAATTTGTCTTTGTACTTCTCATACAATGCTTCCAGATCAGTGTACTGTGGAGTATAACCACACTGAGAAGCGGTATTTACAATCAAAATTTTCTTTCCCTTGTATTTCTTTAAATCGATTTGGCTGCCATCGAGACCGGCAACATTGAACTCATAAATGGAGCCTGCAAGAAATAGTGTCATGAATAATAAAGCTGCTTTAAACATAGCAAGTTGATTTAATGTGTTTATCAATCTTTATAACAGATGGAAATGCAAATTGTTCCTGTAAATGTACGGATATTTTAGGCGAAGCGTTTCCTTCCCCTATTGCCGTTCATAACATCCCAGATCGGGTTGAGCAACCGAACGATTCTTCCCGTCTAGATCTTTCAAAAGCCCTACAGATGCGCCTTTGTTGATTAAAGGGGAGGTTTCCTTTAGGTGGAAATCGAAGTATCGTTTAGAAGTGTTAATGCTATCAAATTGGGGATCGTCGATGGTTACCATATTGTTAACCGTAGCGTTTGCAGGGGCTGATTTCACCTTCCAGCTGCAATTGATGAAGCTTGCGTCGAATACAGCAGCATTGTCTTTACTCGTTACCACTTCATTGTCTACAGTTCCAAAGGCACCCCAGAAAATGCAATTGGTAAATTGCGCATACAAAGGACTTACTATTACTGCATTGTTTTGCTTGTAGTTATTGCTTACAAATAAGCCGGGCTCTTTGTGTAGTATATAACTATTTGAATAGGCAACATTGGTGCAATTGGTGAACGAATAAACTCCGCCCAACGCCAATTGAATGTTTTTTCCGCAGTTACTTATCAAACTATTAGAGGCTTTTATTGAACTATTGAGTGCAATGATACCGGCGTCGTATGCATTGTCAATTATGCAACTCTCTAATGTTACAGTTGGATTGCTATTCGCAGCTCCGTTTTCAGTAACAAGAGCTTGGTAAGCATTAAGTATGGAAGTGAATTGTAATATATTGTTCTTGCTAGTGGATCTGAAATAGATGCCGGGCCAAGAAGCAGGAAAATCGGCATAAGGTTGATCCAGACGATCTCCTTTGAAAACCACTCTGTTGGCCGCTTCCGGCCCACCTTGCGTAATCAAAGTGCCATCTACTATTATTGGAGCATCTGCGTGTACATAAACTTTGGTTCCTTGCTGAATGGTTAAACTAGCATTGGGTAAAATTTGCATTCCTCCTAAAATAACATAGGGCTTGCTGTTAGTCCAAGTATTGTTTCCGGAAAGCGCTAATGATCGAATGTAATTAGCGTTTTGACCAAAAGCTTCCAATTGTACCCATTTGGTTTTGCCGTTGAAGTTTATCTTAATACTGTCTTGCGCAATAAAAGGTGCATTCGCTGCTGTGGGATTAATTGTAACGGAAACAAACACATAAATACTGTCGTTTGCTTCCATCTCTATATTATTGAACTGGGTGCCTGCGTCACCGTCTACATTGATCTTGTAAGGAGAACTGTTTCCTCCCATTAAGTTAATAGAGCTGATGCGCAGTTTCTGATCATTTCTGTTGTAGATTTTAAAGAATTGAGTGACGGAACCGGTGGAAGTAAAAACGGTATCGAATCGCAGGCTGTCGGTTGTAGTATCCAAAATAGCCGACTGATCGGTAATAAACCCGGTTTTTTGGCAAGAAAGCATCCCAAAAACAAAGAGTCCCAAAACAAGCCAAATGCGATTCATGTGGTTCAAAATTAATGTGTTGACGGGAATATAACGATGGGTGAGGGGAGGAAATTGTTGAGGAGGGAATACAGGAAAGAGGATGAGAGGAGACGAGGAACGAGGAGCGAGCAAAAGAAGATGAAATGAAATACAAAGAAAGAACAGGAGGAGAAACAGGGGGAAAAGAGCAGCAGCTTAGATATGGGCGAGGAATATTCTTATCTGATTTGTTTATTTTTTTTACCGCAACGGCGCAACGACCGCAGCGGTTTCGCAGCGCTGGCAGCCTGACTGCATTTCCTCCATCCTCTATCTTCCCTCCTCCCTCTTCTTTTCTGTATTTCCTCGTTCCTCGTCTCCTCTCATCCTCGTTCCTTTATTTATTCGTATACGCCAAGCTAGCAATACCCAATCGCGCACCAGGTACTTGAAGAATACCGGCAGCGCAGGCTTCGAGGGTGGCGCCAGTAGTAATAACATCGTCAACCAATAGCCAATCTTTGTTTTGCAGTAATCGAGGGTTTGGAATGCTGAACTTTCCCACCATATTCTGCCAGCGCTCCACCCTCGATTTGTGGGTTTGAGTAATGGTAGCGGTATTACGTATTATTAAATTATTAAATACGGGAATGCCGGTCTCTTCGGATAGGCCCTCGCAAAGCACGCGGGCCTGGTTGTATCCTCTTTTTCGCTCCCTACTTGGGTGGAGTGGCAGCGGAATGAGGCCTGAAATATTTGAAAAGCGATTGGATTCCTGAATGGAGCGTCCCATAGATCTGCCCAATTCCAAACCAAGTTCTTGTGCCCCTTTGTATTTGAACTGGTGCATGAGGTGTTGGAGGAGGCTTTCCTTCGTAAAATAAAGATGACTGGAAGCTCCTAAGAGCGGAATTCTACCCCAAAAAATCCGTTCAACCGGGTTGTTGGGGTGCCATTCGAAGCGGGTGAGGGGCAATTGTGACCAACAAGAAAGGCATAATTTATGGCGATTTTGAATCAATTCTGACCCACATCCTTCACAACAATTTGGAAAAAATAAATGCATCAACCCTTCAATAGGTTGAATCATTTTGTTCATTACTGCATGCATACATTGAATGGTATTGCAGCAGTTGTTTTAGTTAATTGAAGAAGTATTGATACAATTCTTCTACTCTACTCATTGGTATGATTTCAATATTGAAAGAAGAAAAATTTAATGATTTCAAGTTGTATTTAGAAACAACGATTTTTTCAAAACCAAGTTTCTCTGCTTCTGCAATTCTCTGTTCAATTCTATTGACCGCTCTAATTTCACCACTCAAACCAACTTCACCTGCAAAACAAACCGATTGTGGAATGATCACATCTTCATAAGAACTTAGTAATGCAACCAACACTGCCAAGTCGATACTTGGATCTTCAATCTTCAATCCACCCGCAATATTCAAAAAAACATCTTTCACCCCGAAATGAAAACCACCTCTTTTTTCTAAAACGGCTAATAAAAGTTGTAAACGTCTTGTATCAAATCCGGAAACCGTTCT
>DGDD01000102.1 GCA_002385265.1 Chitinophagaceae bacterium UBA3961
TTGTTCGACACGACAGTTCGGGTATTTGGGAGGGGTTTATTCCGGATATGGGAAAAGATGAAGTGTATAAATACCATATTCATGGTTTTAAGGGGAAGAAACAGGATAAGGGAGATCCTTTCGCAAATTTCTGGGAGAAAAGACCTTTAACAGCTTCCATAACATGGGATTTAAGTTATGAATGGAAAGATGCCACATGGATGGGCAAGCGAAAAAATCACAACTCTTTGGAAGCTCCATGGTCTGTATATGAAGTGCATTTAGCCAGTTGGATGCGCCCCAATAAACACGACGAAGAAAGTTATAATACGTACGATCAATTCCGAGAGCACCTAGTTCCCTATGTAAAGGGAATGGGCTTTACGCATGTAGAGCTGCTTCCAATAATGGAGCATCCGTTCGACGGCTCTTGGGGCTATCAAGGAACAGGATATTTCGCACCAACTTCTCGTTATGGCGATCCGCAGCAATTTATGGAATTGGTGAATGCCTTTCACGAAGAAGGAATTGGAGTGATATTGGATTGGGTGCCGTCCCATTTCCCTTACGATGCCCATGGGTTATTCATGTTCGATGGAACTCACACCTATGAATATGCGGATATGAGAAAGGGATTTCACCCCGATTGGAATAGTTACATCTTCAATTATAAAAGGGGAGAAGTGAAATCTTTCCTGATTAGTAGCGCCCGTTATTGGTTCGATAAATATCATATTGATGGCATTCGAGTAGATGCGGTAAGCTCAATGTTAAAGCTCAATTACTCTCGTCAGTCCGGTCAATGGGAACCAAATGAGTTTGGTGGGGATGGTAATTTGGAGGCCATTGCTTTTATAAAGGATATGAATGAAATGGTGTTTCGCGATTTCCCCGATGTTCAAACCATAGCAGAAGAAGCAACCGACTGGCCGGGGGTTTCCAAGCCTACCTATGCCGGCGGACTGGGCTTTGGAATGAAATGGATGATGGGATGGATGCACGATACCCTAGACTATTTTAAACTAGATCCTCTTTACCGTAAGTTTCATCAGAATAAGTTTTCTTTTAGTATGATGTATTACTATGATGAAAATTTTATGCTTCCGCTAAGCCACGATGAAGTAGTTCATGGTAAAAGCCCGATGATCTATAAAATGCCGGGCGACGAATGGCAGAAATTTGCCAATCTCCGATTATTGTACAGTTATATGTTTTGTCACCCGGGAGGAAAGCTACTTTTCATGGGCGATGAATTTGGTTCCACTTCCGAATGGAATTACAAGTCGGAACTTCCTTGGGAACTCTTGCAGTTTGAACCACACCAGGGCCTAAAAGATTGTGTGCGCGATTTGAATAAGCTGCTCAGCTCAGAGCCGGCATTGCACGAAAACCAGTTTACGATATATGGATTTGAATGGGTAGACCTCAATCATCGGGATGATTCTGTGATCGTATTCCGAAGAAAAGCTAAAAAGTCTGATGATGATTTGTTAATTGTATTGAATATGACACCTTTGGCTCGGAGGGATTGGAAAGTGTATGCAAAAGACAAAAAACAATGGAAAGAGTTGTTTAACAGCGATTCACGAGACTATTGGGGAACCGGTGATACCTTTAATCCCGAAATTGAAACCAATTTGGTGGATAAAAATGAAAATATCTATGAAATAAACTTGCATTTACCACCGTTGGGAGCTATTATTCTGAAATAATTCCACTCCGTATCCAATATAGTTTTATGAAACCACTCGCTTTTTTGATGATGTGCAGCTTAGTTGCAAAAGGATTGTTTGCTCAAACAACCGATAGCGCTGTTTTTTATTACGACAAAGGGATGGAAGAAAAAGCAGCCAAGCGCTACAGAGAAGCGGAAAAAGCTTTTCAAAAAAGTTACGGTTTCAATACTGAAAAAGTAGAAACCCATATCGAATGGGGCAATGTGTTGTTGGAACAAAGAAGGTATCAAGAAGCCTATTACAAATTCAAGAAGGCCGACTCTCTTCAGTCAAATAACAACGTAGTATTAGAGCAAATCGCTCAACTTTCCTTCAATCTTAGAAAATACGAAGATGCCATTAAAGTTGCCAAACAATTGCAAGCAGCAAAATATGGCTCCGGATGGAACTGGCTCATCGCTCGCAGTCAATATGAATTGCAATTTTATGCTGAAGCCATTAAATATTGCGAGGCTGCTTTTAAAGAGACGGCTAACAACCCGGAAATTGTATACATAGCGGGGCGCAGCTTCATGGAAATGCACAATTATAAACGCGCAGCAGGCTGTTTCGATCAGGCTTTGGCTATGGATAGTTCCAATGCTACCTGGATGTATGAGGCGGGGCTTGCATGGTACGCCGTTCCCGACGATAAAAAAGCATTGTATTGGATCGAAAAAGCCGGGCAAAATGGGTACAAGAAAACCAACGATTATCTCGAAAATTTAGCAACAGCTTATCTCAATACCGGAAATTTAGAAAAAGGAGTTGAAATGCTTATTCAGGTATTAGAGCGTAGACCTTCCGATCCGGAATTACTTTACAGTATTGCAGAAGCCTACTATAAAGGCAAAAAATACGACTCCGCTATTGAATACTGGGATCGTATTTTAGAAGTCGATAAAAAGAACGCCAATGCATTGTACATGATTGGTATGTGCTATCAGAAAAAAGGCGATACCGCGAAAGGAAATCAACTCTGTGACAAAGCCATTGAAATGGATCCTTCTTTGCGAAAATTGAAAGAAGAAAAGAAATTGCCCAATGGCCTATAGGCTCCTAAAGCTAAAAACGATTCCCCTTCTACATAACGGTTACATGCGGTCTGGCACCGCAATTCCCAAAGCGTTCATGGCAGTTGAAATTACGTGAACACTAAAAGAACACAATTGCAATCTCAATTCTTTTTGCTCCGGTGTTTCAGCCGTTAAAACCCTGCATTCCGTAACAAAGGAGTTGAAACTCTGCGCCAATTTAAACACGTAATTGGAAATCACAGACGGGTTCATTTCTTTGCAGGCATCGGCAAGAATACTCGGATATTTCTCCAATTCAATGATTAATTGCTTTTCTTGTTTGTGCAGAGATGCAACGGTTATTTTCGAGAAACTAGGTTGCTCTTTTCTTAAAATTGATTTTGCCCTGGCATGACTGAATTGAATGAAAGGCCCTGTAAATCCATGGAAATCGATTGACTCCTCAGGATTGAAGATCATGCGCTTTTTCGGATCAACACGAAGCAAGAAGAATTTTAACGCACCCATACCAAGCGTGTGGTACAGTTCTTTGCGTTCTTCTTCTGTGAAATCGTTTACCTTGCCCAATTCCTCAGTGAGCTTTGCTGCAATCGATTCCATTTCATCAACAATGTCATCGGCATCTACAACAGTACCCTCTCTGGTTTTCATTCTTCCCGTTGGAAGTTCCACCATGCCATAACTTAAATGGTATATGCCTTCAGCCCCTTTCAACCCTAATTTCTCACAAATCAATTTGAGTACTTTGAAGTGGTAGTTTTGCTCATCTCCAACAACATAAATGGAGATGTCTGAGCCAAATTCTTTTTGTTTGAGATCAGCGAGACCGATGTCTTGTGTAATGTATACAGCCGTTCCATCTTTTCTTTGAACAATCTTTTGATCCAAACCATCAGCAGTTAAATCAATCCAAACACTGCCGTCTTCTTTTTGAAAGAAAACACCTTTTTCCAATCCTTGCTGCACCATATCTTTTCCAAGCAGGTAAGTGTCGCTTTCATAGTATTGTTTGTCGAAATCACTGCCAATTCTTTTATAAGTAACCTTAAAGCCTGAATAAACCCAACTGTTCATTTTCTTCCACAATTCAATTACTTCAGGTTTACCGGCTTCCCAATCAACCAACATTTGTTGAGCAGCTAGTTGGATAGGAGCAGATTTTTCAGCTTCTTCTTTGCTCATGCCTTTTTCAACCAGAGCGGCTACTTCCTTTTTCAACTCTTCCCCAAACATCACATAGTAGTCACCAACCAAATGATCGCCTTTGATGCCTGTTGATTCGGGAGTTGCTCCGTTTCCAAATCGTTCCCAAGCAATCATGCTCTTGCAAATATGAATACCACGATCGTTTGAGATACAGGTTTTGGCAACTTCGTAACCGTTCATTTTATAGATCTGCGCAATGCTCCATCCGAGGAAATTGTTTCTCAAATGGCCCAAATGCAGCGGTTTGTTGGTGTTGGGGGAAGAATATTCAACCATTACTTTTTTTCCGGAAGCAGGAGCAGTACCAAACAGTTTATTGGCAGCTTCTTTTTCAACGAGGGATGTCCAGTAACTATCAGCAATGCTTAAGTTGAGAAAGCCTTTGATCACATTGTACGATTCGAAGAGGTCGGGTGTTGCTTTGGTAAGTGCATCGCCTAGTTCTTGGCCCAATTGTTCAGGGGCTTTTTTCAATTGCTTTACAAAATTGAACAACACTACCGTATAGTCACCTTCGAATTCAGGTTTGGTTTCGTTCACAGCAATTTGAGCCTCCGGAATGGAAACTTGAAATTGATCATGAAGCACTTTACTAACGGCCGATTGAATACTAGCTACAATTCCCATAAATCCTATTTGAAGCGCAAAAGTAATACAATGTGGGGAGGGCTAAAAATCAAGAAGCTGCTCTTTTTAAGAACAGCTCCTTGTACAGTTTGGCTTAGGGGTTTAAACTTCGATCAAGTTCAACCTTTTTCTAATATTAACCAAAAAAAATTCCTTTCTTGACCTATGTCAAATGTTAATAACTTTTTGATTGAGAATTGACCTTTGAAAAAAAGCTATTTTCGCAAGGTTTTTATGAAAAAAGGTCGTTTTTTATCATTTGTAGATTTGTTTTATCCCATTTTTAAGCGTTTCATGCCCATTGAAACCTATTACTATGCAGTAATGGGTGGGCTAAATACCGTTATTGGATTGTTGGTGTATGCGCTCTCTTATACCTTTATTTTCAAGGGGATAGACATCGATCTGGGCTTTTATGCTTTCAAGCCACACACAGCCGCTCTCTTCCTTTCTTTTTGTGTGAATCTTCCACTGGGCTTTCTTCTAAACAAATACCTTGTTTTTACTGGTTCTACTCTCAAAGGTCGCATTCAACTCTTCCGATACAGTGTTTTCTTCATCAGCTGCCTTTTTTTAAATTATGTGCTTCTAAAGGTTTGGATCGAAATGCTCCATATGAATGCCTTGCTGGCACAATTGATCACCACTTCTATTGTGGTTACGGTGAGCTATTTCTCCCAGAAATACATCACTTTCAAAAAGGACGCGAGCTAACCAATCATTAGTCATTAATTATTAATTAATAATTATTAATTAATAGGTCTTTTTTCTCTAACTTAATAGTCCAAAACTAACTTAACATGAGAAAGACCATTTTGGCAACGCTTCTGTTGCTGTTTTCCATTTCTTTGATCGCACAAAAAAAGAAAGCCCTTGTAGGAGGTACTTTAATCGATGGCTTCGGCGGAGAACCACTTAAAAACTCAGTCATCATTATTGAAGGCGAGAAGATTGTGAAAGTGGGGCAAGTAGGTTCAATTGAAATTCCAAAAGACGCTGAGATCATTTCAACGGAAGGGATGAGTGTATTACCCGGACTTTGGGATATGCACGTGCATCTTATGATTAATGGTCACTCTGACTATACTTATTGGGACAAAAAATACCCGCCTTTATTTCGCTCCGTAATTATGCCGGCCGGTGCAAAGCAACTCTTATTAGCAGGCGTTACCAGTGCTCGTGATTTGGGTGGCCCCCTAGAAGATGTAATTGGAATTCGTGATGATATCAATAAAGGAAAACTAGACGGACCTACTTTATATGTTAGCGGACCGTTCATTCAACACGCTCCTTACCCTGGTACCGAGCAATTTCGTTGGGGAGTGAATGGGGTAGAAGATGCTCGAGCAAAGGTTCAAACCTTGGCAAAAGCTGGTGTAGATTGTATAAAGTTGATCGACCAAGACCAAATGACCATGGAGGAAGTAATGGCTGTTGTAGATGAAGCACATAAGTGGAAACTGAAAGTAGTAGGCCATTCGCATCGACCTGAAGAAATTAGAAGAGGATTGAAAGCCGGGGTCGATAATTTTGAACATACAGGTTTGGCAACGGCTCCTGAATATCCGGAAGATATTATGAACATGATCAAAGAAAGAACCGGCAATTCCAATAACAAATTGTTCTGGACTCCCACCATTCAAGGGCTGTGGAATTACGATTATGTGCGCAACAATCAAGAACATTTGGATGACCCTTCTTGGAAAGTTGGGTTGCCCGATAGCATTGTAAAAGACATTCGTCAGTCAATTGCCAAACCCTCTCAATTGTCTTATAATCAATTAACGGCCTATCGCAAACCCACTCTTAGACGAAAATTCACTCAGCTAAAAGAAGCCGGCCTTATTTTAATGATTGGCACCGACTCAGGAATTCCTATGACCTTTCATAGTCAGAGCACTTGGAATGAATTGGACATCTGGGTAAGAGAATTAGGGGTGGATCCTATGTTGGCCATTCGGGCAGCAACCTATTGGCCGGCGGTTTTTCAGGGTGTAGACGATAAGGTTGGAACGGTGAGCGAAGGAAAATACGCCGACATCATTGCGGTAAAAGGCGATGTGCTCAGGTATATAGACCTATTACAGAAAGTTGACCTAGTAATTAAACATGGCAAAAAAGTCAAATAGTCATTAATAATCAAATAGTTACGAAAGATATGACAGTGGCAGTCTCTATAGACTGCCATTTTTGCGCATTTTCGGCAGCGGCACGAGGATTGATAATAGAGACCTGAACATTAAATTCATCAATCATGGGAAAGATAATAGGAATTGACTTAGGAACTACCAACAGTTGTGTGTCGGTGATGGAAGGGAATGAACCTGTGGTAATAGCCAACGATGAGGGTCGTCGTACCACGCCTTCCGTTGTAGCATTTTTGAAAAATGGCGAGCGTAAAGTAGGAGATCCTGCAAAACGTCAGGCCATTACTAACCCTCAAAATACCATCATGAGTGTAAAGCGTTTTATGGGACGCCGCTTTGATGAAGTAAGCGAGGAAATCAGCCATTGGAGCTATAAAGTAGCCAAAGGTGACAACAATACAGTAAGAATCGATATCGACGGTCGTTTGTATACCCCACAAGAAATCAGTGCCATGATCCTTCAGAAAATGAAGAAAACGGCTGAAGATTACTTGGGGCAAGAAGTAACAGAAGCGGTTATCACGGTTCCTGCTTATTTCAACGACGCTCAACGTCAAGCAACGAAAGAAGCCGGTGAAATTGCCGGATTAACTGTTCGTCGTATTGTAAACGAACCAACCGCAGCCGCTTTGGCTTATGGTTTGGATAAAGGAAAACACGATCAAAAAATTGCTGTATTCGATTTGGGTGGTGGTACTTTCGACGTATCAGTGCTGGAATTGGGTGATGGCGTGTTCGAAGTAAAAAGTACCAATGGTGATACACACTTAGGTGGTGACGACTTTGATAAAGTGATCATGGATTGGTTAGCAGAGGAATTTAAAAATGAGGAGAATGTAGATCTGCGCAAAGATCCTATGGCCTTACAACGTTTGAAGGAAGCTGCAGAGAAAGCAAAGATTGAATTGAGTTCTTCTTCAGAAACAGAAATCAACCTTCCTTATATCACAGCTATTGACGGAGTGCCTAAGCACTTGGTTAAAAAACTGTCTCGTGCGAAGTTTGAGCAACTAGCCGACAACTTATTCACGCGTTGTTTGAAGCCTTGTGAACAAGCTCTGAAAGACGCGGGTATGTCTGCTTCTCAAATTGATGAAGTGATTTTGGTTGGTGGTTCTACTCGTATTCCTAAAGTGCAAGAGATTGTTGAGAAATTCTTTGGTAAAAAGCCGAATAGAAGTGTAAACCCCGATGAAGTAGTGGCAATCGGTGCAGGTATCCAAGGGGCAGTTATGACCGGCGAGGTAAAGGATGTGTTGTTGCTCGATGTAACTCCGCTTTCTTTGGGTATTGAAACCATGGGTGGTGTTATGACTCGTTTGATCGATTCTAATACAACCATTCCTACTCGTAAATCTGAAGTGTTCTCAACTGCCAGCGATAATCAACCCGGCGTACAAATTCATGTACTTCAAGGGGAGCGTCCAATGGCCAATCAGAACAAGAGCTTAGGTATGTTTAACTTAGATGGTATTCCTCCGGCTCCACGCGGTGTGCCTCAAATTGAAGTAATCTTCGATATTGATGCGAATGGTATCTTGCATGTAACTGCGAAAGACAAGGGAACCGGTAAAGAGCAGAAGATTCGCATAGAAGCAGGTAGCGGCTTAAGCAAAGAAGAGGTAGAACGCATGAAAGCCGAAGCTAAGGCCAACGAAGCTACCGATAAGGAAGCTAAAGAACGTGTTGAGAAAATTAACCAAGCCGATAGCTTGATCTTCCAAACTGAAAAGCAATTGAAAGAGTACGGTGATAAGATCCCTGCTGAGAAAAAAGCTCCGATCGAAAACGCACTCAATAAATTGAAAGAAGCGCACAAATCACAGGACCTCGCTAGTATTGATACAGCTGTAGCTGAAATGAATGCTGCTTGGACAGCAGCTAGCGAAGAGTTGTACAAAGCTTCTCAAGCTGCCGGAGCCACTCCGGGTGCTGAAGGTGCTCAAGCTAATGCAGGAGCCGGTGGTGAGAATGTAACCGATGCAGAATTCGAAGAGGTAAAATAAAAGTAAAAACTAGGATAAAGACGAAACGCTTTGCAGCAATGCAAGGCGTTTTTTTATTTAATAGCTGATTAGATACTGGCGTTTTGGTATACGAAGAATTCTTTTCATAACGATAACAGTTATCCTAAAATAAAATGTCATTTACACCTGAATGTCCTCGGCTGTTCGAATTATTAATTGTTAATTATTAATTGAATCAACTCTCTTCATAATCAACGATTTACATTCCTCTTAACAAAACTTTTAGTCTTAAAGCTTGCATACGCGGATGAATCGTCGTATATTTGCGGCGTCATTAAGAGCAATTAACTGAAACGACCTGTTTATCTGCAGAAATTTCAAGCCATCGAATCTAACGATTCACACATTCTACTGATTGTTGCCTGATATTGCTCGAATAATTACGTGTTAAATTAAACTAGATAAAACATGAAAAGTGATGTCATGCCATCTCGCGTGCAGATGGAACCAGCAGTATTACAATCATTGCTGACAGAAGTAAAGGAAACTGTGGCCAGAGAGTTTTTTGAATCCAATTCAAATGCTTCAACTACTTTCAGAGCGGTAAACCTCTGGAAGGTGCAACGTAACTACAAATCGGCACAGGGTTATCACAGACGCAGAACTGCGTTGAATAACTAATGCTACTAAATAGTTTCCTTACCTTTTAAAACCCGCTCATGAGAGCGGGTTTTTTATTTTGAATCGTTGGAAATACGTTTGCCGAACTTGTGAATATAGATCAATGCATCAAAACTTGAATGGTAGTAGCACTTTGCTGTTTCAAAGAAATGCCTCTTCCTTTTGTAAGTGAAGGAACTACTGTTTCATCGTAATGACGAACCGTAAGAATGGTAAGTCCTTTTTCAATTTGAACATCAAATTGCTGATCAACAGCGAATGCTAATTTTTCAATTTTATCGGCCCTGTTGTCGAGCACCAATTCAATGCTTACAGCTCCTGTTTGAATAAGATTTGGTTTGATTCTAAGTTTGCTTAGCATCTGATACAATTCTGAAAGCAGGCTTTCTCCAACAAAAGAAAAGTCTTTTGATTTTAAATGAACCAATACTTGATCTTTCTTCAATACAATAATGGGAGGGAGGTTCTTAACCGATTTGTTGTGAATAATAGTGCCCGGTAAATTAGGATCGAGAAAGCATTTAACCAACAAAGGGATGCCTTTGTTTTGAAGCGGCTTAATTGTTTTTGGGTGAATTACCTGTGCGCCATAATAGGCCATCTCAATTACTTCTGCGTAGTTCAATTCACCAATGAACTGTGCTTCCGGAAATTCTTTCGGATCTGCATTCATCACACCTTCCACGTCTTTCCAAATAGTTTGTGATTCTGCATTCAACAAATTGGCAAATACAGCTGCGGTATAATCGCTTCCTTCTCTTCCAAGCGTTGTACTTTCATTTTCATCGGTGGCACCGATAAATCCTTGGGTTATTACCATGCCCCCCTCGTTTAAAATGGGAACTACCTCTAACTGTACTTGTTTCGAAGTATAGTGCCAATCAATGGCGGCTTCTCTAAAATTGTTATCGGTTCTGAAGATATCTCGAACATCAAGCCAAGTATTGGTAATGCCAATTTCGTTCAAGTAAGAACTGATGATGCTAGTTGACAATAGCTCGCCAATACAAACAATCTGATCGTAATAATAATCAAATTCACGAACAGGTTTATCGTGCAGCAACCATTCTACCTCAGTAAAGAAGTTCTTAAGGGCTGCCTCACCACTCACGGCATTCTTTACCAATAAATACTTTGCTGTGTTTAAATGCTGCTGCTTTACTTGTTCAAATAATTGAAGGGCTTCTTCTTTTCGCTCTTGAAAAAATGCTTCTGCCACTTTCTCCAGTGCATTGGTGGTTTTACCCATCGCCGAAATAACTATCAATAAAGGAGATCCCTGATGCGCTTTTACAATGGAAGCCATGTTTTGAATACGTTCTACACTGGTTACACTGGCTCCTCCGAATTTGAAAACTTTCATCTATTCCTAGGTCTTTTATGTTCCTGTAAAGTTCTCTAAAAAAAATGGTTTTCATTGATTTTGAACCGATTTCCCTTCCGGAACTTGATTTCTTAAACAAAAAACTTACATTTGTTAGTATCGAATCCTGTCAACCATGCTAGTAAACCGAAAAGTTCAAACCCTCGACGAGTTCACCATTCAGCAAATGCGCGATTTTCCCAATGCTACAGGGGAATTGGCCAACCTGCTGCGCGATATTGGCCTAGCCGCCAAACGAATCAATGTAGAAGTGAATAAAGCCGGTTTGGTAGACATACTAGGTGAGGCCGGACAAGTGAATGTTCAAGGCGAGGATGTAAAAAAGCTGGATATCTATTCCAATAATCAACTGATGGGAGTTTTGAAACATGGGATCAGTTGTGCAGGTATCGCCAGTGAAGAAATTGACGATTTTATTGCTTTTAATGACCCGGTTAGCAATCAATCGAAATACGTGTGTATGTTCGATCCCTTAGACGGCAGTGGAAACATCGATGTGAATGTTTCCATAGGAACCATTTTTGGCGTGTATCGAAGAGTTACACCTATTGGAACGCCGGTTACCAAAGAAGATTTTTTGCAACAAGGGAAAAAGCAAATTGCTGCCGGTTACATTGTATATGGATCTTCTACCATGCTAGTATATGCTACCCGAAGAGGTGTGAATGGATTTACCTTGGATCCCTCAATTGGTGAGTTTACCATGAGTCACCCCTCTATCCAGATTCCGGAATTTGGTCAAACCTACTCAGTGAATCACGGCAATTTCTTCAAATACCCAAAAGCTGTTCAACAGTATATTACGCATTGTCAGAAAAAAGAAGCATCTAACGGAGGACCTTATACGCAGCGTTATTTAGGATGTATGGTAGCCGATGTACACCGTTGCTTGATAAAGGGCGGTATTTTTATGTATCCCGGAACAACCAACAAGCCGGAAGGTAAATTGCGTTTGATGTACGAGTGCAATCCATTCGCCTTTATTGTGGAAGTAGCAGGCGGAACTGCCAGCAATGGAAAGGATCGAATCCTCGACATTGAACCCAATTCCTTGCATCAGCGTTCTCCTATTTTCATTGGAAGCAAGGGTATGATGGCAGAGCTCCACGAATTTATTAACAAAGGAGTGGAGTAGCTGGATCAGCTAAAATGTCGTAATTTTAGGGGGCAGGCCTAAACCCTGAGAGTGGCTATGAAAGAAACAATCATCTCTGTAAAAGATCTGAAAAAAAACTACGGCCAGTTTGAAGCTGTAAAAGGTATTAGTTTCGACGTTTTTAAAGGTGAAATTTTTGGTTTACTAGGTCCCAATGGAGCCGGTAAATCGAGTACACTTGAAATTATTGAGACCTTGCGTTCCAAAACATCCGGAACAGTGATTGTTGACGGATTCAATTTAGATAAAGATCCCAACGAAATAAAGAAGATCATCGGTGTGCAATTGCAAACCTCCGGATATTATCCGGGCTTGAACTTAACTGAGTTGATCCAGCTTTTTGCAGGTCTGTACAATGAAGTGGTTGATGCCAAAGAACTACTCACCAAAGTGAATTTGGTTGACAAAGCCAAAGCCAAATACAAAGAACTCAGTGGTGGACAAAAGCAACGTTTCTCCATTGCTACTACTTTAATCAACAAGCCTAAGATCATCTTTCTTGATGAACCCACTACCGGATTGGATCCTCAAGCCCGAAGAAGCTTATGGGAATTGATCCAACAGATCAGAAACGAAGGAACCACGGTTATCATCACTACTCACTATATGGACGAGGCCGAGGTATTGTGTGATCGGGTGGCTATTGTAGACTCCGGTAAAATTGTGGCTTTGGATTCACCCGACCAATTGATCGATCACTTGGTGGCAACCGGTTTTGAGCGCCCCAAAGAAGTGAAAAAGGCAAATCTGGAAGACGTGTTTATTAACCTAACCGGCAAAGCATTACGCGAAGACTAACTAACCCTTTTAATATGACTGATCCTCGGTATCCCATCGGGAAATTTGAACCCCAACCTTATTCTGATAAACAAAAAAGAGAATGGTTACAAGACATTCAGTTTTTACCCGGTTTATTGGAAAATGCAATTGAAAATTTGGACGAAGCCCAATTTAATACACCTTATCGTGACGGTGGTTGGACAGTTCGTCAATTGGTACATCATGTGGCTGATAGTCACATGAACGCTTATATTCGTTTTCGCTTGGGCTTAACTGAAGACAATCCTACCATCAAGCCTTACGATGAAAATGCATGGGTGATGCTAAACGATATCGAGAAGGTTCCCATCAATATTTCAATTACCCTGCTGTATACTTTGCACACGCGTTGGCACGCCACCATTTTGGAACTTACCAAAGAACAATGGGAGCGTACTGTTTTCCATCCGGCTTCACAAAAACAAATGTCTCTTTGGCATCTGTTAGGAATGTACGCATGGCATGGTAAACACCATGTGGCTCATATTACATCACTCCGCGAACAGAAAGGTTGGTAATAATGGATGGCTCAAAAAACATGAATTGGAAAACAGTTTCTTCCGATTATCTTTTTAAGGATGAATGGTTCACTGTTCGCAGAGATACCTGTGAAAGACCTGACGGAAAAATTGTGACTCCATACTACGTATATGAGTTTCCGACATGGGTAACGGCACTTGCCTTTACCAAAGAAGGTAAGATTGTGTTGGAGCGACAATATAGACATGCCATTGGTGAAACTTCTTTTGAATTACCCGGCGGCTGTGTGGATGCTACGGATACAAACTTGCAAGAGGCAATCGCAAGAGAATTGGAAGAAGAAACCGGCTATCATTTCAACGAATACATTTATTTGGGAAAAACCTGCTGCAATCCTTCCACCAATAATAACTGGATGCACATGTTCATCGCTAAAGGCGGAGAACTAAAGAAAGAACAATCACTCGACGAGAATGAAGACATCGAAGTTCATTTACTTGAACTCGATGAACTAAAAGAAATTCTCCAAAAGGGGGAGATCATTCAGAGCATGCACATTACCACTATTTTTTATGCTTTTCAGCATCTGGGAATTTCCTTGCATTAAGAGCAATAGGATTACTTGCTCCGGTTCTACCGTATCATAGTTCAACAGCAGCTACCAAGAATACGCTGCCGCAAATCAAGATCAGATCATCTGCTCCGGCCGATGCTCGTGCAGCATTTATGGCGTCTTTCAGAATGGGGTAGTGGTTTCCTTCCAGATCATACTGTTCGGCTTTTTGTTTCAATTCTTCTGAAGGCAAGGCTCTAGGAATGGGGGCTTGTGTGAAATAGTAGTTAGCGGAATTAGGTAATAGTGAAAGCACTTTCTGAATATCTTTATCATTCACCATTCCAATAATCCAGTGAAGATTATTGAAGCGAAGACCGGCTAGCTGTTCCAATACTTGTTTAATTCCGTCCTCATTGTGCGCCACGTCGGCAATGATACGCGGGTTTGTACTCAACTGCTCCCAACGACCTCTCAGCCCTGTTAAAGCAGCCGCTTGTTGCAACCCTTCTTTGAGTGCTGTTTCTGAAACCTCCCAACCTTTCATTCGCAAAAGATTAATGGCGGTAAGTACCGTCCGAAGGTTTTTTGCCTGATAATGTCCTTTCAAATCAAGTTCAAATTCCAGTTCTTTATTGGTGGCCAAACTTTTTAAGGTGATTCTTGAATAGGCCCCTGCATCTTGAATGGAAACGATATCGAGTTGTTCTTCAGCTAATATCAATTTTGCGCCCACCGTTAGTGCGCGATCTGTAAATACTTTCAGGGTTTCTTTCGTGGTTTCCCCAACTACTGCAGGAATGTCTTCTTTAATGATGCCCGCTTTTTCAAATGCAATGGATTCCAAGGTATTACCTAATAGGTTCATGTGATCCCAGCCAATATTGGTAATGACAGATATTTCGGGATTAATGATATTGGTACTGTCGAGCCGCCCTCCGAGCCCAACTTCAATAACGGCAATGTCTACCTGCTCATTAGCGAAATATTCAAAGGCTAAGGCTACCGTTGCTTCGAAAAACGAAGGTTCGATGAGGTCGAATTGCGGCTTAATATTCTCTACAAAGTCGATCACTGCTTTCTCTGCTATGGGTTCGCCGTTGATTCGTATGCGTTCTCTGAAGTCTTTTAAATGTGGTGAAGTATACAAGCCTGTTTTATAACCTGCTTTTTGAAGTACTGCTGCCAGCATATGACTGGTGGATCCTTTCCCATTGGTGCCTGCCACATGAATTGACTTAAACCGGTTTTGGGGGTTTCCAATTGCTTCGCAAAGGGCGATGGTATTGTGCAAGTCTTTCTTATAAGCTGCAGCTCCAATTCTACTGAATAATGGGAGACGGCTATACAGGTATTCTATCGTTTCGGTATAATTCATTGAAGTGGCAAAGCTAGGAAAATAGCCCCGATAAAGTGAAGCTTACATGTACGATTGAATTTTTCAAAGATGCGATCAGGGAATGAATCGTTGGCGGATTTAAACTTGAAAAGGTGTAAATGCGAAACCCTTGTACCCGCTATTCTTAACAACAAAAAGGCAACCGGCTAGTGGTTGTTCTTGATGCGCTTCCGCCGATAGCCCGGTGCCGGCTGTAGTGATATAGAGATCGTTCCAATCCCTCCCGCCAAAGCAACAGGAGGTCACCCTTGCAACGGGCAAATGGATGCTGTGCAGTTTGTTTCCGGTGTTAGGATCCCAACGAGCCACTTGCCAACCATCCCAATGTGCGATCCATAGCATGCCTTCAGAATCGATCGTCATTCCATCGGGGTAGCCTTCTGATTGTGGAATGGTTATCACCACTCTTTTGTTTCCAATAGAACCGGTTTCAAGATCGAAGTCGAATGCCCACACTTCATATGTAGGGGTGTCAATAAAATACATGGTTCGATGATCAAGACTCCAGGCCAGTCCGTTTGAAATGGTTATGCCGGGTATCTTTTGTTGAAGTCCACCCGCTAGGGTAAATTGATACAAACTGCCGGCACCAGTAGTTTCATGAACACACATAGAGCCGATCCAAAATCTTCCTTTTGGATCGCATTTGCCATCGTTGAATCGATTGGAGGGTTGGTTCGGTTCCGGTCCGCTGAGCCATTGTTTTTCGCCGGTCTCTTGGTTGAAAATCAGTAAGCCATTTTGCAGTGCCGCCAATAATCGACCATCTGTACAAACTGCTACTGCGCCAATCAAATCCTTTGTTTCCCAATGCATGTGTTGGTGAGTGACACTGTTCCAAGAATGAATGGTTCCCGCTAGAATATCGACCCAATAAAGGGTTTGTGTATTTTCATCCCAAACCGGACCTTCTCCTAGTTGGCAAGGGTGTGAAAGTACGAGTTGGGGATTCGAGGGCGTTTCAGACATGCTTTATAGAAAATAAGAAATGAGGAATTGTGGAATACTACTCGTAAGGTGAAGGGCTTACACAGGTCCAACCGCCGTCTACTACCAAACTCTGCCCGGTAATATGTTTTGCTTCATCAGAAACAAGAAAGAGGGCTGTGTTGGCAATGTCTTCAACACTGGCAGCGCTGCCCATAGGGGTGATCTTGGCCCAAGTAGAAGCGTAGCTTGCATCTAAAAGTGTTCTTTCTGTGGCGGTAGCTCCCGGCGCCACGCAGTTTACATTGATCTTGAATTCAGACAGCTCTGCAACTAAATTTCGAGCAAGCATTTCAAGCGCGGCTTTACTCATACCGTAGGCAGCCAGATTTTTATGGGCTTGATGTCCGGTAACGGACGACATAAAAAGCAAGCTTCCTCCCAAACCTTGTTTTTTCATTTGAATGGAAGCGGCTTGAGCAAGAAAAAAGCTGCCGCTAAGATTTACTTCCATAACTCTCGCAAAGGCTTCCGGAGTGTAGGTGAAGAAATCGCCGAATAAAGTAATGCCTGCGTTGGCAATAGCAATGTCAAGTCTTCCAAAATTAGAGACTGCAGCTTGAATCATTTTTTGAATGACGGCTTGATCCCCTGAATCTCCGGGTACTGCTATGCAAGACCGTCCAATTTCAGAGGCTGCCTTTTGAGCGAGGGATTCGTCCACATCGTTTAAGATGATAAGGGCGCCTTCTAGGGCTAATTTCTTGCAGATGGCGAGGCCGATACCTTGTCCGGCTCCTGTTACAATGGCTACTTTATTTGCAAACTTCATACAACAGCATCGTTTATTGAATCTTCAATATAGATCTCTTGTTGTAAGGTAAGAAGAAAACAGGTTGTTTTTATAAAGGGCTTTTAGAAGATGGAGCGGATGAATTTGAGCGAGGTTCCGTACAAAAACAGCCGTTTATTTTCTCATATTTTTGATGAAAATGAACACTGCGGTGAATGCCCCCAGCAGTTGGGTAAAAAATCCGATGGCAAAGCTTTTATCGGCGTAGGAGAGGTGGTGTATTTTGGCCCAAAATCCTAGACCAATAAATACAAAACCTGCAATGATCATCAAAATAGGAACCTTGTACGCGTAAATCATGTGGTGCTAATTCTTCAATTTGAAGTTGAAGATAATAGTTCCCGTTGATTCTTGCGAACCTGCATTAAATTTTACTTGTTTTGCTTTGGCGAGGGCGATGCTTTTATAAGAAGGATCTGATGTGGTAGATCCTTTGGGTTGAAAACTTACATTGATTACATTACCCGATGCGTCAACCGTAATATCAACCGCTACTTTCGCATTTTCATTGAATTCATCTTGAAAGCTCGGTACACGGATAATGCCACGACCTTGAAGCCCCCTTGATATGCTGATACCTCCGCTGCCTCTGCCACCACCCGTATAGTTTTTAGAATCGGGATCACCTCCGGGTCGGCCTTGATCACCTCTACCACCTGCAATACCTTCACTTCCGCCTTTTTTGTATGAGTCGGCTTCATTGCCGCCTGTTCCATTACCATTGATTCCTCCAAACACCGCTTTGGGCTTGGGAACAACCGGGGGAGCAGGTGTAGGAGCCGCAGGGGTCTTTACAGGTTTCGCTTTTACTGCTTCCTTTTCAGGCACCTTGGTAGCTTCCGGTTTGGGTTTTACCACCGGTGGCTTTTTTATTTCAGGTGCTTCAGCGTCTTTATCATCTGTACTGATATCTTTTACTTCTTCCTCGGGTTGATTGGTTGGGGTGGGAGGAGTGTACTGTTGATTGTTAGGAGCCGGGCTACCCGGTTCAAGAGGTTGGTCATCACCTAAACCAGCATCGCTGCTTCCGAGATTAACTTCCAATCCTTCTTCTACAACAGGTTGCGTAAAACCGCCCATGGGGAATTTATACAAAATGAAAAGCATCAAAAGGAACACCGTAATACCAATGGTATACGATCCTGCTTTTACATTTTTTGACCGTTCAAATTCGGAGTCTAACATGTGTACTTGATTCTGCATGCGAATTTAATCTTACTAGGGTTTGAAAACGAAGCCTTCTTTTCAACAGATGTGATTATCAGTACAATAATGATGCAAATGGGTCAAAAATGCATTCAGTAAAATGTTAAATTCTTAGGGTTTGCGAATATTAGCGATAATCAGGCCACCGATCACTAAAATTCCACTGATCCAGTGCACCGCCTGAATCGATTCTCCCAAAAACAAAACAGCCTCAATACTGCTAAAAATGGGGATCAAGTTCCCGAACAAAGCAGTTCGTCCGGCTCCCAGTTTACTGATACTGGCATTCCAAAATAAAAAGGATAAAACAGAGTTTCCGGCTCCTAGATAAAGAATTACACCCGCCAAAGACCAACTCCATTTAATGGGTGCTGCATACCGGTGCTCAATAACAAAGGCGGGAGCCAAAAGGAGCGTCCCTATTAAAAAAGTAATGAATAGAAAATTAAGTGGGTGAATAGTAGCAGGCTTCTTTCTTACCATTACATTGTAAACAGCGAACGTAAATGCGGCAGCCAAGATCCACGCATCCCCTAATGAGAAATGGAATCCCATGAGTCGTTCCCAACTGCCTCTACTAAGCAAGTAAAGAATGCCGATGATGCAAATTACAATTCCCACCACTCTGAGTTTGGTGAGCTTCTCTTTAAGGAAGATGCCGGCCAAAATGATCGACATAATTGGTGAAGATGTGGTACCAATCAGTGCTAAGTTCACGGCAGGTAGGTAACGACCTGCTACATAAATAAGGGTATTATAGACTGTGATTCCAAAGATCGAAACGATCAATAAATACTTCCAATGTTCTTTGTTGAGCTCTTTTTGTTCGATACTATGCTTAAGTGCAAAGGGAGCCAAAATCAAGGTACCCGTTGTCCATCGAAAGAAAGCGAGGCTCACCGGTGGGATCTCATGTATAACCCCTCTTGCCACAACAAAATTCCCCGACCAAATGATCGTAGCTAGCACAGCCAGTACGATTCCTTTGAGCAGTTCTTGTTGGTTGTATTGTTGCGACATGCTGATTTTTAAACTAGTATAAGTTTTACTTTATATTAATAATGAGCAAAATCGGCCGTATAATTACCTTTAATTCTCTCTATAGGTGGATTGAAATATCCAAACTTCACATTCGGAAATTCTTCACGAATCAAATCCATCAATTGATGGATTCCAAGTAAATCGCCTGTTTCCGTTACACCTATTTTACCCAAATACCAATCGGGATCGATATTGA
>DGDD01000095.1:0-478 GCA_002385265.1 Chitinophagaceae bacterium UBA3961
AAGATACTATCGAGGGCTACTCCTTTATTGTACAAAGCCTGATCGTCGGGAATATATTTACCCGGCATAAGCTCGTGATTTTGAATTTTCGAAGTACAGGCAGCAAAACTGATGGCTACCATTGCAAGTGTAGCAAACTGTTGAATAGAAAAACGATTCATGAATTAAAGTTTATTAATATAAACCGATACCACAAGCTAGGCGGGGTTGTAAAGAGAAACAAATTCTGTAGGCTCTTTGAAGTTGGTTGGAAGGGGGAAGATACAAATGTTTTGAGAATAACTCTAATACGCTTAAAACAAATGTTTACTAAATCAATGATTAGCTATAAACCCGACTTTTGAACCTTTTCATGGTATTGCAAATACATTGGCAAAGCTGCTGAACCATACCATGGTGTTACTTCCACTTCAAAAATTCCGGACTTTATTGTAGGATCTGATTCAAGTAGCTGCTGTAGTTCTTCTTGCGACTTCAC
>DGDD01000095.1:815-1297 GCA_002385265.1 Chitinophagaceae bacterium UBA3961
TTGAATATAAACAAACCGCGGTAGGCCCTGTCGTTTTTACCAAAAGGACCTGCAACCACCAACTTACCCATCTTTGCAAGTCGGCCAATATTATCCATATGACCTTTGAATAAACTATCACGGAGTTTGCCTTCTTGAACAACTGTCTTTCCCGTTTTTAGAATTACAAAGTAATACGTTTTCATACCGTATTCATCGGCACCGAGGGAATCTGCAAGCTTCTGATTATAGGAAGTTGATTGAGCTTTCGTAGCAAGCGTTGCAAACAGGAAAATACATAGAAATATAGACTTACTCATGGCTGAACTATTTCGTATTGAAATATACTGAATTTTCAGCATTGATGAAAAGATGAATTCCGATGAATATGTTTAAGTTTCATTCCGTTCGGAAAATCAGACAGTTGAGTTTTTCTGAAATCTTTGCTAGATAAGCTTTAGTAATTTTTTTACCACAGATACACAAATTACAACAGATTCCCA
>DGDD01000095.1:1630-6888 GCA_002385265.1 Chitinophagaceae bacterium UBA3961
AACAGATTCCCACAGATTAGAACCCGATATTCAAAGCAACTTTACCGCAGCGGCGCAGCGGTCGCAGCGATAACGCAGCGCAACCCCCTGTTCTTCTTCCTCTTCTTTCTCTGTATTTCCTCTATCCTCGTCTCCTCTCATCCTCGTTCCTGTTTCTCCGCTGTTCCATTATTAATTATCAATTGTTAATTATTAATTCCCCTCACCAATCATGCTTCGCAATCAACACACAAACATATGTTTTATAGGTACTGCCGGTTTCGCTTCTTACATACCCTATTCCGATATCTTTCAAACTGCCGTTCCATTCGTTCAATCCAAGCAAATGACTGCGATGGCCCAAACCAGGTGTTTGAGCATCTATAAGTAATGTTTTGATGGCATCAACACCATTGTAGTCTCCTGCAACCAAGGATTCAAAATAATTCATACTTTTCTTCGACAACCAATCCGCATTCAATTTATATCCTGCTTTGTTGATGTAATAATTCATTCCAAATCCATCAGGATCTACATGCGCAAAATAATTTCGCTTGGCCATATCCATCGCTTTGGCTGTAGCCACCTGAGCTAAGGTGTCATTCCATATCAGCTTTATACCGGAAACTTTGATATTCTTAGCATACCCCAACTCTTTGTAATAATTGACTGGGGTACTCCTTACCTCTAATAGATATTCATAGCCTTGTTTGGCCTGAACTGGGTCTGAAACTATATCGGAAGGCCTTTTGCCAGACACCAAAGTAATTGAACACAAAACAAAAATTAAAAATCTCATAACCATCTCAATTTATTCAGAACATCTATTATTTACAAGCCTCTTAGTCAATTTAACATTTTCATGATTGAAAAGTTAGTATATGTCCATAAAGACTATTGAATTCGATAAAAAGTACTAGTATTACCAAAACCGTCGTGACGAAGAAAATGCTTGAACTGCTTTTTCTCCAAATGGTAAATTTTATGATGATCAGGTCCTGTATCGGAGCTTGGTTCCTGCAAAGAATCCAAATGTTGAGTATTGGCGACCGTGCTCATTTCTATACTGTTCCTTTTAGCATTCAATTGAAACAATTCCCATCCGGCATTTTCATCTTTTCTATTAACAAAATAATAGCCCTTATAGCGTTTCAATACATGATCTTGATCGAACAGAAAAAGTGTATCCATAAATTCATCTCGAATTACGATTGAATCACCCATTCGCTGAAAGGAATAAGACTGTCGATTGAGCGTATCTTCAACTGTATTTCCTTTTACAATCAAGTTCTTGTCCAAACTGTCGATATTAAAACGAATGAGGTTGTGATACTTTCGAACTATTGAGAAATCGTTTATTAATAAGAAGTAAGTGCTATCGGAAGAAGCATAACTCCCTTTTAGTTGAAAGGGAATGCTTGATAAAATTGGTTCTCCATCGGGTTGAGGTTGATCGAAACGCGCTGGGCTATCGCAAGAAAAGAATGTAAAACAAACAATGGCACTTGTAACCAAAATCAATTTTTTCATAACGGCATTTTAGCATTCATTCCTTGGATGCAAGACTTGTAACCTATGACAGTTCCCAAAATTCTGTTAAGCAAGAATATATGTAAAGAGGTGCTGATGCGAGGGGGAACAGCCGAAACGCAGAGTTATTTAGGTTGAAGGTTGGAGAGCGTGTTATGAATTTGAGTTTTGGACAGTATGAAATACGGAGAGTCGTTTACTGGAGACGCAGAGCCGCTTCGCGGGGAATGTAGAACCACGGAGACACGGTGGCACGGAGTAGTTGCTTCTCCTTCCTCTTTTTCTACTTGTTTTTTTACCGCAACGGCGCAGCGATCGCAGCGGGAACGCAGCGCTGACAGTCTCTCTGTATTTCCTCGTTCCTCGCCTCCTCTCATCCTCGCTCCTCCATCCCCCCTGTTCTTCCCCCTCTTCTTTCTCTGTATTTCCTCTATCCTCGTCTCCTCTCATCCTCGTTCCTGCTTCGCCGCTGTTTCATTAGTAATTATTACTTATTAATTATCTCGGCTGTTTCATTATTAATTATTACTTATTAATTATCTCCCTCCTATTTCAAATAAACCACCTTCTCAGCTTCCTCTGCTTCGTCATTTGAATAACGGATTCTAATTTTTCCTTTGCCCAATTTTGTTACCAAGCCTTTGAAGTTCTTCCATTCTTCCGGTAATTCGCCGGGTTTATAAGTATGTGTTGTATCGAATTGTTTGGCCTCTGTGCCAAAAGGCCCATAGGTGTTGGCTGATTCCGGCAAATCGGGTAGTTGCCAATCCCAAATAGAGAAAGAATAGATTTCTCTCCAACGCCCTTTCTTAAAACTTAGGATATGCCAGGTGTTGAGGTTTGACCAGTCGGCCCAGTTCACAACATAACTCAATTCATCTGCTCCATCACCGTCTAAATCTCCTTCGTTTTTAAGCAGGCTCAATCCAAACAATTGGGGGTTGGAAGAAATAACAACCGTATCTAAGTGCTTGTTAGTAGATAGCAAGAAGGAATAAGGCTTTCTCGACTCGGTAATAGCAACCAATGAATCGTAATCGTCTAAGTCAAAAAATTTATTGATTTCCTTATTAGTAAGTAGGCTAGTGTAATGTTCGGTTAGCAGTTCTTTCTTTCCATCGCCATCAAAATCGCCTTCCACTTCAAAACGATAACCCCAGATGGGCCGAACTGAGGTTTCAGCGCTGTGGGAGGCGGGTGTCTCCACATGCTTGGTTTGCGATACTAGAGAATCAGTTTGATTCGTTTGTTTTACCGGTGTTTCCTTTTCTCTGCAAGCAACTAGCAATAGGCAACTTAAGAATAAATACAATGCTTTCATATAACCATTCTAATATAAAATAGAGATGCGAAACCGTGAAATTTTACATAGACCGAAAGGGAGAAATTTATTAATGTAAAGTTGTTTTGCTTAAGGTTGAAAAGGTTGTTACTGCTTTATGTTTTTAGAAGTTTGAATTTCGAAGAGTCATCTACTTTAGGAAGCAGAGCCGCTACGCGGGGAATGTAGAACCACGGAGACACGGTGGCACGGAGTAGTTGCTTCTCCTTCCTCTTTTTTTACTTGTTTTTTAACCGCAGCGGCGCAGCGGCCGCAGCGATAACGCAGCGTTGGCATTCCCTCTGTGCTTCCTTCCTTCCCGCAACGGCTTCGCCTGCGGGACTAAAATTTACTCCGCTTCGCTTTGTAAATTTCAGCCTGCTGCCGGCTGTTTCATTATTAATTATTACTTATTAATTCTTATTCTCAATTCTTACTTAATTTCGCGCATATTTTACACTATGTTGCACGAGAAGATAGCCGCACGCTCTACCGGATTGGTTTTTTATGGTCTCACACCCCCAAAGGTTACCACCGATTTGGAACGCAGAACATTCATCGCCCAAAAACAAAAAGAACGTTTGCAGGGAATTCCGGTTGACGGACTCCTGCTCTACGATATCCAAGACGAAGCAACCCGCACCGACGAAGAACGTACCTTTAGCTTCGTACCAACCCTAACTCCGGAAGACTACAGCCGTCAATACCTCGCCGACCTGGAAATCCCTAAAATCATTTATAAAAGCATCGGCAATCTCAATAGAGCTCAATTCACCGAATGGATCCTCGCCAATCAAGATGTGGAATATTCTGTGTTCGTAGGGGCTTCCTCCCGCAAACAAATTGAACTCACCAATTTCACTCTGAAAGATGCCTATGAACTGAAGAAGGAATTGGCCAATCATTTTGTATTGGGCGGCGTTACCATCCCCGAGCGACATACCCGCAAAGGTGACGAACACGAGCGCCTCTTTAATAAAAGCAATGACGGGTGCCGCTTCTTCGTATCACAATGCGTTTATAGTATGAACGATACCAAGAACCTTTTGTCTGACTACTACTATTCTGCACTCGATAACAATCAAGAACTTCATCCCATCATTTTCACCCTATCGCCCTGCGGTTCTCTCAGAACCCTGAAGTTTATGGAATGGTTGGGCATTGAAGTACCCAAGTGGTTGTACAACGATTTGAAGCACTCTAAAGACATCCTTGCTTCCTCCGTTGAAACCTGCAAGCACATCGCTTCCGAAATCATCGAATTCGCTGAGAAAAAGAAGATCCCAATTGGGTTCAATATTGAGAGCGTGTCTATTAAAAAAGACGAGATCGATGCGTCTACGCAGTTGTTAAGGGATATTGTGAAGTTTATGAAAGGCGTTTAAAGATGGTTCACCGCAGAGATCGCAAAGTCCGCTGAGAAGTCGCAGAGAGTTTTTGTTTTTTTTTCACCGCGGCGGCGCAGCGATCGCAGCGTTTTCGCAGCGACGTTCATTGCGAAAACGCTGCTAGGTCCCTGAGCTTGTCGAAGGGCCGACTCGAAGGGCATCTGTTTATGAAAGGAGAATAAGGGAAGTTTTTAAGTTTTTGAGTTGTTTAGTTTTTTAGTTGGGTGCCATAGAACTCAAAATTCAATTAAAGGGAAGTTATTTGGTTTTTTAGTGATAAAAATGTTTGTTGAGTCACAACTTAAAAACTAAACAACTCAACAACTCAATTACTTTTTCTCTTCTCCGCTCCAGATCCACTTCTTAATAACACTCACAATAGTTGTGGCAATAATAGCACCCGAGAACGCGAGGAAGATGTCTTTCTGCGCATCCCAAATATCACCTTGTGTGCCTAAGTAGGCATCGCCTTGGGCAGGAAAGAATAGATCAGCCACGGCCCATTCAATCAATTCATAGAATGCACTTACAGATAGCGTGATCTCAATGGGCAATAACCACGACACTCTTACCGGATATCCCAACCAACGCAAGAACAATTCCCGCATGGGATATGCCAAAAGGAATCCAAAGCTGAAATGCACAATACGATCGTAATGATTGCGCTTGGTATGAAAGAGGTCTTGCAAATAATACCCGAGCGGATTCTCGGCATAGGTGTACTTCGCCCCGTATACATGCAAGCAGATGTAAACAAAAATGAGCAGATAACTTAAATCGCTGAATTGATATTTCTTATAGGTAACAAACAAGAAGATCAGAAAAATAAAGGTGAGGGTATTCTCCAAAAACCAATTGCTCAGGTCAGAGGTTCCCACCAATGTACTGATCCATAAAGCGAAGAACAATACAATAAATGCTATTAACCAGTAATTCTTTTTTACGGGTGTGCGAAAGGTTGAGACGGCAACTGAGAAAGGCATGATAATTAATAGTTAAGAATTAATAATTAATAAGTAACAATTAATAATTGAACAGCC
>DGDD01000212.1 GCA_002385265.1 Chitinophagaceae bacterium UBA3961
GTGTATGGAAAGTTTACATAAGTGTGCTTCATCAAAGCATCAGCATTCATTTTTCCGTATTGGTCTTTTACATACAACATCAACTTTTTATCGTCAGATTTTAGTGTGTTGAAATAATTTGTTGTTTCGTTACAAGTAAAATGGCTTGTTGTTTCGCTCAACATTCCTTTTTTTACCATAGCCGTTAAGTCTGCATTAGCGGAATACGAATAACAACCGTATTTATATGGAATAAAATCGTATTCGGGTTTAGCCTGATGTTTTGTAAAAAGGTAAAGCAATTTTTGTAGGCTGATTTTATCAATCGTTCCTTCAAAAATTTGCAACAAGGCTAATATAACTTTTCGTCTATAAAACATTCGGTAAAGGTAGTAAATTTGACTTGACTTGCTATGGCATTTAGTTAAATTTCATCATTTGTCCAAGTTTTTGTTTGTCTGATGGGTGTTGCGTGGGTATTGCCCGTAGCTTTCGGGCCTTGCTGCGGTCGTGGTGTAGGCGTACCCAAGCTTTGGCAGTTGAAAGTGTCTTTGTGAGTATGATGACTTTTTAAATGAAGCCCGACGTTTGAGTATTTGCGAAGGCAGGGAATTCATTGATTGTCCTTCGCGGCATCTCGCCCAAGGCGAGACCCATTTGAAAATTTGTTGTTGAATTTAAGAACTAAAGCTGAACATTGAAAGTCAATCCCGAGCCACTGCTGATGCTTGCACATAGCTGATGTTACAATGTCCAGCCCTGCTTTTGCAACTACTTTTGTTGGCAGCAGTGTTTTTATTTTCGCTCAATTTTTACTAATCCTTGTCGTGTCGCTAAATATAAATTCCCCTTGTCATCAAAAGTCATAGTAGAAATGTAGGATGTTGGAATATCAGAATTTTCATTGTGATAGTTTTCCCAACCATCTTTTAAGTTATATCTAACTAAACCGGCTCTGTCAGTCGAAATCCAAAGAACTTTTTCATTTTTGTCATATAGAACGCAATTTGTGTGATTAAATGGCATTCCTGAATTGTCTGTTGTAAATTGTTTGAATGTTCCGTCTGTGTAGCGAATTGCAATACCCTCATCATTGTTTACTTTACCTTTTTCTTTTCTGTCGAACTCGTAAAGAGTAAAGTAAAGATTTCCGTTTTCGTCTTCATCCATTGAAGTAATACACTTTCCTTTCAAAACAGTTTTTTTTGTATTTTCAAAATTTGTTACTTGATTGCTTTCATCAATCACTGCTGTTCCACTAAACGTGCCGATCCAAATTCTGTTTTTTGAATCTCTTTTTGCAAACGTTACTCTATTTGAGGGCAAGTCTTTGAGTTTGCTTTTATTTAGGTTAGTCCATTTTCCGTCTTTATATATAGTCAAGCCCTCGTCAGAGCAGAAGAATAGTTCATTTGTTTTTGGGTTATTAATAATTTCATATGCTCCATCAATTCCTATCTCGGTTGAGTCATACTTTGTCCATTTTGTATTGTCAAAACTATAAATATTGTTTTTTCCGTAAACCCATTTCACATCATTGTTGTCTGACGCTAATGCGTAGTAGGCGAAATATTTGCCCTTGTCTGTGATGTTTTGTTCGGCATTTTTAAATTCTTTACCGTCAAAGGTCACTAAACCTTCATCTACAGTAAGCCAGATAAATCCGCTTTTGTCTATTGCAATATTGTCATTCATATTGTTAGGAAGATTTGAGTTATTAGAGTTCCAAACGGTTATTTTGTAATTTTTTAAATTTTCATTTTTGTAAACATAGGATTTATTGAAAATTTCTGGACTTCTCGGATTGTCGAACGAATTTTTGAAAGCGGTCATATCAACCCGTTCAATCTGCCCGGAAATTTTATTGTCGTTGATTACGAAAATTAAATTCATAGAAGATTTTTCTTCTTTCTTTCCGCTTGTTACTGCAGGTGTCCATTTTTTGAACTTGTTAAGTTCTTCAATGATTTTCAATGTAATTGGATTGTTTGATTGGTCAGTATGACTTAAGACACAAGCCAGACCTTTTGCATCAACAAGTACTTGAAATTTTACAGCACCTTTTATTCCTTGTAAGTTTAATTCCTTGTTTAGTTTGTCTTGTAGTTTTAAAAACTCGGTTTCGTCATACCCTGCCTTTATATCTCCGCAATCAAGGCAAAATCTTTCAGTTATACAGTTGTCTAATTTTACAGGAAATAAGTTTTGTGCAGTTAAGTTCGATGCAAATGCAATCAGTAAAATAAAAATCGATTTTTTCATTAGTTATGTTAGTTTTTGAAGGGTCGCTTCAATATTGTGGCGAACGGCCAGGGCTTGCTGCTGTGCTGGTATTCATTGAACGTCCAGCCCCGAACCGCTGATGATTGAAAATATGAAGATGAAGTTAACAACAAAAAGCTAAATAGAATTACGTCGGCTGGAACTGCTGCTGATAGCGAACAAAAAGATGAGAATATATTCGTCAGCCAGCATAGCAGCAAACCCCCTGTTAGCTGCATACCCTTCTCTGTCAGCAACAAGATTTGCCCAATTGAATAGGCGGACACTTTACTGTTCCGTAACTGCAATAAACACAACAGTCGCCTTCTTTTGGTTTAAGTCGTGTCTTACAATTTGAACACTCATAAAAATACTGACAAGCATCTGTTGGCATTGTTTCTTCTTGTCTGTGTCCACAAACGGGGCAAGTAATAACAGATTGAAGTATGATAGTTTTTTCCATTAGTTGTTGATTACAGATTGAGAAGTTACTTTATAACCAGTTTTATTAATGACGGATACAAGGCTATCAACGGAAGTTTTACTGTTGTCAAACTTTACAAGGCTGTTGCCCTTTTCGTAAGAAGTATTGAACTCAATCACTCCCGATGTTTTTGAAAGTTCGCTATTTATATGTTCTGTGCAGCCTTCGCAGGTCATACCTTTTATTTTAAATTCTGCTGTCTGTATGTTGCTTTTGTCAACAATAATAACCTTTGCTTCCTGTGGCTTTGGATAAAATACTTTTGCATAGTAAGGAAATGCAATTAACAGTCCTGCAAGCACTGTAACGATTGCTAAAAATGATTTTGATTGCCAAAATGATTTTTTGTTGTCTGCTTCACAGTCGCAGTCAACTTGTTTTTTTGGTTTTAATTTTTGATACCACGCAAACGCAAAAACGGCAACAGTCAAACCGATTAAATATGGACGAAAAGGTTCAATCCACGAAAACGAGGAAGCAAGTCCACTTGCACCACCTAAGAAAGCTAAAACTGGTGTTATGCAACAAAGCGAAGCAGCAACTGCTGCCAACAGACCTGCAACCCAACCTTTACTATTTTTTGTTTTCGTTGTCATACTGTCGCCAAATTTTGTTGATTAATAATTTTAAAAAACGGTCTTAAAGTTTTTAAATGTTCGCTGCGTAAAGAATAGAAAATAGTTTGCCCTACTTTTCTGGCTTCAATGATGTTTCCGTCTTTTAGTTTGCGTAGATGTTGCGATATAGCTGGAATGCTCATTCCTAAAATGTCGCTTAGGTCGCAAGGGCAAAGTTCATTTTCTTCTTCAAGTAGAAACATTATTTTTAGCCGCACTTCGTTGCCTGCCAAAGCAAGAACTTGCCCCAACTGCAAAAAAGATTTTGAGTTTGTCTTTAATTTTTCACGGCAACTTTTAATTTGTTCTATGTCCGCCTGTAACCGTATGCAAGTGTCGTTTGCCATTGTCAAATTTTTTTGTTGTGGCAAATGTAGGAAAGATTACTTATTTAAGCAAATACTTAAATACAAAATTGTCAGACAGGTTACAAAGCTGTTTTGAAGTGTCGAAAAAAATGTCCAATTAGTAAACGGGAAGTGTCCAACAGGGTTGCAGCTAACGGTCTGGGTATTGCCGAAGGCGGGGAATTTTAGCACAAAAGTTCAATAGAATTACTGCTGTTAAACCTTGCAGAAAAATTCAATCGAAGAACTTCAGCCCCGCTTTTGGCAATACCTTGTTAGCTGCCGTTTTTATTTTTCCCCCATTAAGTTAGTAATTTTCTTTCACTTTCATCAATAGCTAAATCATTAATACTAGCATATCGCTTTCTCATTAATCCGTTTTCGTCAAACTCCCAGTTTTCATTGCCGTAAGCTCTATACCATTGACCATGTTCATCGTGGTATTCGTATTCAAATCTTACAGCAATTCTATTGTCAGTGTGTGCCCAGTATTCCTTTTTGAGAATATATTGTTTTTCCTTTTGCCATTTATCGGTTAGAAACTTTACAATTTCTTCCCGACCATTTATAAATTGATTTCGATTTCGCCACTCGCTATCAACAGTATATGCTTTTGACACTCTTTCGGGGTCTTTACTGTTCCATGCATCTTCTGCCATTTGGATTTTTTGCTTGGCTGTTTCCATCGTAAATGGTGGTAGTGGGTGTTTTTGCTCCATAATACTATTTTTAGATGAAAATATTTTTTTAAAGAATAATGGGGTATCAATTCATAAGTGAAATCGATACCCAAAAATTCTTATTCTTAAATCATGTATTTTTCGTTTCCAATTTTAAAAGAGGTATTTCAGCTATTTCTGCCGCATGCTCAATATTCCATTCGCCCTCTATCATTCTATGCACATAGCATCTGTCGGCTTGTTTGATGAGTTCTGCCTTTTGCTCTGGAGTAAGGTCGCCTTCAATGATGATATTTACTTTAATATTAGTTTTCAGGCCACCATCACCTCGTTTTGTTTCGTGACTGAGCTCTGCTTTTACATCTCCAATATTCCAGTTGTTTTTTCGGGCAATATAACGTACTGTAGTAACTTTACACAATCCTAAACTAGCCAACAACAAATCTACTGGGCTAAATCCTAAATCAGAGCCACCTGGCTGAGGCTCATCTGCCAAGATGCTGTGCTTGCCATTGGTGATTACCGTTTGATACCCTTCTGGTAAGTTTTTTAGTTTAATTGTATTTGCCATTTTAATTTTGATTGAATAGATTAGAGATATTTTCTGTAATGTTTGCTTGTGACTGCATACCTGTTTGCTTGCCCACCAATTCTCCATTTTTGAAATAAAACAGGGAAGGTATGCTTCGCACTTCAAACCGTGCGGATAGTTCAGGATTTTTGTCCACATTGACTTTAGCTATCACCGCTTTCCCATCAAATTGATTTGAAACATTTTCCAAAATAGGGGCAAGAGCTTTACAAGGTCCGCACCAGTCTGCATAGAAGTCAACCAATACCACGTCATTATTTTTTATTGTGGCATTAAAATTTTGATTATCCAATACTTGTGTCATGATTTTTGATTTTTAAATTGATGAATGAAATACCATAAAGGGATAGCATAAGCCCAGTGACGAACCATTGATACTACAGGAATTATGGCTGCCATTTTAGTACCTGCAATGCCTGCTCCTAAAAGTGGAAACATAAAAAACCAAACGAGAGCAATGGTTTCTGCTGTAGCAAAAAGAAGAGCTCGCAGCCAAGTTGGACCCCATAGCGATGGTGCAATTCCTGCATACAACACAGCCAACAAAATACCATTTGAATAGTGACCAAATACACCATAGATCAATCCTAAACCAGTTTTTTCGCCAATAAGTGCTGCAATGTCCCACCAAGTTCCAGTAAATAAATACCCAACAATATCAAAAGCGAGAGTGCCTACTAAGCCTGCGATGATGCGTTTGTCCAATTAATTTTATTTGTGTTCATTTTGATTGTTTTTAAAGGATAGTGCCAAAAGATGGCATAAAAAATATTTCTTAGATTGGCACTATCCGTTGTTGATTAATTAAATTTCAGGTGCAATAGGGAAGTCAATTTCAAAACCAGTGAGGTTGTGGATATAATTGCTGATGATTTTGTCGCCTACAACTATTACCACATCAATCATATTGGCTTCGTTGTAACCTGCATCAAAAAAAGCTTGTTTGCTTTCTTCGGTGGCTCTTCCACGGTTTTCAACTATTGATGCGGTAAATTTTACCAAAGCATCCAATTTGGGGTCGAAAGAGGCAGAACCTTTACGAAGTTCAATGATTTGTTCATCGGTAAAACCGTTCATTTTGCCAATAACAGTATGAGCTGATTGGCAATAGCGACAACCATTGATTTGGCTGGTAACCAAATTGATTACTTCTCTCTCTTTGGCTTTGAGGGTGCTTTTACGATTTTGCAAGGCAAGATAGTCGCCCAATGCGGTTTCGTTCTTTGCATAGTAGGCATACAAATTAGGAACCATTCCTAAGCCTTTTTGAAGGTTATCAAAAATGGCTTGATTGTTTTCCGATACTTCTCCTCGGGTAGGAACTGTGAACTTTGTCATCGTTTTAAAATTTTAATTGTTAATAATTTAATTACGATGCAAAGATGCGATGAAGAGGAAGAGCAGAGTTAGGTCATATTACCCGATGAGTTGTCAATTTTTCCCTTAACGCTATATTTAAAATCTACTGGGCTTTGCTTCTCCATTTTTTTGAAAAAGCGACTAAAAGTTTGAATGTCCTCAAAGCCCAGATCATAGGCTATTTCTTTTACAGATTTGTCAGTGTAGGTTAGGTATCGTCTTGCTTCGATGGCTATTCTTTCATGAATGATTTGAATAGGCGATTTGTCAGATATTTTTCCAAATAAATTGGAAAGGGTTTTTGAGGACTTGTTTAGCATGTCAGCATAATCCTGAACACTGTGTTTGGTTTTGAAATGTTGTTCAACCAGATAGTTAAACTCTCTTATAATATTGTTTTCTTCTAACTGAATTTCTGTCAGTTGATTTTGGCTTTTATATATTCTCGTACACAAGATTAAAAAACGTTTGAGCATGGTTTGAAGCATTTCCAGTTGCATTTCGTCTTTGGTCTCAAATTCTAACTGAAACATTTTCCATACTGTTTCAAATTTTTCTAATTCATTATCGGGTATTTGAAAATTTGGCAATTGGTTTGCACCAAAAAATAAAATTCCTTTACACCCCACTTCAGCATCATGGTCAATTACACAAAAAAACTCACGATTGAATTTGATAACAAAGGCACTTTCAAGTGATAAAAAATTGACTTCAAAAAAATGCGTCAGGCAAATAATTGTATTCTTTGGCAGAGTATAGTGCTGACCTTCAAAGTCAATTATTGTTTTTTCATCTCTTGTCCAAACAAGAATTAAAGGAGCATTCATAGCTGTGTCAAACAAAATAATGTCACCTTGCTTTACAGTTTGAAGTCCTAAGAACTCGTTGTTTTTACCTTGGTATATCATTTGTCTTTTTTTTGAGAGGTGTCTTTATAAAATGGCAGCTAACGGACAGGGCTTGCCGAAGTACGGGAATTAGTATTCCGTCAGCCCGGTACCGATGATGATTGAAAAACTGATGATGAAGATAACAACAAAAGCTAAATAGATAATGTCCAGCCGGATATGAAGCACAATAGAATTACAAAAAGCCGAAGATAACTTCCGTCAGCCCGTATTTTGGCAAACCCAATGTTACCTGCATAGCCTTCGTCACCTCAAAAGTTATTGATGCTTGAATTTGTAATGATGTGTCAAAGGTATGAATGTGTCCAACCGTGAAGTGTCGCCCTGTGCGGATGGGTGTTTTAATTTTTTTGTGTTGGGTCAAACGTAATGTTTCTTTTTGTGTCGGCAAGGTGGAAGCTCTTTTGCAAGGTTTGCTTTTGTGTCAAGCTTTGTGTGCCTTGCAAATGTG
>DGDD01000236.1 GCA_002385265.1 Chitinophagaceae bacterium UBA3961
CACACTAGTATAGTGGCTTTGTTTTCGGGAACACCCTTAACCTCATAGCCCCAACGGCGACAAAGCTTAATGGCTGTTTCCACCGCCTCTACACCTGTATTCATGGGTAACACCTTATCATAACCGAAATATTCTGTGATAAATTTCTCATACTCTCCTAATACATTGCTGTAAAATGCACGAGAAGTGAGTGTTAACACAGAAGCTTGTTCAATAAGTGTACTAATAATGGCAGGGTGGCAGTGTCCTTGATTAACCGCAGAATAGCCACTTAGAAAGTCGAAGTATTTCTTGTCGTCAACATCCCATACATACACTCCTTGGCCTTTGGAAAGTACAACCGGCAGTGGGTGGTAGTTATGAGCGCCGTATTTATCTTCTAGATCTAAAAAATATTGGGAACGTGCCGAAACAGCAGTTGATAATGCTTCCATAAAAATGATTGAGATTGAAATATTTGATATAGGCAAAGAGTCCGGTGAGGAATGTCACCGGCAGAAAGTAGTTAACCTCGATGATTTAAAAAGTCGAGATTGGAAGAAAGAAAGGCTGTTTTATATGTAATGCTTTGCATCATTTCCATTCAAAGATACAAAAAGCCGTCAAAATCTCAAGTTAACTTTAGATTGGCCTTTACGAAATAGTGTGCAGGAGTAGATTTTAGAGATGCATGAGGTTGTTTAAATATCCCAAAAACAGAACTTCCACTGCCACTCATAGCTGCATAAACAGCGCCCGCTTGATAAAGCGTGTTTATACAATTTTGTATTTCTGGGTGAGTATTCGCAATGGGTAGTTGGAAATCGTTGATAATGCCTTCTTTCCATTCACTTATCGGTGCTTTAATCAATCTATCCAAACTATCTATGTGTTGATTGTTTGGAGTGATTTGTGAAAAAGCCCATCCGGTGGGAACATGGATGCCAGGGTTGATCAATGTGAGATAGTAGCCCGTTAAGTCCAGGTCAATTTGTGTTAATTTTTCTCCTCTACCTGTAGCCAGTGCCGGTTTGTTTAGAACGAAAAAGGGGCAATCGCTGCCGAGTGAAAGGGCAAGTTCAAGTAAGTCTGTTTCGGATAGGTTGAGTTGAAAGTAATCGTTCAACATTAACAAAGCGAAGGCGCCATCTGCTGACCCACCACCTAGGCCGGCACCGGTTGGAATGGCTTTGTACAAATAAAAATGTATGGGTTGAATGCTGGGAAAACGCTCATAAAGGAGCTTCCAAGCTTTTATGCAGAGATTGTCGTTTGGGTCGCCTGCCACCGGAATTCCAGAAAGGAAACAGGTTGTGTTGCCATCTGTAGCGGGAACTATCTCAAGCGCGTCTTTAAGGGGAATGGGATAGAAAATTGTTTCCAAATCGTGGTAACCATCCGGCCTTTTGTGAAGGATTCGAAGGCCAAGATTGATTTTGCAATTGGGGAAACGCACCATGGTGGGTGTTATCTATTGCTGTTTTCTGTTGTTGATTTCATCGCGAATGGCGATTGCTCTGATATAGTCTTCTTGTTCCAACACTTCATTGAGCAGCGTGTTCAATTCATCCAAACTTAAATTTCTCAATTCTTCACTACCAACATGTTCGCTTGTGGCTACCGGTCCGGGTTCATCTGCTTTCTTTTTTACTCCGGTATCTTCCATGAGAATGCCAGCGCTGTCAAGAATATTTTCGTAGGTATAGATAGGGCAGCCGAAACGCACCGCCAATGCTAAGGCGTCTGAGGTTCTTGAGTCAATTTCAACAGTATCGTGCTCGCTAACGCAAACCAATTTGGAGTAGAAAATTCCTTCCTGCAAATCACAAATCACGATTTCTGTTAAATCAACGGCAAAGGCGGTCATGAAATTCTTCATGAGATCGTGTGTGAGAGGTCTACTTGGGTGCATTTTTTCTAACGCTACAGCAATAGCTTGAGCTTCAAACCCTCCAATAACGATTGGTAAACGGCGTAAACCATTCACTTCTCCCAACACTACAGCATACGAATGAGTTTGTGTAATGCTGTGCGACAATGCCACTATTTCCAGTTCAATTTTTTTCATACTTCTTACATTACCTGTTTCACAGGGGATGGTTAGAGAACGATGTGCGAAATTAAGTTTTTCAGCTCAAATTGTACACAAAAAAACCGCAGCCTTTACCGGCTACGGTTCTCGTAACTAAACACAGATATTAAGCCAGACCTTTTAATTTCTTTACTGCTTCGTTGATTTTAGGCATCACTTCAAAGGCATCGCCCACAATACCGTAGTCGGCAGCCTTGAAAAACGGTGCCTCGGGGTCCTTATTGATTACAACAATGCATTTACTTCTATTTACGCCGGCTAGGTGCTGAATGGCACCTGAAATACCTACGGCAAAGTACAGATTGGGTGCAATAGAGCCTCCGGTTTGTCCCACGTGCTCGTGGTGCGGACGCCAATGCGCGTCGGCTACTGCGCGGCTGCAGGCAGTAGCTGCACCAATCATTTTCGCCAAGTCTTCGATCATCCCCCAATTTTCGGGGCCTTTCAGTCCACGGCCACCACTTACTACTAGTTCTGCCTCACTTAAGGGAACTTGACCGGTTACTTTGTTGGTTGCTATTACTTTCGAATTTGCAGTGATTCCCGAACTGATGGTTTCAACAGCAGCGGTTCCTTCACCGGCAATAGTTTGGTAACTATTTGGAGTAAGAGCAATTATTTTAATGGGCGAATTCACTGAAATGTGAGCAAAGGCTTTGCCACTAAAAACCCCTTTCTTAACGGTGAAACCATTGGAAGTATCGGGGAGGCTTACGGCTCCGGATACCAATCCTGCTTTCAAACGAGCAGATAGGCGAGGGGCAAGGCTTTTACCGTTAACGTTGTTCGATATTACAACAACAGTAGCGCCGGCTTTTTCCGCAGCAGTCGCGATCGCCTTTGTATAAGCTTGCGAATCGAGGTGAGAAAGCCCAGCATCATTCAAATGGTAAATGGTGCTAACACCATATTTTCCTAATGAAGGCAAATCGTCTTGAACAGTGCCCACTACAACTGCTGAAGCGGTTGTTCCTAATTGCTTTGCCACTGCGGCACCATATGTTAATGCTTCAAATGAAGCTTTTTTGATATGACCTTCTGATTGATCGATATATATTAAAACTGACATGTGTGATAGTTTGAAAGATGATTAGATAAGTTTTGCTTCTTCGTGTAACAAACGAACCAGTTCCTCGGGCGTATCAGGCGATACCAATTTTACGCCCGCTTTTGCCGGTGGTAATTCGAATGAAGCAATGCTGGTAAGGGCTTCCACAGCAACAGGTTCTACCACTTTAAGCGGCTTGGTTCTTGCTCCCATAATACCCTTCATGTTTGGAATGCGTTGTTCAGCCATTCCTTTCTGACAGCTAACTACAGCAGGTAAACTCACTTCAATGGTTTCTTCCCCCCCTTCAATTTCACGGTTGATCGTTGCTGTGGTACCGTTCAGATCAAATTTTGTAGCTAAACTTACATAGGCGGCATCCATCAATTCTGCAACCATTCCTCCAATGGCAGAACCATTGTAGTCGATGGTTTCTTTTCCTGTAAATACTAAGTCGTACTTTCCTTCATTGGCGATTGCTGCAATTTGACTGGCAATTACAAAAGAGTCTGCATTATCTGTATTCACGCGAATCGCTTCATCTCCTCCCAATGCAAGTGCTTTACGTATGATTGGGTCGCAGTCTGCACCTCCAACGGTAATTAAATGTATGGTAGTAGCAGGGTCTTTTTCTTTTAATTCGATGGCTCTAACGAGGGCGTACCATTCATCGTAGGGGTTGATGATCCACTGTACGCCGTCTTGAGCAAATTTCGTATTGTTATCGGTGAAAGCTATTTTTGCCGTGGTATCCGGCGTTTTACTGATGCATACTAATATCTTCATATGACATGATTTTGAGCAATGAATTAGAAAAGTTGTTTATGCAACTAATACAAAGATAAGCGTTGGACTTATAAATACCAATACAGGCAATAAATTATTTTATTGAATATGGATCGAATTGCAAAAATTAAGGAAATGTTAGGGGAAAACCCAGAGGACAATTTCCTACAACATGCGCTGGGACTGGAGTACATTAAAATTGGAGAAGAAGCTCAAGCGAGATCCTTATTTGAAGCGATTCTCACCAGAGACCCCGGATACATCGGCACCTATTATCATTTAGCTAAGCTTTTGGAGCGCCTTGGGGAAACCGATTTGGCCATTAGCTGGTATGAAAAAGGTATGGAAGCTGCAAAAAAAGCAGGGGAGCAGCACAGTTATGGAGAATTACGAAGTGCTTATGAAGAGCTAACTTTTTAATTCTACAATTACTTGTATTTTTATTCTACATGAATTTCACTCAACAATTTAAGCAGCACCTCGAACAAAATCGATTGTTTAACACAACCGATCGTTTAGTGGTAGCCGTTAGTGGAGGCGTAGATTCTATTGTATTGTGTTTTTTGTTGCGAGAGTTGGGTTTTCCAATCAAGATTGTTCATGTGAATTTTCAATTACGTGGGGAAGAAAGTAACCGCGATGAACAATTTGTTAAAAGCTGGGCCGATCAAAATCAGATACCTTATTTAATCAAGCGTTTTAATACATTAGAGTACAGTAAAGAGCATGGCGTATCCATACAGGTTGCTGCTCGAGAGTTGAGGTATAGTTGGTTTTTTGAAGTGTTGGAAAGAGAACAACAATTTGGCCCCTCGTATTTGGTTACCGCGCACCATCGAGATGACTCGATTGAAACCTTATTAATGAATCTTTTCAAAGGAACCGGAATTGCAGGATTAAGGGGAATTCAGGCGAAGCAAGGGAAATTGATTCGTCCGTTATTATTCGCCTCAAAAGAAGAAATTGAAGCTTTTGCAAAAGAAAAAAAATTGAGTTGGGTGGAAGATAGTTCAAATGCTGAATCGAAGTATACCCGAAATTATGTTCGATTAGAAATCATTCCAGCAATTAAAAATAGGTTTCCAAAATTTGCCGATCAAATTTCAGCTACTATTGCCAATCTTACAGATGCTCACATTCTTTATGAGCAAGCTGTAGGGGCACATTTAAAGAAGCTCGTGTCGAAACATAAAGATGAGTATCATCTTCCGGTATTGCTATTAAAACAAACCGTACCTCTAAAAACTGTACTGTACGAGTTTGTTAAAGATTTTGGGTTTTTATCCTCGCAACTCGACGATTTATTGAACCTATTGGATGCCGATACCGGTAAATGGGTGAGTTCGCCCACACATCGAATGATCAGGCATCGCAACAAACTTATTCTCGCGCCGTTGGCAGAGAAGGCAAATGCAACGCAGGTTTTAGATGAGATACCCGGCAGAAAAATTTTACCGGTTGGTATCTTGGAGGCAACGATTTCTAATAAGCATGGGGAAATAGAACAAGATCAAAAAATAGCTTGTTTGGATGCTAAGAAGCTGGAATTTCCACTTGTAATTCGCCCCTGGAAACAAGGAGATTATTTCTATCCGCTTGGAATGAATAAAAAGAAAAAACTCAACCGCTTTCTAATCGATCAAAAGTTATCTGTAACAGAAAAGGAACAAGTGTGGGTGGTAAGTTCTGCCGAAAGAATTATCTGGGTTATCGGCCATCGAATTGATCATCGGTTTCGAATTAATGAGGATACAAAAACAGTTTTGAAGTTGTCAATTCAATAGTTTACAAAAAACCTTTCGCTTGCAAATAGTATTTGATCATGGCAATACATTCAGATATGCTATTATGATCGGCCACTAGTTTTCCTACAACAATCATGAAGGCAAGTCCGTACAATGCACCGGCAATGTGAGCCGAGTGATTA
>DGDD01000050.1 GCA_002385265.1 Chitinophagaceae bacterium UBA3961
GGTAACCAGTGGCACGGCTACGTTGGAAACAGCGCTGTTTTCGGTGCCTGAAGTGGTTTGTTATATTGGAAGTCCGATTTCGTATGCCATTGCGAAACGAATCATCAAAATCAAATACATCTCACTGGTCAATTTGATCATGGATCAATTGGTAGTGAAAGAGTTGATTCAACACGAACTCACAACAGACGCCTTAAGAATGGAGCTGAAAGCGCTTTTATATCAAGACAACAAAAGAGCCCAACTCAAAAAAGATTATACGGAACTGTACGAAGTACTATCTATGGGAGGAAAAGCCTCTCAAAATGCTGCGAAAGAAATTGCTTCTTTTCTAAAGATCAATGCTTCTTAAGAATCACCAATTTTATAAAGATCACTACCAACGCAAATAGGAATAAAAGGATCGATATCCTATTGATTCCATGCATGTATTTCATCCACTGCGTGCGGGGTGCATTGGGATCCTTTTTCTTTAAATAGAGATACTCTGCAATTTGGTCAAGAATATTCATACCCAAAATTACAAATAACAGACGGTTTTGTTGTGTAGATGACAAAAAATGGCGGTTGAATCCCTTAACTTTAAAGGCATGAAGCGCTTCTTCTATGTTTTATTACCGCTGTTTTTGGGCTCTTGTGAAAAGCTAAATCCTTTCACTATCGATGCTTCGGCCATTACATCTACCGATGCTTCAGGAAATGTGATAGGAAGCACTGATCCGAGTGATTGGGCAACCGATGCCGCTTGGAACGCTACGGAGGAATCCTTGTTTCGAATGGACCCAATAGATATTAGTTATAGCATGCAAGCCACTATTGAAATGAAGCCGGGTTTTGCCAACCCGGTTGCCAATAGAAACATAAAATTCCATTTCAATAGTTCAGCAAAAACCTTTTTGAAAATTGCCATCGCCGATGTGTCCGCTAATAAAAAAGCATTTTATGCTTTAGCGGTTGATTCCGGATACAATGTATACAACTTAAATTTCGATCCTTCCGTATTTAAGAATAACACCAACTATCGGATCTACTATGCCTTTGCCACTCCGTTGAATGGTTTTTATTTCAAGGGACATGGCGACATTAAAATACAAGACTAAATCAATCAAGTGCTAAAAGAATCAACCATACAACTACTGCGCTTTCATTTCAGTTTCTTTCTGATGCCTGTTTATTTCTTTGCATTGAGTCAGGCGCCACAAATCAATTGGTTAGATGCGGCAGCTATCTTTTTCATCTTACATGGCTTGGTATATCCGGCGAGCAATGGGTACAATTCCTATATGGACAGAGACGACACGCCCATCGGCGGCATTGAAAACCCCATGCAGCCAACCAAAGAATTGTTTTGGGTAACGGTGGTGATGGATATTGTTGCCATCTTTTTAAGTCTACTTGTTAGCACCGTTTTTGCCTTCGGTGTTCTAGCCTATATTGCTGCTTCACGGGCCTACAGTTATAGAGGCATTCGATTAAAGAAATATCCCATTATAGGATTCATCACGGTACTCTTGTTTCAAGGCACATTGGTATTCTTTTTAGTATATCATGGGGCTTCAACTGATAAACTCATGATGGCGCCTACCTATGCGATGGCAGCAGCCGGATTGTTAATGGGAAGTTTTTATCCACTTACCCAAGTGTACCAGCATGAATTTGACCGAAAAGACGGCGTGCTTACCTTAAGCATGCTATTAGGCATTCGAGGTACGTTTATTTTCACGGCCATAGTATATGCTGCGGCAATGCTTTTTCTATTGAACTATTTCTCGTCGAAAAATCAACTGGAGAATTTTATTTGGCTGAGTATCTTTTTACTCCCCGTTCTCGTATATTTCTTTATATGGTTGTATCAAGTTTGGAAAGATCCAAGGCAAGCCGATTTTAAGCACACGATGCGTATGAATTTGCTGGCTTCGTTTTGTTCCAATCTTGCTTTTCTTTCAATCTTAATTGGGCGATTCCTTTGATAAAAATAACAGCACTCGGAACAGCCGTTCCCGATTTCGAACACACGCAAGATCAAATCTTGCCTTTTATGCAAAATATATACGCAGCAGATTCCAATGAGGCGAGAAAGATTCGATTTCTTTATCACCAATCCGGAATTCAAAAAAGGTATTCTGTATTAAAAGACTATAGTTGCCCTAAAGAAGAATGGACTTTCTATTCGCAAGACTTAGATACTGCATTTCCTTCACTGGAAAAGCGAATGCGTTGTTACAAGAACGAAGCGCTAAAATTAGCAGTTAAAGCTATTGAGAATCTGGGTCTAACAAAAGCCCGAGAGGCCACACATGTGATTAGTGTAAGTTGTACAGGAATGAGTGCGCCAGGATTGGATCTAGAAATTATTACTGCACTCCAACTCAGCTATGATACTGAAAGAAGCTCGATCAATTTCATGGGTTGCTATGCTGCCATTCATGGAATGAAACAAGCAACGGCTATTTGCAAAGCAACTCCAAATGCCAAGGTATTGGTGGTTTGTGTTGAATTGTGCACCCTCCATTTTCAAAAAGAAACAACGGGAGACAATATCATGTCGAGCATGTTATTTGCCGATGGTGCTGCGGCAATCTTAATTGAAAACAATGAGTCTAATGACGGTCTAACCATTGAATCGTTTTATGCTTCTATTCTACCCAAGGGTGAGAAAGACATGGCTTGGGAACTATCCTCTACCGGATTTCAAATGACACTTACCGGCTATATACCCGATCTATTGGCGGCAGATTTCAAGCCACTGATAGAACGTGCGCTTCATAAATCAAACAGGTCAATAGAAGAAGTAGATTATTGGTGCATACATCCGGGAGGAAAGAAAATACTGGATGTGATAAAGGAAAATCTAGGGATTGAAAGTTCAAAAATTGAAAACAGTTACGGTGTTTTAAACGACTACGGAAACATGAGTTCGCCAACTGTTTTGTTTGTGTTAAAACGAATATGGGAAAACCATTTGAATGCAGCTCACAATCCGGCAACCATTGTGGGAGCAGCCTTTGGACCGGGGCTTACCATGGAAACCTTTACTTTAAGTTATGCCTGATTTCAACCATCGTTCTTATCAAAAAGAACTACTCGACCAACCTGATATTCCGGAAGCGGATATTCGGCGCAATATGGTGGAACTCGATTTCATCAACACCCATTTGGGTGGGCATGCTATAACAGTTGAAGGATTTAGAACTTTATTAGTAAGCATGCGAGCAGCAAAGCGTCCGATTGTAATAGCAGAATTGGGCTGTGGTGGTGGGGATAATTTGAGGGTTGTTGCAGATTGGTGCAAAAAGCATTCGATTGACTGTAAGTTGATCGGGATAGATTTAAACCCGTGGTGTATTGCTTACGGAAAAGAAAAGCACCACAGCTATAACATTGAATGGATCTGCTCTGATTACAGCAAAGTGCAATTTGAAAACAAACCGGACATTTTGTTTTCTTCTTTGTTTTGTCATCATTTCACAGATACAGAATTGGTGGCTCAATTAAAATGGATGAATGAGAATACAGGTTTTGGATGGTTTATCAATGATTTGCAAAGGCACCCCTTAGCATATCACTCTATCAAGTTCTTAACAAGTCTTTTTTCGAAAAGTTATTTAGTTAAGAACGATGCTCCATTAAGTGTTTTAAGAGGATTTTCTAAATTGGAGTGGACGGATCTGCTAAAAAAAGCAGAAATTGACAACGCGAACCTGTCTTGGAAATGGGCCTTTCGCTGGCTTATAGTTCATCATCATTAAATTAGAACGATTGCTTCAACAAGAGTACGATATTGTTATTATTGGAGGCGGACTGGCCGGCCTATCACTCTCCATTCAGCTCGCGCGGAAAAATTATAAAGTCGCTCTGTTTGAAAGAGAAACCTATCCTTTTCATAAAGTATGCGGAGAATACATAAGTCATGAAAGCTGGAACCATTTAGAAGAATTAGGGGTACCGCTTTCTGAATTAAACTTGCCGCAAATTCAGCGACTTCAAGTATCAGGTCCCGATGGTCTATTGTTAGAACATCCACTCGATTTAGGAGGATTTGGCATCAGTAGGTATATGTTGGATGAATTGCTGGCTAAATCTGCTAAAGCAGAAGGAGTGCATTTGTTTGAAGGAGTGAAAGTAATGAATGTGGTATTTCGCAATCAACGCTTTGTAGTATTTACATCTGCAGGAGAAACAGAAGCTGCCGTTTGTGCCGGCACTTTTGGGAAAAGGAGCAATTTGGATGTAAAGTGGAAGCGTCAGTTTACTCAAGTGCGGCCCAACAAACTCAATCACTATGTTGGCGTTAAATATCACATTAAACTTCCTTTCCCCGACGACCTCATTGCCTTACACAATTTTGAAAATGGGTATTGTGGAATATCAAGAATCGAAAAAGATTTGTGTTGTTTGTGCTACCTCACTACCGCAGAAAACTTGCGTAAAAGCAAGAATGATATTCGAGAAATGGAGAAAAGTATTTTAATGAAAAACCCTTATTTGGAAGAAATTTTCTCCAAAGCCAGTTTTGTGTGGGAAGAGCCGGTGACCATTTCTAGAATTTCATTCAACAAAAAAACAAGGGTAGAAAATCATGTGTTGCTCATTGGAGATGCGGCAGGATTGATCACTCCCCTATGCGGCAATGGAATGAGCATGGCCTTGCATGGAAGCAAGCTGGCGGCTCATCAAATCGATGAATTTTTGCGAAACAAGATCAATCGCTTTGAAATGGAGCAACAATACAATCAGCAATGGGAAGCGCAATTCGGGAAAAGATTAATGGTGGGTCGCTGGATTCAATCACTTTTTGGCGGTCGCTTTTTAACGAATTTATTCGTTAGAACGGCAAAATTCTCCCCAAAATTCACTCGGTTTTTAATTAGACTCACGCACGGCCAACCCTTTTGATGTATTTTTGCGTACCATGAAAACCATGAAGTTTTTATTATCCACAGTTTTACTTATCGCCGGAATTACTGGTTTGAAAGCTCAAGGCTACCAAGCCGTGCACGGTTCTTCCTATATCGGCAGTTTAAATGCTTTACATAACCCGGCTTCTATTGTGAACGTTCCCTCCAAATGGGAATTGGCCATCATTGGGGTTCAAGCAAAAGCCGCAACCAATATCGTTCGAGTTGAAAACTTCTCAATTTTTTCTCCGGCGAGTAATTCAGAATATCGATTTTTATCAGGCGACTACAAAAGAAAAGCCAATGCGCAAGCTAATATCAATCTATTGAATGGACGTGTAGCAATCGGCAAAAACAGTGCCTTTAGTTTTGGTGCCAACATTCGCACCTATAACAATCTGAAAACTTCAGGTTACAATTTTATTGATACCCTTGATAATATCGGGCAGTTTATTGATATGAACACCGAGCAACAACCCTTTAGCTTAAATACGGTAAGCAGTGGTTGGTTGGAACTGTTTGCGGGATATGGAAGAACGGTTTATGAAGATGCCGGATTGAGGGTAAATGCAGGTGCCAATTTGAAATTGATGCGTGGTATATTCGGAAACAATGCTTCGATGTCAAATGCAAGTGTTGTTCCAATTAGCAACACCAACCCTACACAGTACGATGTAAGAACAGGTGCTATTGTACACGGCTATTCCTACAATTTCGATCAATGGAACAAGAACAATAGCAACGCAACCAATATTAGAAATTTTTATCGATACAGCTTGGGAGGCTTTGCTTTTGATTTAGGTGCTGAATTATTGTTCAAGTCGCAAGCAATTGGCTCCGTAAATGATGATGACAGCTATTACGACTATGATTTAAAACTCGGATTCGCTATTGTTGATATTGGATTCAATCAGTTCAAATACGGAAAAAACAGTGTACAAACTTCCGGTATTAGACCCGGCACTACCAATGTAGTAATCAATCAGAAAATGGCTGCGGTTGACGATCGAGCGCAATTCAACGACAGTTTGGCTACGCTTGTAACCACGATGTCTACACTCAAAGGTTATACCTATAAAATATTCAACCCTACACGAATAAATTTGAATGCCGACTATTTCATCAATGGTGCGTGGTATATCAATGCCGACCTAACCGTAAATGTGGCGAAATTTATAGCAGGAAAGAACTTGTATGTGAAAGATCTCAGTTTATTCAGCATAACGCCACGCTGGGAAACCAATCGCTTTGGAGCTTATTTACCTTTGCACGTAACACAAGAAGGAAATTTTTGGGTAGGTGCTGCCGGCAAAATTGGTCCATTGGTAATTGGCTTGCACAATTTGGGCTATATCTTCTCTCAAAAGACCATTCAGAACGGCGGTTTCTATATGGCATTGATCATTAAATCGGGCGGAAATTCAGAGAACAGAGGCGATCGAAGATTGAACTGTCCTCCGAGAAAACAATAGGCTAACTAATTCAGATATTTGTTAATTTGATAAGAGCCACACTACTTTTTGTTGAGTATAGATTTGCTTTCATTTGGAATTTTTCCGCTAACAGAACATTTTTGAATTTGCCCTAGTTGTTCTAATTTGCTCTAGATTATTTTCAGTTTAGAATGTAGGCTATGAAATCAATTTTAGTATTCTTTATTTTGATAGTTATTGGTCAACAAAGTGTTTTTGCGCAAGAAGAAAAAGAAACAATTTTTGCGTTGGATGAAAACTTTGTGGGATGTGAATATAGCAAGTCGAAATTCATCTATGTTCGTTACAAAGAGCACGACAGTCTCTACAAATGGTCGCTGTATCATGTAGCGGGAGCGTTAATAAGAACAGAAGAAACCAAGGACGAGGACGGTGAATTAACTAATGGAATAACCTGCTTTTACAATAAGAACGGCAGGATCGATTCCTTGCACTCATATAAAAACGGAATTGCTGACGGTGACTACTATTATTGGAATGATACCGGTGCCATTGCAAAGATCGTCAACTTTAAAAATGGGGTGTTTGTTAAGGAGCGCTACAATCTTGAAAGATCGATCAGAACTCCTCTACCGTCAAATCTCGAGATTTCGGGTTTAGAAGTTGAGTCGGAATATCCGGGAGGAATATCGAAATGGAAACGCTATTTAGAAAAAGCTTTAGAATATCCTGAAAGGGCCCTCAATCTAAAAAAGGCAGGATTGGTGAAAGTGATGTTCATTGTAGATTCGGACGGGAGCATCAAAGACATCCGCATTTTTCAATCGTTGGAATACTCCTTAGATAAACAAGCCATGCAAGTGATCCAAAATTCGAAGAAATGGACTCCTGCTTATCAGAATGGCAAGTATGTAAAATCTTACAAAATCCAACCGATTATTTTTGCGCTTAGCAAGTGATAAAGGGAAGTCATTAGATAGACCAATTTTCACATCAACCAATTACCCCCCTCTCTTTCTTTTCTTTCAGAACTGTCATGGCATTTCAATAAGTTTTGAAAATTCAGAACTCGGTCGTAATTTTGTAGCACAAGCTTGAACTATGAAATTAGCAGAGGCAAAACAACAGTTTATTTCTTCATGGGGTGCATTTGGAACGCATTGGGGTATCAATAGAACCATGGCCCAGATTCATGCATTATTATTGATTTCTCCCGATCCTTTAAGTCAGGATGATATTATGGAAGAATTGAGTGTGAGCAGAGGAAATGCAAACATGAATATTCGTGAATTGGTAGATTGGGGATTGGTAGACCGTGTGATCATTCCGGGAGAGCGCAAAGAGTTTTTTGTAGCTGAAAAAGATATTTGGAAGGTAGCCACTCAAATTGTTCATGAACGTAAGAAAAGAGAGTTGAATCCGATGTTAAAGCTGATGGACAACTTGAGCGAGGTAGAAGGCGACAAAAAAGACAAACACATCAGGCAATTCACGGAAACCATTGACGGTATCAAACGCTTTGGACATAGTGCCGATAAGATGTTGGACACTTTGGTAAAAGCCGACGAAAACTGGTTTATTGGCAATTTGATGAAGTTATTTAAATAGTATGTACAAATTGAAACTTCTCTGTGATGTGCACTCTTTCGTATCAAATTAATGATCGCCTATTATGAACCCATCATTGATTCGGAATAAAAAATTCGACCTTGCAGGTCAAATCTTGATTCCTGTACTCCTATTAATGCTTTACTTAACCGGAATTGTGAGAGAAAGCGTACAGGCTGTTGGTTCAGGTTATTTTATTCTCGGAGGTTGGCAATTGATTAGCAGTTTGGTGCATCTAAGTGTTCAACGTGCGTTATGGAGTAGTGCACGTAAATTGTACAATTGGCTTTTAATTGCAACCATTATTGTTCCAATAATCATTGTTGTAGTTGACAATGACAGTTTTATTACTGTTGGTTTAGTTGTCTTAGGTTGGACCGCTATTATGGCGGTTTATTATCTAGTTATGAGTATTATTGAACACAACAAATGGAAGAGTTTGGAGATTGAGCAATTACAAAACGCGTTCAACGAAGAAAGCGATGAAACCCACTAAAAAAACGCTGGTAATAGGTGCTTCCGACAATCCGGAACGCTATAGTTACAAAGCCATGCACCTACTCAAGCGCCATGGACATCCAATTATTGGCATTGGCAAAAAAGCCGTTCAAGTGGCAGATACTACGGTTCAAACCGGCCTACCCGAACTCTCCGATATTGATACCGTAACGCTTTATGTAAACCCTTTGCATCAAGAAGCCTACTACAATTATATACTATCCATGCACCCCAAAAGGGTCATCTTCAATCCGGGCACCGAAAATCCGGAATTCGAAGATCGCTTGGAAGCGGCCGGCATTCAAGCTCAGGAGGCCTGTACCTTGGTTTTGCTTTCAACAGGTCAATACTAGTTTAAAGAACTTATTCACATTCCAATTGGTAACTTAAACATAACGGTGTTCTGAATTTGCTTTTTTGTAAATTCGGAAAACCTACATATTTATGCCGTTAAAATGGAGAAAGTTTAGTGGTGAGGCCATTGAGATTCCCATTGTAGAGGCTGTTGAAGAGGCGATCAAGAGAGAAACTCAAAAAGGCATCAAGCTAAAAGTATGCATCGGAACCGACTCACAAGTAAAAGGTCCAGAAACTGAATTCGCCACTGTAATTGTATTTCTTCGTGAGGGACAGGGTGGCTTTATGTTCCTTCACAATGAAAAGACCCGCCAAAAGTACAGCATCAAAGAACGCATGCTGGTGGAAGTAAGCAAAAGTATTGAAATCGCCTATGAGCTTTGTGGCCTGTTCACGCAGTATGATGTGGATATGGAAGTTCATGCCGATAT
>DGDD01000243.1 GCA_002385265.1 Chitinophagaceae bacterium UBA3961
CCTGTTCCTTCTCTGTATTTCCTCTATCCTCGTCTCCTCTCATCCTCCCTCCTCCCATCAAACACCAATGCCCCGACCCAAAGGCCGAGGCATCTTACGTGTTATAAAGTATGGATTACTTCTTAGGAGCCGCCGCTTCTTCAATCTTCAGCTGACGCGTTGTTACCACAGAAGCAATAGGAATACGGGGAGAGTTCAAAATTTCGTATGCAGGCTCTTTAACGTCCTCAACACGAATATTTCCATTGATCTCCAGGTTGGTAATGTCAACCTCAATATTCTCTTTCAAATCTTTTGGTAAAGATTTTACTTTCAAACTTTTGATTTTGGTGATCAGTTTACCACCATCTTTAACCCCCTTAGAAACTCCTACAAATTTCAAAGGAATGGTAGCTACTACTTTTCTGTCTTCAACGAGTTCCAAAAAGTCAACATGACTCAAAATATCAGATACTTTGTCGAATTGACGATCTTTCAAAATGCAACGGTAAGTTTTACCATCCACTTTAATTTCTGCTACTTGGAATTCGGGTGAATAAACAAGCGGTTTAAAAGCCAGCAAAGGAGCTGAAAAAGAAACTTCCTGTGCACCGCCGTAAATTACACAAGGCACGAGTCCCTGAGAGCGAACTTGTCGGGTGGCTTTTTTCCCGGTTTCGGTCCTCAGTTGACCTTCAATTGTAATTGATTTCATTTGTATATGTGTTTTAAATTAAACGCTCTTTAACGCCGGTATCACTTACTTATTACGCTGATTGCTGTGAATAAACAATCCGGTGATACTTCTGTTTTCATATGCATTGCGAATGGCTACTGCAAACAATTCCGAAACACTCAATACTTTGATCTTCGAATGATTGTGTTGCTTCAAAGGAATCGTATCACACACTACCAATTCTTCCAACACACTGTTCTCGATGTTCGCATATGCATTACCGCTTAATACCGGATGCGTACACAAAGCTCTCACACTTCTCGCCCCCTTTTCTTTCAACAAACCGGCACTCTTTGCCAAGGTTCCACCGGTATCACAGATATCATCAATCAACACCACATCTCTATCCGTTACATCTCCAATTACCACCATGCTCGCGATCTCATTTGCACGTTTTCTGTGCTTATCACAGATCACCATTTCTGCATTAAAGTAGCTGGCAATCTCTCTGATACGGTTCGCACTTCCCACGTCAGGGGCCGCAAAGGTAAGGTTTTCCAGTTGTAATTGCTCGATATAAGGAATAAAAATTGCAGAACTATCGAGGTGATCCACGGGAATATCAAAATAGCCCTGAATTTGAGCGGCGTGAAGGTCCATAGTGATCACACGATCCGCCCCGGCAGCCTCTAACATGTTGGCAATCAATTTAGAACCGATGGCCACACGGGGCTTATCTTTTCTATCTTGACGCGCATATCCATAATAAGGAATCACCGCAACTACTTTGTAGGCTGAAGCCCTACGAGCTGCGTCGATCATTAAAAGTAATTCCATTAGGTTCTCTGCAGGAGAGAAAGTGCTTTGAACGAGGAAGACCATGTCTCCACGCACGCTTTCCTGGAAAACCGGCTGAATTTCGCCGTCGCTGAATCTATTAATGGTAATTTTTCCGAGTGACGCGCCGTATTGCTGCGCGATCTTTTCTGCTAGGTACTGTGAACCGGTACCCGAGAATACTTTTGCTGTGTTTTGCATGCCGCTGTGAATGAGCGGCGAAGATAAAATAAGGCAGGGATATAGGGGTCAAAAAATATCCACGAACACTCATTTTTTTCAACAAGTGCGAAATTTCATTTTGTTTCTAACAACCTGAATTTCAGTAAGATACTATTTCTGTGCTACTGTCAGCAATATATTTGCATTATCAGTACTTGGTTTTACTGATTCCGTTGAAGCAACAGACTTCTTAGGATGCAATACATTGAAAATGGCAGAACAGATGAAAATGGAGAAGAATAAGGCTACAACATACATGCCGATGGCAAATAAAAATGGCTGATAGCCGCCAATTGCAGAGAATGTGGTTTTACGTTTCATTTGGATATTGATTAAAATTTTCACGTAACTGAGCCTAAAACGAGCATTCTTGCCTTTTAGTGCATCAATTCTTAATAAAAATATAAATCCTTTCTCAAGAATGCAAGCGAACTCTTACTCTATTAAATCATGGGCAATTGACGATAGGCCCCGCGAAAAATTACTAAGAAACAGCCCCGCCTTCCTCTCTAATGCAGAATTATTGGCCATTCTCATCAACCATGGAAACCGAGAGAAAACTGCCATCGACCTAGCGAGAGAAATCTTAACCTTGAGTAACAACGAGTTGCATGATCTAGGGCGACTCACCCCTCGCGATTTTATGAAGATCAAAGGTATCGGCGAAGCCAAAGCCATTACCATAGCCGCGGCACTTGAATTAGGAAGAAGAAGAAGCGGCTCTACTCCACTTTTCAAAAAATCTATTACCGATAGCCGGGAGATCGCCTCATTTCTTAAAGACCAACTTCAAGATCTGGGACACGAAGTGTTTGCCGTTGTTTTTCTCAACAGAGCTAATCGCATATTGAATTATGAGATTATTAGTCAAGGAGGAATTACAGGCACAGTAGCCGATCCAAGAATCATTTTAAAGAAAGCATTGGAGCAAGAAGCGGTGAGTTTGATACTCTGTCATAACCACCCCTCAGGAAACCTACGACCAAGCAAAGCAGATGAAATGCTCACCCAAAAAATCAAAGACGCGGGCCTTCTCATGGATATCCGCGTCATGGATCATATTATAGTGAGTCAAGATGGGTATTATAGCTTCGCAGACGAAGGAATACTTTAGTAATTAATAATTACGGAGCCTCCAATTGTTTGAAAGACTGATTGGATTAACCTTCCAATTCAAATCAACCTGACTGCCGGCTGTTTAATTATTAATTATTACTTATTAATTATTAATTAACCCGACTGTTTCTTTATAAGTTAGGCTTTAGGCCTTAGGTTTTAGGCCTTAGAGATTTTGACCACTGATAGCAAAGATTAAAACCAATTTACCTGATTAACCTTCCCATTCAAATCAACCTGACTGCCGGCTGTTTAATTATTAATTATTACTTATTAATTATTACTTATTAATTATTAATTAACCCGGCTGTTTCATTATTAATTATTAATTCTTAATTATTAATTACTCATGCCTGCCCCACAACGCCTCCCAAATTCATTGGAAACGCAATTTCCTCCAGCTCTTGAATTTTGCCATGAGCTGCTTCGTAGCGTTGTACGTTTTCAACCAAGGCTTTCATCAAACGCTTGGCATGTTGAGGTGTTAGAATGATGCGCGATTTTACCTTGCTCTTAGGAGTACCCGGCATTACGTTCACAAAGTCTACAATAAATTCAGCGGGTGAATGGGTGATAATGGCAAGGTTCACATAAGTACCTTCCGCTACTTCTTCAGATATTTCGATATTGAGTTGTTGTTGTTCGTTGGCCTGATCCATGTTACAAAGTTTAGTATACAAAAATAGCCGGTTTCACAGGATAAATGAAACCGGCCATTCGATATCTTTCAACTAAATTAAATTAGGAGTGATTTAGTTTTTCAATGAATACCGCAGCTGCCTCTTCGGAAAGCTGATCCGGAATTGCACCTACATTCACATTCTTCAATTTTGGATAGGCTGAAAGCGCATTTACAATATCTTTCTTCGATAGCTTCACTCTTTTGTATTTTCCATCAGGTGTAACAACATAATAATCGAAAGAATTACTGAAGGTATCGGAATAATCGCCCGAGAAATTGGCTGCATAATCATTCTTGTTGGCTCTGATTCTCTTTACAGATCTAAACTTCAGTAGCTTAACACCGGCACTATCAGTGGCCATGTCTTCAAATGCCAATGATTCATAAAATTTTTCTCCTTTACCATCTAGTTCAAAATTCTTGACAAAGTATTTTGTTCCTGTTGGAGTATTTAAATAGAAGTATTTCACCGTGCGGGGATCCACTACAATTATCGTATCGCTCCACTTTGCATAAAGTTCGTGGCGCATAAAATCGTAGTTGAATTCAAAGCCTTTCGACAATTCACTTCCATAATTATTCACAACACCACCCTTCACCCAATCTTTTCCAAAAAAGCGATTGTCTCCACCGTCAACGAAATCAGCTTTGTCTGATTTTCCAAACTGCGTATGTGCATTGATGATAAAATTGGTGTATTGTTGTTGTAACGTAGCAATAGATTGAGCTGACGCAGTTTGAACATTAACTGCTACTAGAATAAGGGTTAAGAATCTTTTCATATTCGGTTTTTTTAAAATTACAGAACTGCTTCGGTTGTTTCGAAGTATAAATGTTAAAAGTATTAAAATTTAAACATTTCGAGCAGCCGTCTAACAAAAAAGGGCACCTAATAGGTGCCCTTTGTATAAGAAAAGTGACGAATCTTATCTTGGTCCTATGTATGATAATGTATCATAGAAGAACTGGTCAGGTCTTCCATTTTGCTTCATAATAAACGAAAGATACATTTTCTTTGTAGCAGCATCGTAACGGCGGTCAGTT
>DGDD01000282.1 GCA_002385265.1 Chitinophagaceae bacterium UBA3961
TTTTTCAACATTTCTGAAAGCAGATTACTTGAAATTACGTTTGCGAAATGTGAAGCAATATCTATTGCGGAAAAGAATCTTTTGTATTTCAAAAGCATTTCAATTCCAATTGCTTTTTCTTCATCGGTTATGTGATAAAAATGTGGGTTGATGTTTTGCCAATACTCATTTTGTATTTCTTCATCTAATGAAGCTACAAAATTCCACAATTGTTGATTTTGATTAAGTGGAATTAGAACATTAGAAAGTGCTTTGTTGCTAAACTTTTTTTCTTGTATTTCTTTGAATAATGATTTTATCCAATCAAAGTTTTCAATAATTGATTTACGATAGATAAAGTTGTGAGCAAAACCAATAAGATTTTTATCGTCATTCAAACATTCACAAACTGTATTAACATCTTCCTTATTTGTGATTACGCCAGCTAAAGCACCACCCAAAAGCCAAAACTCTTTAACTTGTTTCCGTAATTCTAAGGTTGAGTTTAAACCTAATTCTTGAAGAAAAACAGTTACTGCTTTTTTTCTTGCTTCATCAATACGCATTTGTTGTTGTTCGTATCGTTTTTCTGATTCATTGGGTTCGTATTTGAAACCTTCTGGAAACTCAGGCCAATGTTCATTGAAAAGCCAAATGTATTTGTGAATAATGTCTGTTGGTTGAAGTTTGTTATACAAATTTTCTAACCGTACTAACTCGGATTCGGGTAAAGCCCAATCGGTATCAGGATGCGATCTGTGATGATTTAAAATTCCCCTGATTGTTTCCCAAGTTGTAAATTTTTCCTGTTTGATATTTGGGTAAACTTCATCAGCCCAATCTAAAACTCTTTTTCTGTCTTTAGGAGAAAGATTGGTTGTTTCTTTTATGAGTTGAGAAAATTTTTCTTCATCATTATCAAAAAGGTTTATAAGCATTTCTATTACTGCTGAATGCGTATTCCATATTTCTTGATAAGTGTAGGTGAGATTGGTATTCTTATCAAACATTCGCCAGCGCATTTTATGTGTTGGATGTGCTATGCCGTGATGGTCTGGAAGCATTCTAATTAAAAGAGACCAACCTGATTCTTTTTCCTTTTCGGTAATGTATTTTAGAATTTCCACTCTTTCATCATACGATGTGAGAGTTTGAAAATGCCAAGGTTTGAAAATTTCTGAAATACTATTCAGTGGTCTGTTTGATAAGCTACCGCCTGGGTCAAGTCTTGAAAGTTTAAGCAGTACCAAACTCGCATCTCTTAAATATTCGGGCAACCAAGCCAAATTTTCAAGTGCCCACAACAAACCAGTGTGGTGACTTGTTTTGTGCAAAAAACCATCTTCCTCTTTGAACATATCCATTATTTCGGGCTGTTCTTTTGCCAATGAATTTTTTACTACTTTAAGAAAACTTTCAGGCGATGCCTCCGAAATAAGAGGTAATTCGTGATCAACGGAAATCCACATTTCTCCACTTGCGTTGTTGAGTAAATCAAAAATGATTTTATCAACCCAATTTTGGGGATTGTCAAGATTGGGGATTTTAACTCCATTCAATCGTCCAACTAATATTAAAGATTGGGTTAGCCCTTCCCTTGACCAATTAGAGTATTTGTTTTTCTTGTTGAAATATGAAGCGAAACTGTTTTTATCTTCGGGTTCAATGATTGGATTCCCGTTTTTGAATGCTAAAGAAAAACACTCTTGAATGTTTTGAAAATCTTTTGGCAAAAGTTGAGAAGAAAGATTTGTCCATAAATCTAAAGGTGAGGTTAATCGCCAAGTTTCACCAATTTGTATGATTGGTGATTCTTCAAAGTTTTTCCATTTGTTTAGGATAACTAAATAGTCAGAATAATCTTGTTCAGAAAGTTTTTCAATTAGTTCAATATCTCCAACAAATGTTTCGTTCCATCTCCCAAGTATAAGAGCAGGAATTATCTCACGGATATTTTCTTTCTCAATCCATTTTGCTTTGTAGTGAGGAAAGCCAAGTAGTTTTTTAAGAATAGTAATATTTCTCCCTGATTCTCTAGAAAACCTTTCAGCATCTTCTCTTGATATACCGCTTTCAGTTAGTGATTTGTTTTGTCCGTCTCTATCAATGGTTGGTAATGTGATAGTTTCTTGATTAAAATTATCATCTGCACCTAGTGGTACTAAAACATGATGCCCTTTAGCGACAGCCGCATAAAGCGGTTGAGCATCATCAAATCTTGGTATAAGATTTAATGCGGTATTAGTGTTAATTCTTATTCCACGAAAATTCCCTTCAGTATCAACTATTAGTGCTTTAGAAAAGAATCTGTCTGCTTCTTCAGGTTGAAACATTTTTGCTGAGGCAATAATGAAAGCAATTGCTTCACTTTTTGTAGATGCTTTTATTCCTTTAATTGTAGGTTCACCTTGTAGTGCTGATAACAATAAGTCCTTTTCATATTCTCTGCCTGCAATTACACTTTCAGGTAAAAGAACCAACCCTTTAGGCCCGATTGACCATTCTTCCCAAAATTCGTCAGCTGTCATTATTCCATCAAATGGGTATGTTCCAACTCCATCTTGTGAAGCAAGCCAACGAGAAACAGAAAGTGCATTATCAAGCCATTGTTCTAAGTCTACTGAATCATAAACAATAACATCTCTCCAATAATTTTCAGCCTTTTTCTCCGCAATCCAATCAACTTTTTTTGTCCATAGTCTAGGTGTTACAAATATGAAAACAGAATCACTTGGTGTAAATCCTATTGGATTTGCTTTTCTTTTATCATAATCATCATCGGCTTTTCCTTTACAGTCGGAAGAAGTACCAAATTCCCACAAAGAAATTCCTTGAGGTACATAAGCTGTTTCAGTTTCACAATTCACAATACCATCCCAACCGCCAATATAGGATGCGCTGCCAGAAGGAAGATTTGCTTTTGTGCTTACAGGTGTTGTTGCTCTTACCAATCTTGAAATAAGATAAGGCAAAACAGCTTTTGAAAAGGTAGTGTCTGCCCAATTTTCAAGATTATCTCTGGTTACTAGTTTCATTCTTTATTTTTTTATCTCGGTCCCATAAACCTATCTCCGTTAAAATGTATCATATGGTCGGGCACTTCCATTAGCCAAACTTCTGTTTCCCAAGCAATGTTGTTTGAGTGTTTTTTGAACTCTGTCATATCAGGGAATGCCGTTACGTAAACTTTTCCGACTTTACAGTTTTTCAAAAAATCTTCGAGTTCCAAAAGTCGTTTCGGAGAAACAGGACCGTGGGATGTAACAGCTTCAATTAGAAACAACCACTTTCTTTTGTTGTCATAGATTACAACATCTGGCAATTTGCTATGTTGGTCAATCGGAATGCCTAAATCTTTTAAACCTTTCTCGTCAACAAACAAGTCTTTCTTGGCTGTGTCACCTAAGTATAAAAGCGTTCCGCCATTTGCAAAGCGTGGGGCAAATTGTTCGACTATTGCTGCTTGAACTTCATTGTGTTTCCCAGCGGATAGTTTTATTGTTTTACCGTTTTGAAGGGTGACGGGAATTTGATTTAGTTCTCTTTCTTTCAAATAGACCTCCGAAAGTTTACCAACTGTGTCAATGAAGTTTTTCAAGGCATTTTTCCAATTTCGTGTTTTGTATGTTTTTACGACTTCCAAAACTTCGGAAGTCAAAGCATAATGTGCTCTAGGGCTATTAACAGGCAGTGTTGGGTCGTCTGGATTGTAATCAACTACTCTTGCCTGTACAAATTGGTGAAGCACTTGCCTTCTAAATGTTTCTCGTGTATTTGGGGCGTATGATTTACCGTAATTTTCATTCACGAAAGTCATAATGCCTTTTGTAACTCCTAAACTCTGACGTGTTGCTTTAGCCCATTTGTCATTTTCTTTGATGTTGCAAATTGCTAAAAATGTCAAAGCCGCCATCTCGTTGTATTGTGCTGGTGGCAGTCCTAACGCTTTTAATATCTCTTGTGCTTCTTCTATTTTACTCATATCAGTTCATTATTACTTCCAATTCAAAAATCTCGTTGACAATACTGTTTACATTATTCATTGAGTAGTCATTGGAAAGTATGATTTTATTGCCTATTTCTTTAATGGCGTTTAATGGTGGAAATCTCATTTCTCTTAATTCTGTTGCACTCACATTTACGTTACCATTGAAAATTTGAAAGTAAGTGTCAAACAATTCACTGTTGAGCAACGCACAAAGTCCAACTACTTCGTCTCGGTCTAAATGCCCATCCTTCCTGTATATGTAGTTAACTTTGTTTTCAACTCCGATATAATCCGATTTGGCATAGTTGCAGAAATAAGGCGCTGCAATCAATCTGCTCTTGTCGTCTTTGGTGCTAAATCGTCTTAAAAGAATGTAGTTCTTGTTGGGTATCAACAAAGATTTTGAACCGCTTTCTATTCTTATGAATTGCCCTTTTTCTTTGAGTTGTTTTGGCCATTCCAAAATCATTTTGTTCACGTTGTGAAGCCAAAACAATGGGGCTAAAAATACAGTCCCGTTTTCGTACTTGTTTTGAATAAAATTTAACGCACGGAACGAAACAACAGGACCCGTTGAAATTTTTATATTGAAATCAGTCAAAACATTTTCCCAAGAAGAAACTAAACTCAAAATGCTTTCTTCTTTGTCGCTTGTAGGCAAATGCAAAATTTTCTCCTTTGAGTTAAGGTCAATGAGTTCCGAAGAATTGAAATATTTTATTGATGGCTCAAAAATGTCTTTAATTCCAGCACTTGAAGAAACAAGCACTTTCTTTTTTGAGTCTATTTCTTCTCTGATTGCTTTAATTACAACCGTTTCTTGTAAAACGCTATCACGATTGAAAGTGTCTTTTCGAGAATTGAATAAGTGTATCTTTTCAATCTGAACTGTATTGAAAAACAACTCTCTAAACGCTTTGAAATAGTTACCAGAAGCAAAACTTCTCGGTGTGATAAAAACTAGTTCGCCATTTTTAGAAAGTAGTTTAGAGGCAATTCCCATAAAAAATGAATAGATATTGGGTTGTCCGCTAACTAATTCTTGCGAAGCAATTACCCTTTTATCATCTTTAGAAAGCTTAAAATAGGGTGGGTTCGAAATGATGATGTCGAAATTTTTATCTACGCTCTTTGTTTCTTCAAACAAACTTGGAAGTCTATTTTCTTTAAGAACAGTTGCATTTTCTAAAACAAAATCAGTTGAATGAAGTATGAAGTTAAATTGTATTCCTTTATTTAAAATCCACTCTTTTAGGTAATCAAGTGATTTTTGTGAATATGGAATTAATTCAAGGTCGGTTTCATAAGCCACTAAGTCAATTTTCTCAATTCCGTTTTGTAATTCTATTAAATGCTCAACCAAAGCACAAGACAAAATTGCTGTTCCACAACCAGGGTCTAAGATTTTGATTCTTGTTTTTGAAAAGTCACAAAATGATGCTAGAAGTCGAGCGATTGGAGTAGGAGTAAAAAATTGCCCGTTGACTTTCTTGTGCGTTGTTGTTACTTGTTGAGTGTAATAAATACCTAACCTGTCTGCAAAGTCACTAGGCAGTTCTTGTTTGAATGGTTCGATATTTATTGTTTTATTCATTTCGCAATGTTTTGATGTATGCTACTTTTTCTTCTGCTACTTTCAGAATATTCAAGTCTGCTTCTTCGTCTAAAATTTTGTAAGCAATCTGGTCACTTAAAAATTCTTCGAGCAATTCCTTCTCGTTAACTTCAAAAAAGTCAGCGATATTTTTGATTAAATGTTTTGTCGGCTGTCTTTGGTTACGCTCAATTTTAGCAAGTAGAGAAGGGTCAATTTCAATATTTGCAGCAACTTCTCTCAAAGTCATACCGGCAGTTTCTCTCAGTTGTCTGAGTTGCCCTCCAAATGTTGTATGTTTTTTCACGGTTGCCATTCAGGACAAATTTTGTCCAAAGATAAGAACTCTTTTGAAATGGACATAAAAAGTCCACAAAAAGTTTTACACATCTTTAGTCGAGCTTGGAAAATTTTAGCTCTTTTGGTTTTGTGAAGGGTGGGCTTGTGTGTCGGACAAAACCAAATGTGCTAAAATGTGCGGCTGGCAAGAAAAAATTAAAAATGCGGGTCGGCAAAAATTTTAAAAACATTCGGGTCGGTTTGCGTGTCGGCTTGTCTTACCGTGTCAGATTGTTAAAGAACGTTTTCAAGTCAGTCCGCTTAAATTGTCAAGTTGCAAAGTCTCCGTTTTTCAGTCGTCACTTTCAGGATTGCACTGTCTTTTTACGCTTGGGCATAACGGGTAGGTATTGCCGATGGTGGGATATTAGAATTCCTTCCGCCGGAACTGCTGCCTGGCTTTTTGATAAAGTTAAATATTAAGAACCAAAGCTGGGCTTTATTCGTCGAGCCCCGAACCACACCACAACAGAATTACCGTTGCTGATTGTTCCAATGTCAAGCCCCACTATTGGCAATACCAATGTTGCCTGCCGTTATTGAAAAGGTCTGTTGCTACCATTCCCGCCATTCTACTGTTAAATCAATTTCTGATTCAATTTTAAATCCTGTCATTCTAATTGCATCATGAATATAATCAACTAATTCCTCTCTTTCTAACGTTTCAATGAAACTTGGATATTTGTCATTTAGTTTATTAAAGCCCTGCGTTACTTTTCTTATCGCTGAATAAATTAAACTTGCTTTCTTTTGTTCAGTTGCAATTAGTAAATTGTCAAGAAAGGCGGTTAACAGATATTTTGAATCTTCTATATTTTTAATTGTTAAATTGTTATCCCCTTTTTTCATTCTCTTCGTCCAAGCTGTTATTGGGGATTTTTTATTTAATACTCTAAAGTCATTTACATTGAAAATTATTAAATTTTTATTTTGTTGTCTCAAAGACTTTGTCAACTCTCGTTTACACTTAAAACTTTTTTCAAGAAGCTTTACTCTTAGCCAAATAAGTTCTTTGCTGTTGTCAAAAGCTGTCAAAAACGAGTAGTCCTCAAAGTTAAAAATCATATAGCTCCCATAACTAGCACTACTAGATTCTGATTTTTTTATTGGTATTTTTTGTTGAACTAATTCTGCGTTATCTCCCCAATTTAAGTCAAAAGGTAAAGAGTGGGGGTACTTAATACCTTTCCCTGTTCCTCCAAATTTAATTTCATCAAAAAAACACTCTTTGTGGTCATATGTATATGCTTTTACAAAAGCTCCATAGTCACCTTGGTAATTGACTTTCCCCGTAGAACGTAATGACAAATCCCATTTGTTGGATTGAAATCTACGCCAACCAATAGAAAATTCAGGTCTCTCTAAGGGAATATAAAGTTTAGGTAAAAGTTCTTTAACATAAGGACTGAACTCCGAATGTCCAAATAGATTAAATATGTCTTGGTATGTCATTTGAAGAATGTCGTTTTAAATGGCAGGCAACACGTAAATATATGAAGCTTCCAATGAAATTGGTATATAACTATGGGGTTGATACCTATATGATTAATGATATACAAACAACATTGTTTATCAGTACAATCCACCAATCAGTTCAAACAATTGGTGGATTTATATAAAGGTCATGCGCCCATACTGGGTTGAAAATATAGGTGTAAGTCCATGTATTGATTGCAATCTAGAATAAAATAATGATTTGTATCTTATTGATAGATGAACTCTTCACCAAAACAGTGTCAAACCATTTTCAATGTACTCATTATACCTATTGCCCAAGTCATTGATTTCCCGAAGCGCAATTCCTAAAGCCAAAAACTCACTACTCAAAACTTACCACTCTCTACCACCCACTGCTTCACAAAACTGTCCACATATCGCTCCAAATACACTTCGTTCAGAAAGGCGGCGGTCCAGGTTTCAAAGCGGTAGCATTGTACGCCAAGATAGAAGATATAAATAGCAGGAATCAAGGCCTTGAGTTCGTCGAGTTCAGTTTGGGGAAGCGTAGTAACCGAACGATAACCGTTTATAAACGAATTTATCTGTTCTTTACGTATCGATTCATCGGTGTTCAAACGATGCACTTGCATGATGTAATAGGCCATGTCGAGCGCCAATGGTCCGTTTCCGCAGAAATCGAAATCGAAGAGGGTGATGCGACCCGATTCGTCGATGTTTAAATTGTCGAACCAAATATCTAAATGCACTACTCCAGTTCTCCATTCGTTTTTCTCCGCTTGCTCAAATACGAGTTTTAGTTTTTCACCGGCCCCTTCAATGAGTTTCCAAACAGCCGATTCTTTGCCTAAGAATCTACCAATTTCCCGCATACCATTGGTGTACATCAATGCATAATTGTACTGTGCTCTTGGAATTGCTTTGTTGATGGTGATGGCATGGATGCTTCCCATGAGCTTGCCTATTTCAAAATGCTGCTCATTGGCATACTGGATCATTTTTTGTCCCCTTGCATAGGTAAACAGCACCGCAAAACGAGTGCCCTCAGCCGCGTCTACTACCATTAAATAATGTCCTTTTGATGTGGCCACAGGTACCGAAACCGAACAGCCTTTTTCATTGAGCTCAGCTACCAATTCTAACTCGGCGTGAATTTCTTCACGCGTTCTCCAGTTATGGGTGTACAATCGGAAGACATAATCCTTTCCTCCAAAACTTACCTTGTAAGTATGATTGATGCCCGTTTTTAAGAGTGTCACCAAGGGCTGTTCGTTCAAGCCAAACTGGTTTCTTACAATTTCTGAAACATCACGGGAATCAATAACTGAAATGATAGGACTGCGCATGCGTGAAGATACGAGTGTTTTATCGGTTCAACCCACTCTCCCTACTCCTTTGCAAAAGATGCGCCACTTTCCCCATTTGCCTTTGATTTATGAAATCAATTTCAGTTTTAGGGTATTTGTATTACCTTCAATTGACCTTATGTTCCAGAAATTCTATTCTCCACACCCCGCTCTAAAAGGCATCATCAACAATGTGATGATTGTTCAAGGTGTGTTTGATAGTAAGCATCCACTGCCAGTTCTACCCATGCCGCAACATCCGGAACAACGACTTTTCTTTTACCCCTACGACCCCGTCGATGCCCATTATTTTCTGAGCAACAAAAAAGTCAAACTCTCGTCTGCTATTGTAGTGGGTCCGCATATCGAGCGACTCAATGTGCAGTTAGGGGTGCAACACTTAGTTATTAAAGTAGGTTTTCAACCCGGCGCACTTCACCGCGTGCTCGGTATACCCATGACGAAATTGCTGCAAACAGAAGCCTTCAATGCCGATGATCTTTTTGGTAGCGAGATTCATTTGTTGACTGAACAAATTCGAAATGCCGATTCTTTTGATGCCATGAAACGGTTTATTGACTTGTTTTTTATGGAACAATTAAGAAAGGTGAGATCGGAATTACCCATCGATTCGAGTTTGCAATATTTGGTTGAACAGAAAGGTGCAGTTTCTATTGATGCGTTGGCAAAGCAAGCCTGCTTGAGCACGCGACAATTTGAACGTATTTTCAAAGATCGGATTGGATTTACTCCAAAGTACTATGCGCGTATGGTGCGTTTTGCGCATGCATGGGAATTGAAGGAACGAAATCCGAATTTGAATTGGACGAATATTGCACATGCTACGGGCTATTTCGATCAAATGCATTTTATTAAAGATTTTAAAGAGTTTAGTGGCACCACACCGGGTATTTCGGAGGAGGATTTTCGGAAATTGAAGGTGTGGGGGATGTCGGGGCATTGAGGGAGTTCGTGCTTATTGGTTCACCGCTGAGAACGCAAAAAACGCTGAGATGTCGCGAAGAATTTTTGAAACCACAGATAACCTT
>DGDD01000189.1:0-18467 GCA_002385265.1 Chitinophagaceae bacterium UBA3961
GCGATCGCTACTGTCTAAGAGGGAAGTGAATGCTACATAGAATCCTTTTTCGTCACCGGCAACGGTATACCAAAGCCAATTTTGTAGCGGCGCAGGAGTGGTAAAATAGTGATCATGGGGAATATGCTCTTTCTCAAAAGCCGCCATCACTTTTGAATTGATTCTGTATTTATTCCAAATAGCAAACACTAAATACATGCTTGCTGTAATCATCGAAAGCTTGATCCAATTGCTTCTTTTCGATGAGTTAGTAGGCAGAAAAGCGATTACTACTGCGGCTACAATTGGAACCAAAGAAAAGAATGGATCTGCTACATATAGTATGTTGAAACTGATTCGGCGATGTGAAAATGGCTCGAACCAGCCAACTCCATAATTGTTAAAGGCATCTAGAAAGATATGCAGTCCAATAAGGATCAAGAAGAATTGAAACCACTTGCCTAATTGAAAGCTTGGATGGGGGTGAACACGTGTTGCTACAAAGCTTAATAAAGCCGATGCTATAACTACACCCAAAATAGAGTGGGTAAATCCTCTATGTGCTAAAAGGTCGCTAGCCGTGTCCAACCAGAAAGAGGCTAGAAAATCGATATCGGGGAAGCTATGAGCCAATGCTCCCCAAAGCATGGCTTTTTTGCCAAACTGTTTTCCGGCAATGGCGTCACCTAAGCAAGCACCAATAGCAATATGCGTTATAGAATCCATTCACCTATCTATGAGCAATAAATATAGGCAATTGATGGGCTTCCATCATAGATGCGATGAAACTTCTTTTAAAGACCCTCGAAATTTCTGAACGCTCAAAGGCACCTGCCACTAACACCACACCTTTTTTGCTACTGATCCAATTACTGAAATAGTCTTTTTCCTTTGGATCAATGGTTTCAATTGAAATGTCGGGAAAATGAGCCTGCAGCAATTCCTGAACTAACAAATTCAAAGGCAGTTCTTCTTCTTTGCTCATGTGAACCAACATCGCGGGATTGTTGCAAAGTTCAGGAAACAAATATGCAAATTGTTTGATGGCAAAAGATGAGGCACCACTGCCATCATAGCACAATATCGTATTGGTTGGAAGGGTAGCTTTGTTGGGTACTAGGAGAACCGGACATTCAGCGCTGTGTAAAAGCGAATCAAGATAGTTACTCAATCGAATACCCGTATTTTGAGTTGGAGTGAATTGATCTGTACCTAGTATCAACAAGTCGGCGAAACGTGATTCTTTTATTAGTTCCGATAATCCTGTTTCTCCGGAATGCGAGTGAATGCTGTGTTCGATGCGATAACGTTCACATGTTCGATTGAACAGTTGAATACTTTTTTTCACAGCGGCACTGCTTTCTTGTTCAACAATGGTATCGGTATATCCATTGCTTACCGGAATGGCCAATTCAGCCCAAATATTCGGTATATGTGTTTCGGGTAGAAATGCTGCTGTGAGCATTATTGGAGACGATTTGTGAATCTCTACTGCCATTTGCATGGCTGCTCTGGAGAAACTGGATCTCTCGAAAGCCAATAGTATTTTTTTCATCTTTTTCCTTTCAAGGTACGCTGGTTAGTACAGGGCTAACTATGATTATAATCATGCCGGGCCCGAAAAGAATCAACCTTTTCCGGATTTATTAGGTGTACCTTACCTAAGTTATCACAATGTCTTCCTTGCTTACTAAAATCAATTCTAACATGAAGTTGCCAGTTTGGAAGCAATTCTTAAATGAAGCCGGAGGAGTAGCTCAGTTTGTTTTTCAATTCTTTCGGGAATTGGGTCGTTCACGGTTTGAAGGCGAAGCTTTCCTGATGCAATGTTACACCATCGGTTACCGATCATTACCTCTTATTGGACTTACCGGATTTATTATGGGATTGGTGCTCACCATGCAACTTCGGCCTTCTATGGTCGACTACGGCGTAGCCTCCCAATTACCCGCCATTGTTGCTATTGCCATTATTCGCGAGGTTGGACCCGTAATCACGGCCCTCATTTTTGCAGGAAAAATCGGAAGTAGTATCGGTGCTGAATTGGGATCCATGAAAGTAACCGAGCAAATAGACGCCATGGAAGTGAGCGGTACAAAGCCGTTCAATTATCTGGTAGTATCGCGTGTGCTGGCATCCACTTTAATGTTACCGGTATTGGTATTGTTGAGTGATGCGATCTCACTTTATGGTTCTTATATCGGTGTTAATGTACACAGTAGCACCAGTAGTCAATTGTTCTGGAATCAGGTGTTTGAAAACCTTTCTTTTTACGATGTACTTCCGGCTTACTTTAAATCATACTTGTTTGGTTTCGCTGTGGGTATTATTGGATCGTACAAAGGATTTAATTGTGAGAAGGGAACCCAAGGTGTTGGAATCAGCGCCAATGCTGCAGTGGTGGTATCATCAGTATTGGTGTTTGTGATCGATTTAATCGTTGTTCAAATTACAGATGTATTCAGTCTACTTTAATTTGATGCTTATGGATCTTAATATTCATACAACTCAGCCACTTCTTTCGATCCGAGGATTGCATAAATCTTTTGGATCGAATAAAGTATTAGACAATGTGAACCTCGATTTGTTCAAAGGAGAAAATAAAGTGATACTTGGAAGATCCGGTTCCGGTAAATCCGTTTTAATTAAATGCATAATCGGATTGCTTCCTATCGACGAAGGAAGCATTCAAATTCTCGGACAGCCGATTCCGGAATTTGGAACTCCCGATTGGAACCTCGTTCGAAAAAATGTTGGTTTTCTGTTTCAAAGCAATGCGCTATACGACTCTATGACTGTTTATGAAAACTTGGCCTTTCCTTTACGTAGATTGAAACGCACTCTTTCTTCAAAGGATCAGTCCCTATTGATGCAGGAAGCCCTGAGAGAAGTTGGACTGGAGCATACAGGGAATATGATGCCTGCTGAACTTTCCGGAGGCATGAAAAAGAGAATCGCCCTGGCAAGAACCATAATCTTGAAACCTCAAATCATACTTTATGATGAGCCTACAACGGGCCTGGATCCCATTACATCCAAAGAAATAATGTCTTTGATTACATCCATTCAAAAAACACACGGAACCGCCTCGCTGATTATTTCACACGATATGAATGTTGTGCGCGAATGTTCAGATTCAGTGGTCATGCTCATCAATGGCACTTGTTATGCAGAAGATTCCTATTCTAATCTCCTGCACTCAAAAGACGAACTGATAGTTCCTTACTTTAACTAACTCAATAAAAAAATGGAGAAATTTTTTAACTATATAAAACTGGGCATTTTTGTACTGGCCGGTCTCATATTTCTTATTGTGTTGCTTTATTTTATTGGAGTCAATAAGTCGTATTTCGGTTCAAACTATATCTTAAAAGCCCGTTTTCAGAATGTACAAGGATTGCAAAAGGGAAATAATGTGCGCTATTCAGGAATTGATATTGGCACTGTAAAATCGATTGAGATGATCGATGATACTACGGTTGAAGTATCGATGCTCGTTAAAGCAAACATGAAGAAGTTCATTCGCAAAAACGCACAGGTTTCTATTGGCATGGATGGATTCGTTGGTAATAAGGTAGTTCTAATTATGCCAACGAGTTCGGATGCGGAGTACGCAAGTGACAATGATTTATTGCCAACCAAACCCCCAATTGATACAGACGAAATCATACATTCCTTTTTGGGGACACTGAATTCAATAAGAAAGTTGGCCGATACCGCAACCGCCGGTTTTTCAAAATTAAATCAGTCGAAATCACTTTGGTCGCTCGCAAATGATCCGAAATTGTTTACTGATATTCGGGAAAGTATTTCGAATTTCAAAAAGCTTTCTGAGAAAACATCGCTTACGGCAGAAGAAATTGAGGTATTGATTAGTGGTGTACAAAAGGGCGAGGGGAACCTGGGTAAGCTTTTTAAAGATAGTGCCGCCTATCAGTCATTGCTTTCTTTGATGCAAGAATTCAAACGAGCCGGATCAGATGCACGTCAAACTTTGAATGCCGCCCAAGTACTATTAATAAAGGTTGATTCAACGTTACTTCAGGGAAAAGGGGTTTTTCCCGCCGCTTTTAAAGATTCCAGTTGGAAAATACAAGTAGACAGTACGCTTCGTCAAATCAATAGAAGCAGTAAGCAGATTCAGGGTCTATCAACAGCATTGCAAAAAAGTTTCTTGTTTAGGGGCTATTTTAAAAGGAACAAAGAGTAAGCGTTCTAATATGAGTAGGATCATGGTGCTATAAATCCGGAATCATAATTATCGCATGCGCTGATGAACGAACTTACTAGCAATAAATTCATTCAACTTAACCAATTGTTCACGTCAGTCGAGGTGTGCATGAATTTGTTATTAGGCCCAGTGATCACAAGTGTTGCCCTTTGTTTCATTTTTTGTTTTTCAGATCAGATGCTCGAGATGATACACTTTCGGTCGCGGTTGTTGTCCCTCTGCTGTTATGAAATTTGCTTTCAACTTTGGTGAACCATTTTTTAATTGAATATATTATCAGAACCAGTTTCAATTCCGCTTTTTTACAACTACCGGTAAAATTGAAACGTAAAATTTTTAGTATGAAAAAAGTTAGTGCTGTTGTGGGAATCTTGTTTATAGCATCCTGCGCACCAATGAAAATTACGTCCACTTGGACGAATACCACGGCAGTGGGTCGTACTTATGAAAACATAGTAGTTGTGGCGCTTACGAAATTCGAATCGGAGGGGAATTTAAGAGAACGAATGGAAGAACATATTGTGGGCGATTTATCGCGTTTAGGCCTTAAAGCAGTTAGTTCCTATAAATTAATGGGGCCAACATCCTTTAAGGGGATGAATGAAATACAGGTGCTTCGGTTATTTGATACAGCAGGAATAGATGGAGTTTTAACGGTTGTGTTGCTCGATAAAAAGCGCGAGCAATATTATATACCCGCCCGTGTAATGTATTCGCCCTATGCTGTTTATCAGAATAATTTCTGGGGGTATTATGGAACGATGTACAATAGAATTTATGAACCGGGTTACTATTCTATTGACACGAGGTATTTCTGGGAAAGCAATCTCTATGATTTGAAATCAAAAACACTTCAATATTCAATTCAAACACAAGCCTTTGATCCGCTCAGTTTAGAAGCACTCAGCCACAACTATGGAAAGAAAATAGTAGAAAGCATGGTGAAAGATGGTGTAATAAAACTGTTAAAAAATTAACATTTATAACGACATCACAATTTTTTCAGGCTGCGAAGATTTTTTGAGACATCCATTCGTCGGTGCATTAGCCGAATTCGTCGATTCTTGACCCTGCACTATAGGGTTCGACTAAACTTTGGATATTCCTTTGCATCAAAATGTCAATTAAATCTACATGTATGGAAAGAAAAGATTTCTTACGCAGCGGAATATCGGCTTTAGGTATTGCTGCTTTTGTGGCACCACTCGCCAGCTCTTGTAAAAAAGATACCGGATCCGGATCTAGTTCAGGTACGGATACAGGCTCAGGAGGAACTACCGGAACCTGTACTTCTACATCGTCTGAAACCGAAGGTCCATTCCCAACAAAGTCGCCGTCTTCATTGGTAATTACTGATATAACCAGCGACAGAACCGGTGTGCCCTTCACCATTAAAATCACCATTCAAAACAAAAACAATAGTTGCGCTGCACTGGCCAATGCTATTGTTGATATTTGGCATTGCGATAGAGATGGCTACTATTCAGAATACGGCGGCACTTCAATGCAATCTGTTGACTTTACCTCTGTTCACTTCTTAAGAGGTCGTCAAACCACCGACTCAAATGGCTTGGTTACTTTCAAATCCATTTTCCCCGGCTGGTATTCATCACGTGCGCCACATATTCACGTACACATCTACAATGCATCCGGTACTTCACTGTTGGTTACTCAAATTGCATTTCCTACAGATGTATGTAATACTGTGTATACTACTGCAACAAACTATTACACAAAGGGTACGCAGGATACTTCAAATGCTGCAGATACTGTGTTCTCCGATTCAATAGCCAACGAATTGGCAACAGTTACAGGGTCCGTTTCAGCGGGTTACACCCTTACTCACACGATTGTAGTTAGTGCTTAATATATAAGTTATGAAAGGTATCATTCAAATAGGGTATACGTTGAAGATAGATCGAAATACTACCGACGCATGGGCGAAGGCGGTGTGGGAGTCTACTCATTTTGAATACAAACTGCAAGTTCAAAACTTTGCAGAATCGAAAGAGTTTCCTCAATATTCGGCCCTGCTAAAAGTGCAGCCAAAGGCTGAACGTCTGCCTCATTTGGTAAGCGCCGGTATGTTAGGTTATTTGAGAAATTTGGGAGGTAAAATGCCCTTCGTCTCAAATAACCTTGGGCTTCCGGCGCTTCCTTTTAAAAACTATCGTTTTCAGTTGATCGACTCTCATTTGAGCGATCTGTCTGTTCATAATATCAGTATTTACTTCTTATCAGAGCCCTTGGTTTGGATAGAAACCATTGGTGAAAAACTATTAGTGGCACCCGTATCAGAAACAGGAGAGTACAAAACAGCATTGATTTCACTGGGATCGAACTTAAGCATCGATTCTTTTAAACCTTTTGATCATGATCAAGCAAACACCGGGCATCATCTATTTGAATCAAGATCGTATTCATCATGAAAATGCTGCGTTTCGAGCCTTGAAGTCGCTTGAGGCAGCATCTGATCGCATTCCGCCTCATTGGCAATCCATTCTTGTATTCGAAGAAAATACATTGGCTGCTCAATCGGAGCGTGCTTGGTATGTAGCAGAAGATAGTGAATATTATTGGATTCCATTGGTGGGCACTATTGAGATCACCGACGCTAATGCCAATGTGCATTACCTTGAACCCGGTTCTATGTTCAAACAAGAAGTGAAAAAGGGAGCTTCGCTTTGTGTGTTCAATCCATATGAAGACGATTCATTGGTGCAATACCTTCAAGTAGTGGTTGCTATTGAAGAAATTGAAACCAACGCTATTCCCCAAACCGTTAATGTGGCCATCAATGATCGAATGGATGAGCTGGTTAAGTTAACATCCGAACAAGCAGCCCTGCAAGTTTCAATAGGTAAATTTTCAGGTAGAAGTGAAGCTTTGGTTCCAATAAGCAGTTCTTCAAAAGGAGTGTTTTGCTTTGTTATTCAAGGAGCTTTTGAACTACAATATCGATTGTTGGAAAAAGGCGACGGACTTGCCTTGTGGAATTTAGAAGAACTGGACTTAGAGGCCCTAAGTGAAAATGCGATCATCCTTTTACTAGAAGTAAAAAAATAAATACCTGATAAAAATCAGTCATCAATCTTACAATGGTCATAAAATGGGTCCTGCCACCACTGTTATCTTCGTATCGTATTTAGCAGTCTCTCTCAAATACAACAAATAGCAGTTGAGTTGGCAAGACGGTCCCGATCTCGGGACCGTGCATTTTTAAGCCCCAATCACTTTTTCCATCTTCGTAGATCTGGAGCCTTTCACTAGAAATTGGGTGTTTTCAAAGCTTTCGTTGTTGAACCATTGAGCAGCCTCTTCACTGTTTGCGAATTTCTTGTAAGCATGTTTAGCCGTTTGAAACCCGGGTCCTACTAAAACAACTTCTTCCCATTTGTATTTACCGATCAAAGCAATGATGGCATCGTGTTCAGCAGCCGACTCTTCTCCCAATTCGGCCATCGAACCCAATAGCAATACTTTTTTATCTCCTGGCAAGCCTGCGAAATTTTCGATGGCTAATTTCATACTGCTTGGATTGGCATTGTACGCATCGAGAATAAATGAGTTGCTCCCTCTTTTTACTAATTGAGATCGACTGTTTGAAGGAATGTATTGTTCAATTTGATGTTTTATTACTTCATCTGCTACTTTAAAATATTTGCCAATGGAAACGGCAACCAACACATTGGGTAGGTTATAAGAGCCCACTAAATGTGTTTGTATGGAAAAAGGAGGTTCTCCATCAATGCCTACTTCTAGAAATGGATCGCTTTGAATTAAATGGCCATTTAATTGAGCATTGGCCGTTCCATAAGTGATCACTTCTTTGATGCCTTTACTCATCGTTTGTAAATAGTCGTAATCCCACATCACAAAAGCAGTCCCATTGTTTGCTCGAATAAAATCATAAAGTTCACCCTTTCCTTTTCGAACGCCTTCAACGCCGCCAAACCCCTCTAAATGGGCTTTCCCGCAATTGGTAATTACAGCATGGGTTGGTAGGGTGTAGGTGCAATAACCTTGAATTTCCTTCTGGTGATTGGCGCCCATTTCAATAACAGCGATTTCTGCATCTTTTCTAACTTTAAGAATAGTGAGTGGGATGCCGATATGATTGTTTAAGTTTCCTTCTGTTGTATAAGTTTTGTACTTCCCTGAAAGTACGGTATGAATGAGTTCTTTAGTAGTGGTTTTTCCATTACTACCGGTAATTGCAATAAATGGAATTGTGAATTGTTCTCGGTGATGTTTTGCCAATTGCTGAAGGGTGGATAAAACATCTTCCACTAAAATAGTGCGTTCATTAACATAAAACTCTTTCTCATCAATAATGGCATAGGCAGCGCCGGCTTCCAATGCAGCTTTGGCGAAGTTGTTTCCATTAAAGCTGGGTCCTTTTAAAGCGAAAAAAAGCGTGTCTTTTTCTAGCTTTCTGGTATCAGTGGTAATGTTTGGATACTGAAGGAATATTTGATAGAGGGATGCAATTGTCATAAAGCAAAAGTGCCGAATAATTGGGATTTAACAGTAAAATGAATTCAAAAAAAATCCCGAAGAATAACTCTTCGGGATTCTAAAAGTACGATCAACTTATTTTATCGCTTGCGCGTGTTCTGTCTTCTTTGTTGGTAGTGAATACCTGTTTTGCGGCCATTACCTTCTGGGCTACCCAAGCGGTCCATAGCGCAACGGAAACCTACTGTGCTGCTGGTTTGGTCTTCTTCCATGAAGCGACGTGCACCAGGAGCCAACCAATAAGGACGGTCGTTCCAGCTACCACCTTTGATTACGCGGCTCTTGTCGCTGATCAAAGTAGTGATACCATAACCACGACCTCTTTCTTTTTCAGTTTCGTAACCGATACCTACCAATAATGAGTCACCATCGAGGTAGTTGATTACATTACCTTTTTGATAGTTACGACGGTTTTTGCTTTCTTCATCAGTAACGAAAGTACGTTTTACACGACCTAAGCTATCTTTTTCGAATTCACCGTCTTTATTCTTGATGTCTTTCTGGAAATAGTTACCACGGAAAGGAGCGATATCGTCATTATCAGTACTAGATAAAGGACGGTAAACATCCGCAACCCACTCGTTAACGTTACCAGACATATTGTAAATACCAAAAGCATTAGGGAAGAATGAGTTAACCGGAGCAGTATACACAGCGCGGTCGTTCAAACCACCTGCAACCCCCATGTTATCACCATTAGCTCTTTTGAAGTTTGCAAGGAAAGTACCTTGCCAGCTTCCACGGCGGCTATCACGCATACCGTTTACGTTCTGACTCCAAGAATAAACTTGTTTATTGGTAACCAATTCCTCACCACGTTGACCTTCTTTCTTAGAAGACTTCGGGTTTTGACCAACTAATGCAAGAGCAGCATATTCCCACTCTGCTTCTGTTGGAAGGCGGTAAGCCGGTAACAAGATACCATCTTCAAAAGTTACCTGAGTACGAGGAGTACCATTCGGGTTTTTCAGCGGGTTCTTTTTTGAACGAGCGCCGGCACCCGGAGTAGGAGTGGTTAAACCTAACAAATACGATTTCGTATTGAAAGACTCAGCACCCTGACCTTGGATATTTTTGAGTGTATTCTTGTTGATGAATTGTTTGTCGATCAAGGCTTTTTCGTTCACGCGGTCTGTACGCCATAAACAGAAATCAGCAGCTTGTCTCCAAGTTACCCCTACAACTGGGTAATAGTTGTAAGAAGGGTGGCGGAAGTAGTATTCTACCAGCGGCTCGTTATAAGCCAACTCGCTACGCCAAACCAGGGTATCCGGTAAAGCGCCTTCGCGTACGGCAGCATACTCGTCACCATCGAATATGTTGTTGATCCAATAGAGGTACTCACGATAGTGAACGTTGGCCACCTCTGTTTGGTCAATGTAAAAAGAGTTTACTGTTTTACGGGTAGGAATGTTATTCCAGTCGCCCATAACATCTTCTTCCGCAGCTCCCATCGTGAAGGTACCACCCTCAACGAATACTAAGCCCGGACCGGTACGTTGTTCTTTCTCTTGCGATACCTGGAATCCACCCATGTTTTTGTCATTGTAGTTCCAACCGGTAACACTAGACTGCGCCGTTTTATTCTTTCCAAACATCTTACAAGATGCCAGGGAAGCACTGCATGCGGCGAGAATTAAAAGGTTTTTCAGATTCATTTTGATAGCTTTTGCCTTTGGTTCAATAATGATAAACGGATAATTGTTTCGAATATTGTACGGATAATGAACTTGTTTTTTAGACCGGGTACGAATATAGGTAACTTCTGTAAAACAACACTTTAGGTGCATTTATTGTTACGTTAAAAAAGACCTATTTTTAACCTATGTTGGCCAGGGTTGTACATACAGGATTTCTCTTATGCTGTTTTTTGGCCGGGAGTTTGGGCTTGTTCGGTCAGAGAACCTATGCTCCCCATAGTGTGCTGTCTAACGGTAAGTGGTATAAAATTTCAATCGATAAAGCGGGAATTTATAAAGTAGACCGAAGCCTTTTGGCAAATTTGGGAATTTCCGGAACAATTTCCTCATCTTCTTTACGAATTTTTGGAAATAATGGTTGGATGCTCCCCTCTGAGGCAGGCAAAAATTTAGTTGACGACCTCCAAGAATTGGCCATTGAAGTTATTGATGGCGGGGACGGGAATTTCGATGGGTCGGATTATTGTCTTTTTTATGCCCCCGGCCCTCAACAATGGAATTTTAACAATTCGGACCGACAGTTTACACATTCCAAGAATCGTTATTCCGATGTTTCCTACTATTATATTACAATTCAGGGTTCCGGCAAGCGCGTTACTACGCAAAACTTGCCCCCTTTGGCAACAGCTACTGTTAGTCAATACGATTTTCGAAACTTTTATGAACTCGATTCTATCAACTTTCTCAGTAGCGGCGCAGAATGGGTGGGAGAGGAGTTTTCCGAATTACCCGGCAGAGGGTTGACCAAAACGTTTGATCTAGGACTTTCGGCTGTTGCAGGTTCTACCTTACGTTTAACAACCGCTTTGGTGGCGCGTTCCCTTGGCCAGCCCACTAATGTAAATTTATTGCTCAATGGAACTGCCTTAGGTAGTTTTTCCGTGGCAGCCGTTTCCGGGGGGCAATTCGACGTATTTGCTAGAGAAGAACAACGTAGTTTCAATGCTTCTGCGAGCGCGTCCACTAATACTCTTACCATACAGGCACAACCCGGTGGTTTTGGCGCTCAGGCATGGCTTAATTGGTGGGAAGTACAAGGGAAGGCTTTATTGACTGTTTCTGCTTCCTCACAATTGAATTTTAGAGTATCGGATCCTATTCAACCAGGAGTTGCCATTGCTTACAAAGTAGCTAATGGTAATGTTTTGAATGGAGTTTGGGATGTCACACATCCTGAAAGCCCTGTTAAAATGAACGGAGCTTTAGTTGGAAGCGAATATACGTTCACCCGAGAAGCCGACAGCTTGCGTGAATTTGTTGCGCATACTGCTTCTGGTTATTTCATTCCAAAAGCAGTAGGGGCTATTGCTAATCAAGACCTTCATGCTGCTCCCACTGTTCCATTTATAATTGTTTGTTCGAAAGAGCTTTTGCCACAAGCCACTCGATTAGCTGCCTATCATCAGCAAAGAGACGGACTTAGTTCTTTTATCGCAACCACTGATCAAGTTTATGAAGAGTTTTCCTCCGGAACTCCCGACCCTACTGCTTTACGAGACTTTGTAAAAATGTTTTACGATAGAGCAGGTCAAGATCTTTCCAAACGTCCCAAGTACTTGTTGTTGTTCGGCGACGGCTCTTTCGACTATAAAAATAGAATCAAAGGAAATACGAATTTTGTTCCGAGTTTTCAAAGTAGTTCCTCATTTGATCCATTGAGTACTTATACATCGGATGATTATTTCGGTTTTTTAGATGATCGAGAAGATATCAATGCTCCCGGTACACCTTTACTTGATATTGCTATTGGAAGAATACCTGCAGCTACCATTGCAGAAGCCACGGCAATAGTTGATAAGATACTGGCGTACCATAACAATAGCAACAATGGTCCTTGGAAAAACACGATCAGTTTTGTTGCAGATGATGAAGACAACAACCTGCACTTGCAAGATGCAGAATTAATTGCAGCCAGTGCAAATCAAGTAGAACCGGCATTGCAAACGGAAAAAATTTACTTGGATGCTTTTAAGCAGGAAAGTTTTGCGGGCGGCCAGCGTTATCCAGGAGTAAATCAAGCGATTCAAAACAATTTTTCGAATGGTACTTTGATCTGGAATTTCAGCGGGCACGGTGGATTTCGAAGATTGACCGAAGAAGTAATCCTAGATCAAGACATCATCAACCAACTAAAAAATGAGGGGAAACTGCCTCTTTTTGTTACCGCCACTTGCGATGTAGCTCCTTTCGACAATCCGCTCATCAGTTCTATCGGTGAGAACTTATTGTTACGACCCAAAACAGGTGCTATTGCGTTAATGACCACTACCCGACTGGTTTTTGCCTATAGCAACCGAATCATGAACAAAAACTATTTGGATATTGCCTTGCAACGAAAAACGGATGGGAATTATCGAAGCTTGGGTGAGGCAGTGAAGGATGCGAAAAACTTGACATATCAAACCTTTGGTGATTTGGTGAACAACCGAAAATTCACGCTTTTGGGAGATCCGGCATTGACACTGGCGATTCCAAAGTTCAAGGTTCACGTAACGGAAGTGAATGGCAAACAACCCTCGTTGGCGCTGGATACCCTAAAGGCTACTGATTCCTGTAGTATAAGTGGAATCATTAGTGATGAGCAAGGAAATCTGCTTTCCGGCTATAATGGAACGGTATTTGCCACAGTGTACGACAAAGTCCAAAACCTGCCTACGCTGGGTAATGATCCGGGTAGTCCGATCACTACTTATGTTTCCCAAAACAACGCATTGTTCAAAGGTTCAGTAGCTGCGAGCAGCGGCCGATTTACTTTGAAATTTATTGTTCCCAAAGACATCAATTACGCTTTGGGGAAGGGTTTGCTTCGGTTTTATGCAAGCAGTGAGATTGGCGAAGCGCATGGAGCAACAGACAGTGTTTTAGTTGGGGGAACGGGCAATGGTGTGATTGATGTGCAAGGTCCGGCCATTAAGGCCTATTTGAACGACGAGAAATTTGTAAGCGGTGGTATTGTCAACAACCGCCCGCTTTTACTCTTGAAACTGTCTGATTCATCAGGAATAAACATCATTGGTACAGGAATTGGCCATGATATAACAATTCAAATAGATGACGACCCAACCAAAATTTTTGTTTTGAATCAATATTATGTTGCCGATAAGGATCAATATAAAAAAGGAGAAGTGCGTTATCTATTGCCGATTTTAGATGAGGGAGAGCACCGGATCAGTATCAAAGTATGGGACGTATTGAACAATTCGAGTGTAAAGGAGTTGAGTTTTCGGGTGGTTGGTTCGGATAAGTTCACGATTGAACGTGTTCTAAATTACCCAAACCCCTTTAGTACGAGAACAGGATTTTGGTTTTTACACAACAGACCGGGGGAGAGCTTAGACATTAGCGTTCAGATTTTTACCGTAGGTGGCAAACTGGTAAAAACCTTGAAAACAACAATATTTGCGGTCGGAAATCGTTCTGATGAAGTAGAATGGGATGGCCGTGATGAATTTGGTTCAAAACTGGGTCGAGGGGTTTACATTTATAAATTAAGGGTGAAAACCCTTGATGGTAAGATAGCCGAGACTTGGGAAAAATTGTATTTATTATAAAATTGTTAATGTAAAATCCTTATTTTAGCACATCTCATCGTTAGATTATCGAATAAAATTTACCCTTAAACCAATACTGCTGGCTACTTTAGCCTCTCACCAAAACAGGAATCTCCGCATCCTGAAAGGCATCATTATTCGAGGAATCTAAAGAGCAGCATACAAAAGACAAACTCTAGTATGAAACGTAAGATCGTAAAGTTGACTGCCCTGCTATTCGTATTGGCCGGAATGAACACCTTGAAGGCACAAACGGATACAATAAATGTGGTGACTTCTGCAGTACCCTTTCTGCGCATTTCACCGGACGCACGCGCAGGTGGTATGGGAGACCTTTCCATGGCTACTTCGCCTGACGCCAATTCGGGTTTTTACAATTTAGCAAAAACACCCTTCGCGAAAAACAACTCCAGTTTCGGATTAACATACACTCCATGGTTGAAAGATCTTGGATTGAACGATGTATACTTACTATCTTTTGGAGGATACTACAAACTAGATGATGACCAAGCACTTTCTGCGGGGGTTCGTTATTTTAGTTTGGGTAATATTCAGTTTACTGATATCAGTGGTGTCGATTTTGGCGAGGGTCGTCCTCGTGAATTTGGACTCGACTTCGGTTACTCTCGTAAATTGAGCAGTAAAATGGGTATAGGTTTAGCGTTGCGCTACATCTATTCAAATTTGGCAGCAGGCCAAGTAATTGGAAGTACCACCTATAAAGCAGGTAATGCCGTTGCAGGTGATCTTTCATTCTACTATCATGGAATCAATGCAGAAGGAAGTGGCTGGAATTTTGGTGCAGCATTAACCAACTTAGGAACTAAAATTGGCTACACCAACGATGCAACACAAAAAGATTACATCCCTGCAGATCTTGGTTTAGGTACTACTTATACCAAAGCATTTGATGAGAACAATAGCATCACTTTCGGTTTAGACATTCATAAATTATTGGTTCCTACACCTCCTAAATTCACCGGCGACTATGCCACCGATTCAACAGCTATTGCAGGTTATAGAAGCAAAAGTATCGTAAGCAGCTGGTTTAGCTCATTTGGGGATGCTCCAGGTGGTTTTGGCGAAGAACTTCGTGAGATGACTGTATCAGTTGGGGGTGAATATACCTACAACAATCAGTTCAGTGTAAGAGCCGGATACTTCTACGAAGACAAAAACAAGGGTAACCGTAAATACTTTACCGTTGGTTTCGGTATCAAGTATAACGTGTTTGGCTTGAACTTCTCTTACTTGGTTCCTTCAGGGCAGGGTGTAAACAGAAACCCATTGTCTAATACTTTACGTTTCGGTATGATCTTCGATATTGATGGAGATGCGAAATAAGCAGCTTCTTTAAATAATAAAAAGCATCCTGATCTCAATTCAGGGTGCTTTTTTGCTTTCAGGAGGAGTATCTTTGTGCCACAATTCTAACTCATGAGTTATCGCATCGGATTTGGCATCGATTTTCATCAAATGGTTGAAGGAAGAGACCTTTGGATAGGTGGGGTGAAAATCCCTCATCATAAAGGTTCACTTGGACATAGCGACGCAGATGTGCTCTTACATGCTATTTGCGATGCCTTGTTAGGGGCTTTGGCACTAGGGGATATTGGGATTCATTTTCCCAATACCGATGAACGCTTCAAAGACATCGATAGTAAAATTTTGCTTAAGCATTGTTATGATCTGATTTCATCGAAAGGCTATGAAATTGTAAACGTGGATGCAGCCATCTGTTTGGAAGCGCCAAAGATCAAAAAGTATAGTCCTGAAATGAGGGCAATCATAGCAGCTATTTTGGAAGTAAGCCTCGATGATGTATCAATAAAAGCAACCACTACTGAGAAAATGGGATTTGTGGGGAGAGAAGAGGGGCTTGTGGCATATGCGAATGCCTTGTTAAAGAAGAAGTGATCGCCCTTTCTTTAGCAATAATTCAACAACAATCTACCGGTTCGCTGCTTAACAAATCTTAATTTTGTTCTATTCGAAATGTCGGCAGCAGTAAGTAAGCCGGCAAATATTGACTCATGAAACAAATTACATCTTATTTAATATTGCTAGCGGTCGCCACTGTTTTGTACAGTTGTAGATCTACCAAGAAGATTCAAAATGTAATAACTACTAAGATAGATACCGTAGTAGCAGTAGCTCCAACACCTGAAGTAGACTTACATGCAGATTCTATTAAATTCATAAGCGAAGCGATCCATAAAATCGATAGTAATAGAGTCGGCTTTAAAACGTTTTCCGCCAAGGTAAAGGTGAATTTTGAAGACAAAGACGGCAAAAAAAATGATTTCAATGCCTTTATACGGTTGAAGAAGGACAGCATTCTATGGATCAAAATTGATGCTGTACTTGGAATTGAAGCGTTTAGAGTAATTGTTACTCCCGACAGCGTGAAAGTGCTCAATAAGCTCGATAAAGTGGTTCAATACCGAGCTGTAAGTGGACTGCAAGAATTATCGCAATTACCTTTTGGATTCAAGGAATTGCAAAATTTGATCATTGGAGATCCTGTTTATCTGGATACGAATGTGGTTAGTTATAAAAAAGACGATAAATCATTGTCTTTGTATTCCTTCGGTAATTTTTTCAAACAATTATTATCCGTTAACCCTGCCGATTATACGCTGCAAAATTGTAAATTAGACGATATAGATCCTACCCGCGCTAGAACCTGCTTAGTAATTTATGGGGAATACCAGAAAAAGAACAATCAACCTTTTTCAACTTTCCGTAAAATTACCGTGCAAGAGAAAAGCAAGCTTGATATTGAAATGGAATACAAACAATTCGATTTCGATCAAGACTTGAGTTTTCCGTTCAGCGTTCCCAGAAACTATAAAAAGCAATAATTTTTAGATTGTGTTAAGGTTTGCGTTAGCATCACGTTAAAGTAGGCCGAACCTTAAAATAATCTGTGCAAATAAGAGTTTCATTCATCCAGTATATAGATTAAACCGAAAAAAACAACCGCATGCGCAAACTACTCTTCCTCTGTTTTTTTATCGCAATTGGAATGATGGCCAATGCCCAGAGTTCAGATGAACTTAGACGCCAACAAGCAGAAATCCAGAAAGAGATAGATGATCTGAAAGAAACACTGAGAGCAACTCAAAAGAATAAGAAGGCCAGTTTAGGTCAGTTAGCACTGGTGCAACAAAAACTGCGATTACGCCAAAAGGCCATCGACAATATTAGTGCTCAAATAAATATGATTCAGGGAACGATCAATCAAAGTCGTTCAGAGATCAACAAGTTGAGAATGGAGCTCGATACCCTCAAGAATCAGTATGAGAAAAGTGTGATGTACGCTTATAAGAATCGGAGCAACTACGATTTTCTGAATTTCGTTTTTTCGGCGGCTAGTTTTAACGACGCGGTAAAGCGTGTTGAATACTTGAAAACCTATCGCAACTTCCGTCAACAGCAAGCGGAGAACATTAAAACCACACAAAATCAGTTGCAACAAAAAATTGCCATGCTGGAGCAAACCAGAAAGCAAAAAGACGAAGTGTTGGGTAAGCAGGAGAAGGAAAAAATGGTGTTGCAAGAAGAAAAAAAGGAGAAGGATGATGTGGTGAAAGGACTGAAAGCAAGAGAAAAAGAAATCAACAGAGAAATTACAGCAAAAGCGAGAGCAGATAAAAAATTAAGAGATGGTATTGCGGCCGCCATCCGACGTGAAACAGAGAAAGCAAGAGCTGCCGCCGCTGCCGCTGCGAAAAAAGAAGATGAAGCTAACAAAGCATCGGGAAACACAACGGCAACCGCTCCAAAAGTGAAATCTAGAAGCAATAGTGTGTTGGAATCTACTCCGGAAGGCGCCATCATTTCGGCCGATTTTGAAAAGAACAAAGGCCGGTTGCCATGGCCGGTTGACAAAGGAAGAATCAAAATTGGGTTTGGAACTTATTCCATCGAGAATACAACAGTTAAAGGGAACAACCCCGGCCTTACCATTGAAACGGATGTGAATGCTTCAGTGAAGTCGATTTTTGAAGGTGAAGTAATTGCGGTGTTCGATGTAGAAGGAAATTATGCTGTATTGGTAAAGCACGGTAAGTACTTTACTTCTTATGGCGGATTGGCGAATGTGTCTATTAGTAAAGGACAAAAAGTAACGGCAGGCCAATCTTTAGGACGAGCTTCAACTAACAATGACGGATCGGGTGAAATCGAATTCTTGTTGATGAGAGAAAGTACCAACGTGGATCCGGAAGCGTGGATTAAGAGACGATAGGGAGAAATTAATAATTGATAATTAAGAATTAATAATTGAACAGCCCGGTAGATCAATGTGGGAATTGGTTGATGTGATGATTCGTGTGGCAGCGTATTAATAGAAGAAAAAGCGAAAGCCAATTCTGCGAAGATGAATGAGATCCTATACCGAAAAAAATTATTCAAAAAGAGAGGCCCGTTGCGCAGCAACGGGCCTCTCTTTTTAATTATTAATTCTTAATTATTAATTGCCTC
>DGDD01000189.1:18779-19310 GCA_002385265.1 Chitinophagaceae bacterium UBA3961
ATTCTTAATTATTAATTGCCTCTAGTTGTTTCATATACAATTCCTCATAAATAGGCACCACATTATCGATATCAAACTTTTCGGCATGATTCACTGCATTGGTTTTGAACTGTTGCAGCAAGTGAGGGTTTGACAATAGTTTGATGGCTGCTTCACTCATGGTATCGATATCACCAATATTGCCTAGGAAGCCTGTAACTCCTTCTACATTAATTTCAGGCAATCCACCCGCATTGGTACTGATAACGGGTACACCGGCAGCCATTGCTTCAAGTGCAGCCAATCCAAAACTTTCATATTCAGAAGTGAGGAGGAATAAATCAGAAATGGCTAAGATATCTTCCATTTGCTCTTGTCGACCTACGAAGCGCATATCATCACACAAACCTAAATCTCTACACATTCCCTCTGCCATTGCACGTTCGGGCCCATCACCAACGAATAATAATTTACTGGGTACTTTTTTCGAAATTTTTTCAAAGATCTTCACTACATCACCTACTCTTTGTATTTTTCTGAAGTTAGATGCAG
>DGDD01000179.1 GCA_002385265.1 Chitinophagaceae bacterium UBA3961
TACTTATTAATTATTAATTAATCGCTCTTCCCACCAATTCATCCAACCCCACATTCCTCTTGTTCACAAAAATATCATTGTGAAAATGATCCAATTTGCGCAAGATGTTTAAGAGTCGTTGTTGCTCTTCATTCGATAGATCTCCGGCAACAATGGTGCTTACTTTTTGCATTTCGGGTAGCAAGACGTAGAGCAGGTATTTTCCTTTTTCGGTGATTTTCACATGTACACTTCTCTTGTCTTCCTTGTCTTCTAACTCTTCCATCAATTCAAGTTTAATGAGTCGTTTGATGATATCGGCTCCGGAAGTTTTTTCGACTAGGTTTTTATTGATGAGTGCTGTTTTGGAAAGACTAGGATAGGTGAGTAGTGTAATAAGAAAGCCAAACTCATCGACTGTTTGAATGGGACTGTCTTTCAAGGCCTTCTTGATATACATTTTCGCATAGCGATACATGAGTGAAATGAGCACTGTAATGTCGGTTTGAACCGATTCGTATTTTTCTTCCACCCATTTTTCCTCTCCTCCGGAGATTTCCCTTTTGGCAACTTCATCGGGTTGTTGATGATTTTTTAAAAAATCTCCGAATTCTGCTAAACTAAACTCCTGCTTTGAGGGTTGTGCTTCCCGAAAGAGATAGAACTGGTCGATCAGGGAATGGAGAAAAGCTTGTTCTTTCATGGTCGATTTCGTATAAAATTCAGCTCAAAAATAAGACAAATAATACGAAAACGTAAAATAAATTTGGTTAAAAGAACGAAAACGTTATAAATTTGCCTCATCAATACGAAAACATATTAAAATGACCGTAGTAGCTAAAGTGGTAAATGCCAGCAAAGAATACAAGACAGGGGACACCCTGATCACGGCTTTGCAGCCTACCAACTATGAGTTTAAGAGCAACGAACTGACTTTGATCATTGGTCCCTCCGGTTCAGGCAAAACAACCTTACTCTCTCTTTTGGGATGTGTGATCTTCCCCACGAAAGGTGAAGTATACATCAACAATCAGTTGGTAAATGGGCTCGATCAAAAATCGCTTGCGAAACTCCGCCTCAACAATATTGGTTTTGTGTTTCAAAGTTTCAATTTAATCGCCCCGCTCACCGCATTGGAAAATGTAATGCAGCCATTGCTGCTAATGGGGGTTCCGCGAAAAGAAGCCATTGCGAAAGCAAAAAAGGCGCTCGATAAAGTGAGCATGCTCGATAGAATGAACAATTTACCCAAGGCACTCAGCGGTGGACAACAACAACGGGTTTCCATTGCACGAGCCCTGGTAACCGAGCCTTCTTTAATTCTTTGTGACGAACCCACAGCCGCTCTCGATATCAAGAGCGTAGCGGTAGTAATGGAAGAGTTGAAAACACTTTCTCAATCGGGTAAATCGGTGGCCGTTGTAACCCACGATTTGCGTCTGCGAAAATTTGCAGACCGCGTCATTTATGTGAACGACGGTATTGCTTCTGATACCGCTACCGACGAACAATTTTTACACTAACACTTATACAAAATAGAGATACATGACACGCAACATTCTATTCATGGCAGCCCTTGGTTTACTCGTTTCTTGCGGAGGCAAAGAAGACAGTCCTTCGTCCATTGCCAAGCAAAACTTAACGGTTGATACCATTGCTGTTAAAGAAGTAGTGGCTATTGGAAAAATTGAACCGGAGAAAGGATTGATAGATATAGCCAGTCCAAGTGATGGCATTGTTACCGACTTGTACAAACAAGAAGGCGATTCTATCAAAGCCGGAGAACTCATTGCACAATTGGATGCCTCCAGTACGAACTTAAAAGTAGCCGATTTAAACGAACAATACCGCGCTCAGCAATCGCAAGTGCAACTAGAAGAAGCTTCCTTGCGTGAAACGATGGCTGCGTATTCCAATCAACAACGCAAAGTAACTGTTGCTAAAGATCTAGTCGCAAAAGGAGCGGAGCTCAAAGACAATTTAGACGATGCTTCCATGCAATTAAAAGCTACAGAAGCGCAAGTAGAAAAAGGAAAAGCAGGTGTTCAAGTAGCACAAGCAAAATTATTAGTATTGAAAGAACAGATCAAACTTGCTGCCTTTGAATCTTCTCAAAAACAAGTACGCGCGCCTTATTCCGGAATATTACTCACGGTTCCTGTGAAGAAAGGCAATGCTATGAAACAATACGAGACCTTGGCAACACTTGCTCCCGATGGGGCTATTATAGTACGAGCTGAAGTAGATGAGTTGTTCAGTAGCAGATTGAAGTTGGGACAAGAAGTATCGATTCGATATGTAGGCAATACTACTTTAATTGCAAAAGGAAAATTGATTTACATGGCTTCTTATCTCAAAAAGAAATCTATTTTTTCTGAGCGTGCCGATGATCAAGAAGACAGACGTGTTAGAGAAATCAAAATTTCACTTGATACCAAAGACAACTTGTTGTTGAGTTCAAAAGTAGAATGTACCATCAAACTCTAATACCATCGATATGATCAGAACAGCATGGAAATTTATGAAGTTCGACCGGGCCAAGAGTTTCGGTATCATCATCGGAATTGTGATCAGCATTTTCTTGATCGGTCAACAGTTGGGAATTCTTACGTTCCTAACCGGCTTGATGGGTGGATTGGTTGAGAATTCTCGTCAAGACATTGGTCAAATTTGGGTGATCGACAATATTACCAAAAACGCCAACGAATTGGCGCCCTTAGATGAACGCTTGGTGCGTGAAATTCGCTCCCTGCGCGGAGTTGAATCTACTTATCCAATTATTGCCGCAAATGCTTCGGTGAAGTTCTCAAATGGTAAAACGGCTCCGATACTAATGGTGGGAAGCGAAGCTCCCTTGTTTGTAGGTGGTCCGAGTCCTGATAAGGTATACCAAGGAAATTTACAATCGCTCAGCGATGAAGCAGCGGTGAGCGCAGAATTTTTCGATGAAGCCATCTTCAATAATTCAGTTGCCATTGGAAACAGGGTAGAAATCAATGGTAAAGAAGCTTTCATTAAAGTGCAGACGAAAAATGCCCGCGGCTTTGCAGGAGCTTTCTTCTATACTAATTTAAGCAAGGCTCGCTTTTACACTGCATTCTCAGAAAACAAAGTAAGTGCGGTGGCAGTAAAAGTGAAGCAAGGCTATTCTATTGATGAGGTGGTGAAATCGATCAACGATGGTATTTATGGAGTGAAAGCATGGAATGCCGAGACCTTAAAAAATGAAACCATTCGCTTTATTACCATTTCTTCAAATATTGGTACAAGTGTTGGTTCTTTGGTGGTGTTTGCTATTATAAGTGGCTTTTTCATTATTGGATTAACGCTTTATTCATCTGCCTTGGATCGCATCAAAGACTACGGAACATTGAAGGCCATTGGTGCCACGAATGGGTATATCCGAAAATTGATTTTGATGCAAGCATTTTTGTTTGCCTTGGTCGGATTTGTATTGGCAATGTTGTTGCTAGAAGGCTTCCGAAAAGGTGTGTCGAACGCCGGCTTGGTGTTTTCTTATTCGCCGGTGCAATTGACTGCATTGTTTCTCATTACATTATTTATTGCGGTAGGTGGATCCTTGTTTGCGATACGCAAAATCAATGGAGTGGAACCTGCTTCTGTATTCAGATAAAACATAGTTATATGAAATATTTTGGGGTCTTGTTTTTTGGAATGATGCTGAGTTGGTCGGCAACAGCGCAAACAATCAGTTTGCCGTATTGCTACGACCAGGCTTTGAAACATCAAGCAATTTTGCGTGTGAATCAAGCCGCGGTATTGAATGCAAGTTTGAAAGTAGAAGAATTGAGAGCGCGATTTTGGCCACAGATCAGTGCGGCTTATGACTATCGCTACAATCCAATTTTGCAAAGTTCAGTGATACCGGTGGGCTTGTTCAATACGGCGGCCCCTTCCGACAAAACCATTGCCGTGAAGTTTGGTACTTCTTGGAATCAAACCGCCGGTGTAACGGTATTGCAACCCATTCTTGATTTTGCTGTGAAAGCCAATAAACAAGAATTGCAAACACAGGAACGCATTGAAAAGAACAAATTGCAACAACAAGAGCAAAGCTTGCAATACCAATTGCTCAGTTCCTATATCAAGATTCTTTTGCGTGAGAAAGAATTGGCGGCTGCTGCTGTCGACTCACAAAGAACCTACACGACCCTTCAATTACAAAAAGTGAAACTAGATGCGGGAAAATTACTGGTGACCGACTACAATACTGCCTTGATTCAGCACCGCGCAAACATCAAAGCCTTTCAGATGAGTGCTTCGGCTTGGATGAAAGAACAAGTAGTATTGAGTTATTTGACGGGTATTTCACTCGATAGCTTGATAGGATTGAAATTTGAAACGAAAGTATTGGATCAATTGCAGCAATCCGGTTTGGGAGAGATTGTTCTGGATTCACTCGCGAATTACCGCGATTTGAAACTGCAAGCCGATTTATTAGAGCAGCGTAAATACTCCGAGAAAGTAAAATACAAACCAATTCTTTCAGCACAAGGGTACTTGGGGGCGAATCAGTTCACAAATCAGTTCAACCCCTTTCAATCGAATACTTGGTTCGGTAATAGTTATGTGGGGATCGTAGCCAAGTTGCCGATTCTTATTGGAGAAGATAAGAAGAAGCGCATTCGTCAGCTCGAAGTACAGCAAAATGGATTGCAGGAGCAAATGACGGATCTACAACAAAGTTTGGAGCAACAAAGAAGTTTGGCAAGAGAAGAATTGAAAGAGTTGAATTTTGAGGAAAAGCTCTATGAGGAGAATGTTCAGTTGTATCGTCAGAACGTACAAGTATTGCAAGATCGTTTTGAAAAGGGATTGGCTACTGCAACCGATCTGAATCAGCAAGAATTGTTATTACAAGGCGATCAATTAAAAAAGCAACAAGTGGCCATTTCCGCTGCCGAAAAGCGATTGGAGTATTGGAAGAATAGTGGGAGTTTGGTGGGGTTTTTTAAATAGGGGAGTTAATTAAGAAGTAAGAATTAAGAATTAAGAATTGAACAGCGGAGTACAGGAACGAGGAAAAGAGGAGACGAGGAGCGAGGAAATACAGAAAGCCGCTAGCGCTGCGCAAACGCTGCGATCGCTGCGCCGCCGCGGTGAGAAATAGACCGCTTCGCGAAATCTTCGCGGTCTCTGCGATCTCTGCGGTGAACTAAAAGCATTAACACCACTGATAACATCTTCTACGCCCCCAGCTCAATAACTCAAAAACTTAGAACTTTAAACTCAGAACTATCTACCCTAACAATTCATCCCTCCTTCCCCTACCTTTGTACCCAAGTACCGCTAATGGGTACCCCTTTCTATGCAAGCATCCGTTTTAATTATTGACGACGAAGTAAAGATCAGAGAGCTCTTGGCCAAGATCATCCAATTGGAAGGTTTTGACGTACAAACGGCTGTGGATGCGAAATCGGGCTTGAAGAAATTGCAGCAACAAGCATTCGATGTGGTGCTGAGTGATATCAAACTCCCCGATGCCAATGGCTTAGACCTGCTGCCTGAAATAAAGAAACTCCAGCCTACCGCCGAAGTCATTCTATTGACGGCCTACGGTACCATCCCTGATAGTGTAACTGCCATTAAATTGGGTGCTTTTGATTACCTCACCAAGGGCGATGATAACAATAGAATCATCCCGCTTTTATACAAGGCGGTTGACAAAGCAGCGCTGAACAACCGCTTGGCACGACTTGAAGCACAAGTGCAGAAAAAATATTCCTTTGAATCCATAATTGGTGAATCGAAACTGATCAAAGACGCCGTGAATGCAGCTTCTAAAGTAGCTGCTACCGATGCAACGGTATTGTTGGCGGGTGAAACGGGCACAGGAAAAGAAGTGTTTGCGCAAGCCATTCACCAAAACAGTGGACGTTCCAAAGCTCCTTTTATTGCCATCAATTGTGCCGCCTTCAGCAAAGAGTTATTGGAAAATGAATTGTTTGGTCACAAAGCCGGAGCCTTTACAGGTGCGGTTAAAGACAGTAAGGGTATTTTTGAAGAAGCGAATGGAGGCACGGTTTTTTTGGATGAGATCGGTGAAATGGCACTCGATTTACAAGCCAAGTTGCTACGCGTATTGGAGACCGGTAGCTTTTTAAAAGTAGGAGATAGTAAGCCTACACAAGTAGATGTGCGTATTGTAGCAGCTACCAATAGAAATTTAAAGGCAGAAATTGAGGCGAAGAATTTTAGGGAAGACCTGTATTACCGCATTTCCACTTTTACCATCGAGTTGCCGGCCTTAAACGAGCGGAGATCTGATATTCCATTGCTTACCGATTTTTTTATTGTTCAGTTGTCGAAGAAGATCAATCGTCGCATTACTGGCGTGGAAGCAGCCTACAGTGAGGCATTGCAGAAGCATCATTGGAAGGGGAACATTCGAGAATTGAAAAATGTGTTGGAACGAAGTGTGATATTGTCGGACGATGGTGTGCTTTCGGCAGCAACATTACCTGCTGATTTTTTAGGGCAAGCGTTGCAATCCGGCAGTGCGGCTACAGATACATTGGCCACAGTAGAAAAAGCGCATATTCAGCGGGTGTTGAAATATACAGAGGGAAATAAGGCGGAAGCAGCGAAAATTCTTGATATTGGACTAACAACTTTATACAGAAAGATCGATGAATACAAAATTGGTTAATCTTTATATATGCCTATTATTACTGGCCTTGAGCTCATGCTCTGTTATTCAGAAAAGTTCAGTTGACGAAATACCCGAAGGTATTTACCGCGTTCAGTTGCATCAAACTGCCGTTATAAAAGACACAACGAAAAGAATTCCTGAATGGACAAAAGTGTATTTGATAAATGATAACGATTCGATAAAGGGATATGCGTTAGACACCACCAAATACCATTCCGAGCCTTTTTTGTTGTATCCTGCAATGCATGTAGGAAAAGGGGTATCGTTGATTCAGACATCTTTTGATTTTGATGTTTTCACTACGCCTTTTAAATATCGAGCTCCCATTGCCGGCTTCCCCAGACAATTCAATGCTGATTTTAATGGATCTGTTTTTTTAGGGTATAGAATTGATAAATTGACCATTAATCAAAAAACACTCTTCAAAGATGTTAAACGAGATCAATTTAAGAAACGTGGATTTGGTATTGGTGGCTTTGCCGGGTTGAGTACTGTTTTTATTTCTCCGGCGTTTATGAACAATACCATCGACTACGAATACGATGGGTTGGGAATTGATTATGGTATTGCCGCATTGTTTGGTTTCCGAAAATTCAATACCGGTCTCTCCTTGGGCAATGATTTGTTGATAGATGCCAATGCGAAGAACTGGGTGTATCATAATAAACCTTGGATTGGTATTTTTATTGGGTTTAATTTGAATTGATTGGATTTTTTATCCAAGGTAATAAAGTACTCATCGCAAGGATTGTTCTACTTAAGGTTCACCGCTACATCGCGAAGTACAGAAATTGCTTACTTTTTCTTCTACCTTTTCTTATTAGTTTTTTTACCGCGGCGGCGCAGCGGTCGCAGCGGCAACGCAGCGAATCCCCGTGCCTCTGTGCCTCCGTGGTTCTGTATTTCCTCCCTTCCCGC
>DGDD01000178.1 GCA_002385265.1 Chitinophagaceae bacterium UBA3961
CCTAAAGCCTAACGCCCAAAGCCTTACGCCTAAAGCCCAAAGCCTAACCCCAAAGTTCAATGGAATCAAAAGATCAATCGGCCGCACATTTTTTAGACTTGCTAAAGAAATCGAAGCGAGGCAAGTTTAAAGTGTACATTGGCATGAGTGCCGGTGTTGGGAAAACCTATCGCATGTTGCAAGAGGCACATACCTTGCTAAAGAACGGGATTGATGTGAAGATTGCCTACATAGAAACCCATCATCGCAAAGAAACACATGCATTGTTGGAAGGATTGCCTATCATTCCACGAAAGCAACTCTTCTATAAAGGAAAGGAACTAGAGGACATGGATTTGCAACAAGTATTGAACCTTCATCCCGAACTGGTGATTGTAGATGAACTGGCTCATACAAATATGGAAGGTTCCAAAAATGAAAAGCGATGGCAAGATGTGTTGGAAATTTTGGAAGCAGGTATCAATGTGATCAGTGCCGTAAACATTCAGCACATTGAAAGTTTGAACGATGAGGTGAAAGCGATCACCGGTATTGAAGTGAAAGAGCGGGTACCCGATCGGGTATTGGCCTTGGCAGATGAAGTGGTGAACATCGATTTAACGGCAGATGAATTGATCACCCGATTGAAAGAAGGTAAGATCTACGACCAAGCAAAAGTGGAGACAGCCCTTCGTAATTTTTTCAAAAGCGAGCACATTCTGCAATTGCGGGAACTTGCATTAAAAGAAGTAGCCGCCCAGGTTGAACGCAAGGTAGAATCGGAGGTAACCAAGGAATATGCATATAAGCATGAAAAGATATTGGCCTGCATTAGTTCGAATGAAGTAAATGCGAGAACGGTGATTCGGAAATCGGCGCGACTGGCCAATTATTACAATAGTAAATTCTATGTTTTATACGTGCAGCTTCCAGCCGAAAGTACAGATCGAATTCCGCTCGATAAGCAGCGGCATTTGATCAATAATTTCAAATTGGCTACAGAATTGGGGGGAGAAGTGTTGCGCGTGAATCATGAGAACATTGCTAGAGCGGTGATGGAAGTATGTGAGCAGAAGAGTATCACCACTGTTTGCATCGGTAAACCTCGTATTGGATTGTGGAGCATTCTGGCTTCGGGCAATGTTTTCCTTAGTTTAACTAGAAAGCTGGCTCAAACCGAGATCGATTTGGTAATTTTAAGTTAGAATTAATCATTATGCGGCTACGCAGTAAATTATACATCGCGATTGGATTTTTGTTCTCTTTGGTGGTTGCCTTGGGAGCGCTGAGTATTTATTTTTTGAATCGTTCTAACCAAGACTCAAGATCGGTACTACAAGCAAATTTGAATTCCATTCGGTACATGTCCGATTTGTTTGATGAATTGAATCAAGTGCCTCTATCAGATTCTAGTCATCATAAAATAGAAAAACTGATTTCGAATCAAGAGCATAACATTACAGAAGAAGGGGAGAAGGAATTAACCACATTGCTCCGAAAGAATTTCTCCGGATTGAAAACTGATTCAGGCTCGAAGATCCGAATGGAAGAAGTGGCCAATGATATTTTGCAATTGAATTCGGAAGCTATTCAGCGCAAAACAAATGCGATGGAAAGGTCGACTGAGAATGCATTGATCTGGCTTTCCTTTATTGGTGGTATCAGTTTTCTTTTGAGTTTTACTTTGTTTTTGAATTTGCCCGGGGCCATTGCCAATCCCATTGAAGAAATGATTGAAAGTGTAAGGGCCATTGCTTCGCAGGATTATTCGAAACGTTTGCACTTCAAAGAACATCATGAGTATTCCATTCTGGCGCAATCGTTCAATACCATGGCAGAGGAGTTGGAAAAATTTCAAGCCAGTAATATTCAAAAATTATTGGTAGAGAAAAGTAGAATTGATGCGTTGATCAATAACCTGCAAGATCCTGTGTTGGTATTGGATCAACAGAACAATGTGGTGTTTTATAATGATGCGGCAGAAAAGATTACAGCCGTTTCTCGCGATCAAATATTAGGAAAGTACATTCAGGATGTGGCGGTTAACAACGATTTGATCAGGGCGATGATCAAAGAATTGTTTCTTACTAAAACAGAGGAAGCGGCTTCTACTTTGAAAATTGCTGTGGAGGGGAAGGAACGATTTTACCAAAAACAACTTATACCCATTAAAGTAGCTAGAACCGGTGGGGAAACGGCAGAGCCCATGGGTACCTTGATTCTTCTACAAAACATTACTACGTACAAAGAATTGGATGTAGCTAAAACCAATTTCATCGCCACTGTTTCGCACGAATTGAAAACACCGATCGCTTCTATTCAATTGAGTACGCAATTACTCGATAATAAACGGATGGGGAATTTGAGTGATGAGCAGTCGCAATTGGTAAACAGTATCAAAGAAGACGCAGCTCGATTGTTGAAGATAACTTCGGAGCTATTGAACATGACTCAAGTAGAAACAGGTGTTATTCAATTGAAAGCGAGTGGAGTGGTGGTCAATGATATGTTGTTTGACTTGATTGAACGAAACAAGCTAATGGCGGAGTCTAAGCAAATTCGAGTGGTGCGTGAATTTGTAGGGGAAACGGATTTGAAGATCTGGGCCGATGAAGAAAAGACCAGTTGGGTATTGAATAATTTGTTGACGAATGCGATCAAGTACAGTCCTGAAAAATCGGAGGTAAAAATTAAAGTGGAGAAAAAAGAGAAGCAGGTTTGGATTTCAGTGGTGGATCAGGGCAAGGGTGTTCAGCCGCAGTATTTGGATAAGATATTTGACCGTTATTTCCGAATTCCCGGTTCGGAGAAAGAGGGTACAGGACTGGGTTTGAGTATTTGCAGGGAGTTTATGGAAGCACAGGGTGGATCTATTTCAGTGAAGAGTGAGTATGGGATGGGGGCTGAGTTTGTGTTGAAGGTTGGTCTAAGTACCTAATAGCCGTATGATTTGAAAAAGAAGAAGAACAGGAGCAGGGGGCTTCGCTGCGAAACCGCTGCGCTCTTTGCGATCGCTGCGGTTCAAAAAAAGCTTATTCTGGTGTACTGAATGTAAATCTGGTGCCTGTAAATATTCTCAAGAAGCAAGTAAGATTGGATTTCTAAAAGTTCTCTTCGTAACTTCCCGTTACAAAATTGCTATATGAAGAAGCTATTGCTGCTCCTCGCTTTTTTCTCAACCACACAACAGCTTATGTCTCAGAACCGCGACGAGCTCTATCGTCCGAAGATACATTTCTATCCTCCCAAAAACTGGATGAACGACCCCAATGGAATGGTTTATCACAATGGTGTTTACCATTTGTTCTATCAACACCATCCAGCCTCCAATGTTTGGGGGCCGATGCACTGGGGACATGCCGTTTCAAAAGACATGGTGCATTGGGAGCACAAGCCCATTGCCATATATCCTGATAGTATCGGAACCATCTTTTCGGGTAGTGCTGTAGTGGATAAAGACAATACTAGTGGATTTGGAACGAATGGAATTGTTCCACTCGTAGCTATTTTCACTCAACACAACCAACAAAGAGCCGATGCAGGAACGAGTGATTTTCAAAATCAAAGCATAGCTTACAGTTTAGACAATGGTGAAACCTGGGCCAAGTATTCGGGCAATCCTGTTTTGAAAACGCCTGGTATTAAGGACTTCCGTGATCCAAAAGTGTTTTGGCATGAAGAAACAAAGAAATGGATCATGACCCTAGCAGTGGTGAATACCATTCATTTCTATTCTTCGCCGAATTTGAAAGATTGGACGAAGGAATCAGAGTTTGGTAAGGACTTGGGGGCGCATGGGGGTGTATGGGAATGTCCCGATCTTTTTTCAATGAATTTTGAAGGAAAAGAACAGTGGGTATTGTTGGTG
>DGDD01000213.1:0-664 GCA_002385265.1 Chitinophagaceae bacterium UBA3961
ATGTTGAAAGAATCGGGCGCCGATCCAATGATGGTGGCCGAAATGTCGAAAGATGTGGACCGTTTGCGATTGGTTTCCGATCGTTTTGGTAAAATAGGCAGCATACCTAATTTGGAAGAACGGGAAGTTTCCGGTTTGGTGGTAGGAATGCAAGATTATATTAAGAAAAGAGCCCCAGGCAAAGTGCAGTTCATCCTCGATTTTCCCGATAAAGAATACATCGCCCCGGTTTCTGCGCCTTTGTTCGATTGGGTGATTGAAAACTTGCTCAAAAATGCCCTCGATGCCATGGAAGGGAAGGGGGCTATCACCATCACCATGGAAAACACCCATAATAGTGTGATCATTGATGTTTCCGACACCGGAAAAGGCATTCCTCGTTCTCAGTTCAATACGGTATTCAAGCCCGGATTTACAACGAAAAAACGTGGTTGGGGACTGGGTTTGAGCCTCTGCAAACGCATCATTGAACAATACCACAAAGGTCAACTCTTTGTAAAAACTTCAGAAATTGGAAAAGGAACCACTTTTCGTGTGATTTTAAATAAATAGTTATTATTTTTGCCGCCCCTTCGGTAAGAAAGGGTGATTGCCCAGGTGTTGAAATTGGTAGACAAGCCACTTTGAGGTGGTGGTGCCCGAAAGGGCGTGCTGGTTCGAATCC
>DGDD01000213.1:986-11631 GCA_002385265.1 Chitinophagaceae bacterium UBA3961
GTGCTGGTTCGAATCCAGTCCTGGGCACAGAAGAGAGAGAGCATTCATTGAATGCTCTTTTTTTATGGTAGAAATTTATCCATCAGAAGGCGTGCTCTATCCATTTTTAAGGGGTTGTTATTGTTGCAGCTTTGCACTATCAAAATCATAACAACAATGAAAAAATTTAATGTTCCTACCAGAGAACAAGTAGCCCCCGCAAACCAAGCAATTTTTGACAACTTACACAAAGCGCTCGGATTCGTCCCCAATTTGTATGCAACCATCGCCTATTCTGAAAATGGATTGGGCAGATACCTCGCTTATCAAAATGCAAAAACAACTTTATCTAATAAAGAAAAAGAAGCCGTGAATTTGGTGGTAAGTGAAGTGAATAACTGTTTGTATTGCAAAAGTGCCCATACTTTGATTGGAAAAATGAATGGGTTTACAGATGCTCAACTTGAAAACATTCGCCGCGAAAAAGCCGATCAGCCAAAATTGGATGCCTTGGTGAAATTAGCTGCCGCTATCACTCGAAATCGCGGTAATGTTGATGCGCTCTTAGTGGATGCATTCTATGCACAAGGTTATACAGATGAAAATCTTGTTGATCTGATTTTACAAATTAGCGACAAAACGGCGATGAATTACCTGCACAACCTAACACAAATTCCGGTTGATTTTCCGCTCGCTCCACCATTATCATAATTGAATCAATAAAAATGAATGCAGAAGTGATTCTAAAAAAAGCTTCTGCTTTCGTTTTTATGGAAAATTGTCCATCAAGTATAGGAATTCGTCCATTGTCATCACATTATTCGTTCACTACTTTTACTTTTTAATCATGAGCATAGAAATCAAACATCCCATTCCTCCCTTCACACTAGAAACGGCCGTTCAAAAAGTTCAGATGGCTGAAGACCTGTGGAATACGAAGGATCCCGAGCAAGTAAGCAAAGCATATACCTTGGATACGGAATGGAGAAATCGAACCAGTTTTATCAATGGAAGGGCTGAAGTGAAAGCCTTCTTACACTTGAAATGGGAAAAGGAACTCAATTATCGATTAAAAAAAGAGCTTTGGGGTTTTCGAGAAAATAGAATGGCCGTTCGATTTGAATACGAGTACCATTCTATTGAAGGACAATGGTTCCGTGCCTATGGCATTGAAACATGGGAGTTTGATGAAAATGGATTGATGCGAAAGCGCTACGCCAGCATCAACGATTTAGCAATTGAAGAAAAAGACAGGAAATTTAAATCATCTTGAAATGAATATGAACAACACAAAAGAAACAACACCCATCGTATTAGTTGATGAATGTGGCGACAGCCTCTGGGATGCTGTTCTAGAGCAACATGACTTAATAGGTTGATTACTCATTAATTCAATGGAAATGGAATAACTTGCGTAGATTATTGAACGTGAGAATAAAGAAAATTTGAAATGAAAGAATTGAAACGTGTAGTGATTACCGGCTTGGGTGCCATCACTCCTTTAGGAAATAATGTTGATGAATTTTGGGAGAATATTGTAGCGGGAAAAAGTGGTGTAGCTCAAATCACAAAATTTGATACAACGGCATTTAAAACAAAATTTGCTGCGGAAGTTAAAGGGTTCGATCCTTCTAAATACTTTGAAAAGAATGAAGCTCGTAAGTACGATCTTTTCACTCAGTACGCCGTTGCCGCTGCCGAACAAGCAATCAAACATGCAGGGCTCGACTTTAGCACTATTGATACAAATAAGGTAGGCGTTATTTGGGGCTCTGGAAATGGAGGCATAATCACCTTTCAGGATCAATTGGAGGAATTTTTTAAGAACAACAAACAACCTCGTTTCAACCCTTATTTTATTCCCAAGATAATTGCGGATATCCCATCGGGAGTTATTTCAATTCGACATGGATTGCGCGGATTGAATTTCTCTACAATTTCGGCTTGTGCTTCATCTACAACTGCATTGATCGATGCATTTAATTACATTCGATTGGGAAAGGCAGACATCGTTATTGCAGGTGGATCTGAAGCGGCAATTAATGAGAGTGGAATAGGTGGATTCAATGCATCGAAAGCATTGAGCACTCACAATGAAAATCCTCAAAAGGCGTCAAGACCATTTGATGTAAGTCGCGATGGGTTTGTAATGGGCGAAGGAGGTGGAGCCATGATTGTGGAGAGTTTGGAAAGTGCTTTAAGAAGAAACGCTCCCATTATTGCTGAATTTATCGGCGGTGGAATGGCGGCCGATGCCTATCATTTAACAGGCACGCATCCGGAAGGAGAGGGTGCTTATCTTGGAATGTTGGATGCAATGTCTGATGCCAATATCCATCCAGATCAAATAGATTATATCAATGCCCATGCAACTTCTACGCCCTTAGGTGATGAAAGTGAATTGCGTGCTGTTCAGCGAGTATTTGGAAACCGAAAAGATTTGCATGTGAGCGGCACTAAATCAATGACCGGTCACTTACTCGGTGCTGCCGGAGCTTTAGAAGCCATCATAACCGTGAAAGCATTGCTTCATAACATCGTTCCTCCAACCATTAATACGGAAGTTGTAGATGAACAGTGGAGCAATACATTCAACTTAACACTCGGTAAGGCACAGCCTAAGAATATTAACTTTGCCATGAGTAATACATTTGGCTTCGGCGGACATATTGCATCTGTATTGTTTAAAAAGTATCAAGGCTAAAGAGAATTAAATAAATTGTAATTGCAGGCTAATGATGAATCAATCAAATTATACCTTGATTAATCCTCAAACCGGAGACCTGGCTTTTCGATATGGAATAGTAGAAGACGCAAACAGCTTTGAAGAAATCCAGCGAAATCCCTTCTTCTCTTTGATTTGGGTAAAAAAAGGAAAAGGGAAAGTAATGGCCGACTTTGCAAGTTATGAATTTGGAGAGAATACACTGTTTGCCTTTGCTCCCTATCAGCCCTTTTCGATTCAATCCGATGAGGCGCTTTCAGGACTGGTCATAAATTTTCATTCCGAGTTTTTTTGTATCTACAAACATCATAAAGAAGTTTCTTGTAACGGCGTTTTGTATAACAATATTTACAGCCCTCCTTTTGTAACCGTTGATTCGGGCACCGAACAAACGCTCGACATGATTTCTTTACAAATAAAAACTGAAATTCAAAACACTGATTTGGCGCAGTATGAATTACTCGTTTCTTATTTGAAGATTTTTCTGATTACTGCTGCACGACTCAAAATGCAACAACAAGAACTCGTTCCAAACGACACAGCTACAGTTAAAGAACCCTTTTTATTGCAAAAATTAAAAGATGCTATTGAAGAACACTTTCGTTCCAAGCACAGTCCTTCTGAGTATGCAGAACTCCTTTACATTTCCCCCAAAGCTTTAGCCAAAATCACCAAAACGCATTTTCATAAAACACTGAGCGCTGTTATCAATGAACGAATCATCATTGAAGCGAAAAGAGAACTTTATTTAACAAATAAAACAGTGAAAGAGATAGCTCATGAACTTGGTTATGAAGATGAATACTATTTCAGTAGGTTTTTTAAAGTCAATGCAATGGTTTCTCCACAAACATATCGCGACACAGTAGGGTTTGCAAAAGCAGTTTAGAACAAATAAAATTAAGTTATACTATTAAGCTGCGCTAGAGCGATTTGACTTGCGCGAAAAATTTCATATTCTGATTTGATATTTATCAATATAGTTGTTTTTATTCTAATGCAATTACAGTCTTTTCAAATTGCATTTTGGGAACTCCAGTTTCATTTTGGGAATTAATCTTTTTTTAATTCTTGCCTAAATCATTGCATTTCAGAAGTTTAATAAATTGGCACGCAGATCGTAGTCTATGTGTTCAATAGTAGTCAAAAATAAAGAATACACTTATTCCGTTTTTGGCGCAGTTGAACCCAAACTATGAAAGAAATGAAAAAAAGTACGCTTAAAATTAGCTTTCGTATCCAAGCATTGGTTTTGGCAACGGTAATTTCAAATTCGGTTTTTGCACAATATTCACCGGGTGGAATTGGACGAGGTAGTTTGTTCGTTTGGTTGAATGCTCAGAATACAAGCTCACTTACGGTGGATGGATCGAACAGGGTTTCACAATGGTCCGATTTAAGTGGTAAGAACAATCACTTCACGCAATCTACTACTGCCAGCCGTCCGGTTTATGGTGCTGCCACAGGGCCAGGTAGTCGTCCCGCATTAACTTTTACATCCTCTTCTTCTCAACATCTTGGCAATACTGCATTACCCAATACACTTAGTTTCACTAGTGGCGTGAGTTCATTTGCAGTTGCGAATTTTGCATCTACCGGCAACTGGGAAAGAATTTACGACTTCGGTAACGGTGCGGCGAGTAACAATATTTGGATGGGACGGTATGGGAATACCACCAACTTCTGCTTCGAGGGCTGGGCCGGAAGTACGGGAGCCCAGGCATACACTACCGGTGGACCGGTTTCGAACGGTACCAATTTTATTTACGAGGCTGTTCAGGCAAGTGGATCAGCAGGAGCCAATACCGCTGTTACCATGGTACGCAATGGAACCACTCAAGCCAGCAGCGGAGCTCTTGGATCTTCTAGAACGTATATTACCAATGCAGTGGCAAGAACAAGCAACTTTATTGGAAGAAGTAACTGGGCGGCGGATACCTACTTTAATGGTACCATGTCGGAAGTATTAGTATTCAATACAGCATTGAATACTACTCAACGTGTTCTTGTAGAAAACTATTTGGGTGCCGAATGGGGACTAACAGTAGGTACCTCACGTTTCACACCTCCTACTTCAACTACTTTCAATCAGAATTTAATTGGCATTGGTTACACCAGTTCAACGGATAACTTTGTAAACAATGCAACCGGCTCCGGTGGTTCCACAGATGGAATGGGTTTTCAAAGCGCTACTAATTCCGGTGGGTTCTTGAATACAGCAGGCTATATCATGGCGGCACATAACAATCAAGCAAACACGGTTCTCACCAACCAAACAATTACAGGGGTGCCACCAAGCGGAATCAGCCGTTTCAACCGTTCTTGGTATGTTGACAAAACCGGTGGAAACAATGCCGGTACTGTTACTATCAAATTCGACTTCAATAATTACAATGGGTCTACCTTGCCGGGTGGGGCTGTGAGTTATGGAATTTTGTACAATGCTACCAATGGTAGTTTCACTTCGGGAACCAATGTGCTGTTATCAAATAATTATACTATTTCAGGTACTACCATAAGTTTTGCATTAACCGCGTCAAACGTAGCAGACGGATATTATACGCTTGTATGGAGCAACTCATTTGTGTTGCCGATCACGTTCGAATCTTTCCAAGTGTCGCTAAACAATAACAACGAGGCTGTATTGAACTGGAAAGCTGATAACGATGGATCAAGCCCGTATAAGTTTTTGGTAGAGCGTGCCGATTTCAACGGTAGTTTTTCGACCATCGGTGAAGTTGCCGGCGCTACTTTAACCGGTTCAAACAGTTACAGCTTTACCGACAAACAAACACCATCTGGTACTTCGCTCTATCGTATTAAATTGGTGCAAGAAGATGGTTATACTGCTTATACAGCTATTGTTCGAATCAATAATACATCGGGGGGCACAGACCCACTAGTGGTTACTTATAAAACAGCCTCCAATCAAGTTCACTTGAGTTCAACCATCCTTCGTGGGAATGTGAATCTTCAAGTAATGTCGGCGAATGGACAGAAAGTATTTGAGAGAAATCTAAGTTTGAATGGAAGTGCCGATGTTGACCTTGGTAATATGCAAACCGGAGTTTACTTTTTGAAATTGCAGATCGGGCAAACGAATACTGTTCGAAAAATTTACAAGAATTAACCGGAGATCATTACTAACTACTTGAAAAGGCTGTTGAATATCAACAGCCTTTTTCTTTTAATATGATTGATGCTTAAGCTAAACTGACTTTCAATTCTTCCACTTATCTTTAAATACTTAAAATTCGGTGCATGTTTATATTGAAACTGACGACAAAGCAAAAAATGCTGATAACCGCCCTCTGTTTTGGCGTGGCTTTCTATGGCTTTATGATCAAACTGCCGTCTCGGTTTCACCACTACGACAAAGAGCTTCACAGCCTTTTCTATTTCGGAGCGGCTGCTTTTCTCAATTTTCTTTTTGTTGGGAAGAAATGGTGGGCACATGTGTTGGTTTTTATCGGTTTGTTTTTAATGGGGGTTGGAATTGAATGGGCACAAGAATTTTCCAATGGAATTACCGGTTCGCGCATTCACGGCCGTTTCGATCCTGAAGATGTTAAAGCGAATACACAGGGTTTGGTCATTTTTTCTGTTTTGTGGTTAGTAGGAATAGGCATCAATGCGCTGGTTCGGTCGAATGAAAAAGAGCCCACTCAAGAAACTGTCAAACAGCCAATGAAACCTATCGCGTCTGTTTCATTGCAATCAGATTTGAGCCGGCAATTCGGGGCTGCTTTAAAGATGGTAGAAAATGCCATCGTCTTTTGCCCTGATCATATGTGGGATACTCCTCGCAATTACTGGTATCAGGCCTACCATGTTTTATTCTTCGCCGATTACTACTTGTCGAAAGACCCCGCGAATTTCCAACCGCCTTTTCCATTTGATAGCTCCGAGTTCGAAGATCGAATGCCGAACAGAGTGTATACGAAAGCTGAATTACTTCACTATATGGCCCATTGCAGGGCTCAATTCCTTCGTTTTATTCCGGAAGTGAAACATCAAGGTATTCAATCTCGATGGATCAACAGTTCCAAAACGATGGACTATAGTTATGTTGAAATAGTGCTCTACAACATGCGTCATTTGCAACACCATGCAGCTCAAATGAATTTAATATTGAGAGAAGAAGGGGCGGACGTACCAGATTGGGTGTTTCAATTTGATATTCGCTAATACCAGCAAGGGGAATGGCGCAATGCCCCATCTTATTTTTTCAATTCAATCCGGCACTCATGGTTCTTTGGTTTGGAGGGAGGTAATTAATTTTCTAAAAAAGCCATGTTCCTCTGTTACTTTTTCCATTGAACCTACACTATTCTGTAAACAACACCAATTGAAACCGGATAAACAGCAATTTTTACAACTGATAAAAGAGCATGAACTCTTGATTTTCAAGGTCTGCCGAATTTACGGGCATACCGATCATGAACGCCAAGACCTTTATCAGGAGATCATGATTCAACTTTGGAAGGGGTTTGAAAGCTTTCGAGGCGAAGCCAAATTTACTACTTGGATGTATCGAGTAGCGGTATATACAGCTATTTCGGGCATTCGAAAAACCAAAAATTCCAAAGTAGAGTATAGAGATCCCACACAAATTCCGGAGCCCTCTTTTCATCCCGATGATGGAAAAGAAAGGGAACAACAACTGGCCGCTTTATACGATGCCATCAAAACACTCGATGAAATTAGTAAAGCCATTGTGATGTTGTATTTAGACGATAAGTCGTACCAAGAAATGGAAGAAATTCTCGGTATTAACGAAGCTCATTTACGCGTAAAGATGTCAAGAATAAAAGAACGATTAAAAAAACTTACAAAAAATTAAAAACATGGAACTCGATATTTTTAAAAAAGAATGGAACAATCAAAGTTCTGAAGAATTAAAGCCTTCGAAAAATGAAGCGGAAGTTTTCCTTAACAATCAAAGCTATGGTCCTGTAGCTTCTTTGCGAACCAAATTTTTAAACCAGTTATTGATTTTCCCGGTGGCAATGGTTGTATTGGGATACGATCTTTATGTAAAGCCGGAATTATGGAAGAGTGCAGAATTCGGGATTTTTGGCTTAGCGCTCCTTTTATTAGGAGTTTATTTTGGAATCAATTTTCTAATTGTTGGAAAGCTACAGCAGTACAATGCTTCCGTAAAAGCTTCCATGCTACGCGATGTAAAGCGCATTGAAAACGGATTGATCTGGTTTCAAGTAGTGCACGCCGTTTTAATGATTGCAATGATGGTAGTAGTAGAGACAAGATTGGATGCAGTGATGAACCTTGAATTAAAAGACTGGTACCTAGTTCATCCGTTTTTACGTGGGCTAGCTTATGTTGGTATACTGGTATTAGTGCTTTATTTAGGTAGAAAGCGAATGCTTCGTACCTACGGAACGCACCTCAATTTTTTGAAAGCAGCCATTGAAAAGATGGAAGCTTAAGAAAAATGAGAGCAGGCTGAGCCCATTGGTTCAGTCTGCCCTTACAAAGCTTTAATTGTTATATTTCCAATATAGGCACCAATAGCTGTTGCATTGTTTGTTTGATTCTTAAATTGAAAGTAATTGAATACTTGATCTGATCTCAATTGACAATTATTGCACCCGCCTCCATAACCAAGCTTGAAATCGCCTGTTGTTGCTAGTTTGTTTCCGTTCACAAAGAGTTCAAGCCCCCCATTGATAATTTTCAACTCCACGTGAATTTTTCGTTTCCTATTGGTAAAGTTGAGTAGTGGTTTTTTGATAAAAGCACCTTCCAATCCATTTTCACTATTAACAGCAGGACTGGTAGAAAGAGCCACTAATAATTCTCCGCTGTAATTATTGTTGTTATAATCCGATTCATCTCCTGCTGTAAACGACAAAAAATAGGTAAAGCCATTTCCGTTTTTCCGAGCGGTACCATCTTCATTCAATTCCCAACTACTTAATAGTAAATTCACTTTAGCACCTGTTCTTTCCGAGAAAGCATCTGTAGCAAGATCGAATTCAAAACTGAAATTTTTGGGTAATGGTTTCTTTACGCCAGTTGGAGTAATAGGGTTATTGTATCCCAATTTGATCCAGTTTCCAGCTAGGCCATTGATCTGAGCAACACTATGATGTTCACCGTATGTTCTGAAATACCAATTGCGTGGTTTATTTCCCACCGTTGCATCACTCAAATCATCGCTAAACCAAGCCCCATTTTTGGTAGTAGCACTCGGCAAACTTGATACTACTCCTTTCTTGTTTCTGTATGCATTCAATCGCTGGGTCAAATCTTCTTCATTTAGTGGACGGTATTCCTTTCCTTTAACCTTAATGGTATCATAGAAATAATTATAAATGTAGTCATAGTTAATGTGCTCGGTCATGCTACGGTACATTTCATACAGTTGGTTACCGTCTTCTTTGCGCTCATAAGGATACCAAGCTGCGATCCACTGCGGTATTGGAGACTGACATTTAATCATAGTTTCTTCTATCAGCTTGTAAACCGGAAAAATAGCATTCCGTTCTTTTTGGGAAGAGCTGATCTCAAAAGGATCCGTACCATTTGAAAAATCGCCTATGAAACTAGGTTGCATGTTTCGTAAAACTGCCGGTTCGGTTAAACGAGACTGGTATTTTTCCTTATACTTGAAAATGTTCTGTTTATAGCCTTCATATTCCTTCACTACATATTCGTAGGCCGACTCTCTTGATTTTTGATCTGCCGCAGAAGATCCCGGCCACTGGGAGTCAATTCGATCTTTTCTATTTTTCAATTGCTTTTCGTAAGAGGCTGAAGCCATATCAAGGTATTCGCCAATAGTAACAGGTAGAAAAGGAAGCCGGTTTTCAGGACCAATAAAAACAGCCTGTAATTCATTGCTCCGTGTGAAAAAGGTTTTACTGGCGGGTGCTTGTTTTAGTGCCAGATCTTTTCTTTTAGTAGGTTCCGATGTATAACCATCCGCTGGCCAGGTGAAATAATATGATTTAGATACTTCATTGAAATATTCAATAGGATAGGAGCCCGGGATCGCATTTGCTTGAATGCCAAATGGCGTATTCTCTTCTGAAATTGGCTTGAATTGCTTTTTTTCATCCAGCCACATTGGATCAAAACTTACATTCCATACCATAAAATAGACCCCAAAAACATTCTTGAAGTTTTGTCGCCTGTAAGTTCCCAGTCCACCAACAGGTTGATACGACTTTTTCATCCAAGAAACTATTTGATCATCAATTGCTACGCGCTTTTTATAAACAGGGTCAGTACTAGGTTTTAGGAGATTGTCAAATCGTTGCGTAGTCCACCATCCAACTACACTGTCTTGAATTCTTCGTTCATTATCAACTTGTGCAAAAGCGCTATCATTCGTACTCATTAGAATTAGTAGGTAAATACTAAGATGGAATTTCTTAATGAAAGAGGAGTTGATGTAGTAGCGTATGGTGCGCATGAATGGTCTGATTTTAGAAGTGTCACTGTATCACCATCATCACATTACAAATCTAAGTTACGGTGTCCATTTAATGCTTCAAAATAAGTCTAGAGTGGCAAGTTGATTGCCTGAAGATTGGATTTTTTTCAATTGAATAAAGATGCTCCTTTTTTCTCTTTGTACAACCTGAAGCACTCATTTCTTCGATTTATAACCGGATAAAAGAACGGTAACATTATTTATTTATGGCTTAATTGTTAAGTGATTGAAAACTAACACCGTAAATAGTGATTATTTTATCAATTAATGAATATTTGCATGTTCTTCCGAGCAAGGGCTTTAGAACCACACACTACAATTTAAATTAACAAGTAATGAAAAAGACGTTTTTAGTAACGTCGTTTTCAAGGTATATCACTCTGAGTATACTGATAGTTTGCGCCAATACCAGTGCATACGCTCAGTCCGATTCCGGTGTGGTAGTTCCTGAATACGATCTTCATATGTATAAGCAAGAC
>DGDD01000105.1 GCA_002385265.1 Chitinophagaceae bacterium UBA3961
TCTCATAAATTTTCGTCTGGACTACAAATCTAAGTTTTACGAATTCAAACCGCTCAACGTTATCCCATTATTCAACCGTTGGCATAAAATTATTTGAACAATTGTTACTTGTTGGAATTTCTCCGTTCCGAGTAATATCCATACTAAAAGGTGGGGCCCCATTTGAAAATGGGGCCCGTGTCCTTGATTTATCAAACAAAAAACTAACCTATTTAAATCTGAGATTGAGTGAAAGATTGTACGCTTCTAGTCCGGTAGTTTGCTGGTACAGCCCTGTTCGCAGTTCCAGCATGTTCCAGTTTTTGATTCCAAACACCCCTTTTGGTGGTGCAATACGAACATTGATACCGGCATACTGACTGTTCATTGCTGCATAGTCGTAGTTGCTTGTGTAGTACGTTTCAGTTAAAGCATGTTCAGAATAGGGTTTGAAATAATTGGATGCAGTTTGAGTGTAGAACCGGTAAAAAGGACTCACTGATACAAACTGCGTTATTTTAACCGGCAACTCTATACTGGCACTGTGCGATGTTACCCCCCAGTTGTCGGTGTAAAATCGATAAAAGGAGCGGAGTATAAAGCGATCACTCAAATAGTAATTGGCTCTCACGCCAATCGGTAATTTAAATCTGCTGCTCGGCAAGTTTTCAACTTTTACAGTTCCATCTGTAAAGTAAACCCGGTGGAAAGGAAGCCCTAAATAGCCATTTTGGCCAACAAAGTCGCCTACCAACGCAACCTGCAATTTCTTATTGATAACCTGACTTACCGAGTAAGAAAGATCGAACGTATTTCTAGATTCACTAGGGATTCCACTGCTGGCTTCACTTGATGAATTCACTCTAATTGTTCTACCACTGGCTGTGGTAATAGTACTATAAGTAGGAGTACTCGATTCTGTTGGAGCGAATTCGGATGGTTGAATCATTTTAACGCGATCAAAATATACTTGAGCTTTTAGTGAAACTTCTCTGTTCTCATCAATTGAACGCTTTGCGAAACTTACATTGGCACCATACGACTTGTAGTTGTATTCATTTGAATAGGTCAGCCCGAAACCGGTTTCCTGCCTTTTGGCATCATTGATGATTTTCCAAGTTACAGAGGGATAAATTCGTGTTCCCCCTGTTGCCGAAGCTCCTGTTTTCGAAACATAGGCTGAGGAAGCGGCGGTATGATGATCAATTCCTAGTTCCCAATCAACCGTCTTCTTTCTACCGTACAAATCATAACGGGCTAACTTTAGTTGCACTATATTCGAAACATCGGTTAATCGCTGCGTTCCGATACCTCCTGTAATAGCACTGTGGTTACCGGTTTGAGAATAATAGCTCGACAATATATTCACTTCTTCAACATGCAGATCCAAGCGTTTATAAGTAGTGTCAGATGAACTTTGTCCAAAACCAACAAAAAATGCGAGAATGATGCCTACTAGTGAGAGACAGATTTTCTTCATGTATTCGATTTAAGGAGATAACTACTAGTTACAGCCGCAACCGCCGCCGGCTTTGCCACCATTAGCACCTGAGGAACCTTCGCGGTAGGTTTGAAAACTCATATCGCCACGTTCAATTTTTCTGGCAGCCAATTCCATTTCGGCATCATTTAGTTTATTCTTTTGATATGGTCGAACGGTTGCGCAAGAAGTACCTACTAAAATGATGATCATTCCTGCAATTGAAAAGAACCTGATTTTCTTCATTGTTTACGATTAAGAGAGGTTAGTATTATTTGAATGATAAAGTCTGTTATGATCATCGATAATCACACATGATACTCCCCCAAGTTGATTAACGAAATGCAATCCCGCATCAATTCCCATGATAGTAACAGGAGTAGCCAAGGCATCGCAGAGCTCTGCATTTGGAGACATGATGGTTACGCTTTTAATTCCTGTAATAGGGTATCCTGTTTTTGGATCAATAGTGTGCGAATACTTTTGCCCTTTTATCAATACAAATTTTTCGTAGTTGCCGGATGTGGCAACGGCACCATCCTTCAATTCGAAATAAGAAAAGGGCCATTGTTTTGCATCCGGGTGTGCGATACCAATTGTCCAAGCACTTCCGTTCGGTTGTGTGCCCCAAACTGTGAGGTCTCCCGATGCATTTACAATTCCACTTTCAATGCCTAATTCTTTTAAAACTTGTTTCGCTTTTTCTGCTGCATATCCTTTCCCGATACCTCCAAAGCCAATACGCATTCCTACTTCTTTTAGAAATACAGTAGATGCTTCTTGGTTTGTCTCGATATTTCTATAGTTGATCAAGCGAACCAATGACTTTGCTGTAGCCTTGTCTGGCAAACAATCCATACTTCGATCAAAATTCCACAATCGCTTATCAATGGAACCATAGCTTAAATCAAAAGCGCCTTGCGTAATTTTAGAGATGTGATTAGCCCGAATTATTAGTGCTAGTGTCTCTGCACTTACTTTTACAGCAGCAATACCTGCATTGCGGTTTATGGCATTGGTTTCACTGGTTTCTTTATAAGTACTCAATAATTCTTCGATGCGTTTAATTTCTGCCACAGCCTTACCAATGCAGTAATTGGCCTCCGCTTGAGATGCGGTTACTACCGTTACCTCAAATCGGTTGCCCATTAAAAGCATTTCTTGTCTGTAGGCTTCTTTCATCTATCTCGATTTATATGAGTAGATATCATCTCTAATTCTTCCCAAAAATGACGCAACCCCTTCACCGGCATACCCGTCATAAATTTTGATCACTTCTCCCTTTTCATTCATCAAAACAGTTAAAGGAAATTTCCCTTGAGTATTGTAGCGCTCTGCCAATGCGTCGTTGATCTTTTGTTGTGCTGCCGACAATTGATTCTTTTTCAATCTTGGGAAATCGGCATTCACCAAAATCAGATTGTCTTTCACTAGTTCATCAAAACCGGGATCAGAAAACACTTCTTTATGAAGTCGAATACAGGGCACGCACCAGTCGGAGCCAGAAAAGTTCAATAAAATCAATTTGCCCTCTTGTTTGGCTTTTAATTGCGCTTCCTGCCAATTGATGAGCCAATCCGTTTTAGAATGGAAAAGGGATATAATTAGGAGAAAACTTAGAAATTTCATGAGTAGTCATTTCTAAGGTGGATGGGTAGAAAGCTTTGTTTAGTTGGGTAGGAGAGATACTATTTTTTGTTAATGCGTTGTGAACGGTTTCTTTTTTTAAAAAATGAGAATTCGTGGTTACATACTAGTTTCTTGCTTTTACCAATAAGAAATAGTTCTTAAAACATCTAAAAAGTAAAAGTATGAAACATCAAATCCTATCAGCAATCGCCGCGATCGTTTTATTCGCTTCTTGCTCAAAAACCGCTTCAGATACCACAATGTCGAGCGATGTAATTGTTCCCAGTTCTTCAGTTCCCTCTTCAGTTGTATCCGGTTTTACCGCCGACAATTCAAAAGCTTCTGAGTTAGAATGGAGAAAAGGAACGGACGATAAATTCAAAGTACATTTCAATGCCGACGATAAAAGAGTGGAATCAAAATTGGATGACAATGGACGTACCACAGCAAGTCGTGTTGTAAGCGACAAAGCAGTGCCAAAAGCTGTGCTTGATGCCTTTGCAGCAAATTTTCCCGGTGAAACAGTTTATGAGTGGAAACTTCGCTCTGATGGAACATGGAGAGCGCATTTCAATAGATCTGGTGTAAAATGGGAGGCAACATTTAGCGCTTCTGGAACTTTACTCAAAGCCGAGAAATCTGCATAATATTTACCATAAAACCGATTGAAAGTTCAATCGGTTTTATTTCTTTTCTAGAGTTTGTATAAGATCCAATATCCTCTTTGATTTTCCATCTTCTGTTTTTGCATCCTCAATTTTCTTGATCCAGGCCCTCTGGAAGGCCGTAGTTTGAGCTTCGAATTCTTTCCATAATACAGGCTCGAATGATAAACTGTCTTTTAAATAATCAGGTATCGCAGGTATTCCTTCATCCTCAAACAAAGTAATACTTACACGGTCGCCAACCGTTTTTTTGATTTTCTTTCGAACTGCAGCGTTAATTGGCAAGAATAGCGATCCATTTCCCATCGGCATCAGGTGATATTGTTCGAAATTGTAGTTATCTATACTGCCTTTTACAATTCGCCACCCAAATGGCTGATTTTGGGCTGTTTTTATCCCAGGCAAGGCCACGTAATACCATCCCCCCTTTCCCGGAAACCTTTCAATTATGAATTCTCCCTTTATAAAGGCATTTTCTGAATAAGAAGCTTGCATAGATACTAACAAGTGTTATCTTTGAAAGATAAAGTCAAATCTAATCGATTCATATGAAAGAAGTTGTTATCGTTTCTGCAGTGAGAACGCCCATGGGTTCATTTGGTGGTTCGTTAAAAGGTTTTAGCGCTACTCAACTTGGAGCCGTTGCTATTAAAGGTGCGGTAGAGCGTGCCGGAATTCAACCCGATCAAATTACCGATGTTTACATGGGTTGTGTGATCCAAGCCAATTTAGGTCAGGCCCCTGCTCGCCAAGCAGCCAAGTTTGCAGGTCTTCCTAATCATGTGAATTGTACCACTGTCAATAAAGTGTGTGCTAGTGGGATGAAAGCGATTGCGCAAGCTGCACAAGCGATTGCTTTAGGCGATGCTGAAATTGTGGTTGCAGGAGGTATGGAAAGCATGAGTAATGTTCCGTTTTACTTAGATTCGATGCGTTGGGGAAATAAATACGGCAATGTGAATGCCATCGATGGTTTGGCAAAAGACGGATTGACCGATGTTTATGACGGAAAAGCAATGGGAATAGCCGCTGAACTGTGCGCAAGAGAATGCAATATTTCTCGAAATGATCAAGATGAATTTGCTATCGAAAGTTACAAAAGAAGTCAAGCCGCTTGGGAAAACGGATCTTTTAAAAATGAGATTGTTCCCGTATTGATTCCTCAGAAAAAAGGTGATCCCTTAGTTTTTGATAAAGATGAGGAACCCTTTAATGTGAAGTTTGATAAGATTCCTAGTTTGAATCCTGCGTTTATAAAAGATGGCACCGTTACCGCCGCCAATGCGTCTACCATGAACGATGGAGCAGCTGCATTGGTACTCATGAGTGCAGAGAAAGCAAAAGAACTCGGAGTGAAACCACTCGCTACAGTTGTATCGCATGCCGATGCTGAACAGGCTCCTGAATGGTTCACCACTACGCCTGCACTGGCCTTGCCAAAGGCTTTGAAAAAAGCGGGACTATCGAATGAACAAGTCGATTTTTGGGAACTCAACGAAGCTTTCAGTGTGGTAGGAATTGAAAATACCAAACGCCTCGGTATTGACCCTTCAAAAGTAAATGTTCACGGTGGAGCAGTTTCGCTAGGGCATCCTTTGGGTTGCAGCGGTGCTCGCATCATCGTTACTTTGATCAATGTTTTGGCAAAAAACAATAAGTCAATTGGTGCTGCCGGAATTTGTAATGGAGGAGGTGGTGCTTCTGCAATGGTGATAAGATTGCATAAATAATTCACATTGTCAAGAGTCTAAAATCATCTTTCTATTTGATAGGCTTCATAAAGGATTTTTAAAACCAAGTGTAGTTTTGTTCTGACAATATGGAAACAGTTGTCAACCGTCGTTTTAAAATCCTATATCAATTATTTGATCGTACCCCGCAAACTTTGCGGGGTATTTTTTTGAGCAACAAAGAACCAATCGAAGGGGTAGGGTGCTCCCAAATGCTTGGGGGGATTAAAAAACTCTGTACTCCAATCGTATTCAATTTTTTCTCTCTTAATGATCGTAAAGCCTAATTCATGTAACGTATAGTCTAATTCTTGTTCTAAGAAGTGTTTGGTTGGTTCTTCATCAATATCCCAAACACCTTGACGAATATTATTGGCAATTTTCTCGGCTTCTTGACCTTGATAAGTGATGCTTCGAAAACGATCAATGTTCAATTGGTATCCCAATTGTTCAGCCCATAACTTCGACTCTAATGACGGTACGACTAGTAGTAAATAGCCATTTTCGGATACTGTTGATGCTATGTTTTTGAAGAAAATTGAACGCTTCTGATGGTCGGCTATCAAAACGGCATTTACACAAAGCGCTAAGTTGTAGGTGTGTTCAATAATGTTAGGGATACAAAAGTCGATTCGCTTATAATGTACTAGTAAGTTTGTGTAGGTAGATTGACAGATGTCAAGATTTTTTTGTGAAATATCAACTCCGGTGACTTCTAAACTCAATTGTGAAAGAAATGAGAGCCATTTCCCTACACCACAACCGATATCGATGATCGACTTTGCATTTGCACTGTATTTCTTTAATGCCTTTTCAATCTTCTTCTTTTTATCATGCTTCCTAACATCAAATATCTCTTCTTCATACTTCGGCGCTATGTCTTCCCAGTACGATCTTTTCATGTTTTCTGTTTTGGTGAGCTAAAGAATTAAAACGAATTTAGTGAAATGAGTTTTGATATTATTAAATTAAATCACGACAGTGCTTTAGACCTGGCTCATCTTAGCCGAGAAACTTTTAAAGAAGCTTATTCAGAATTCAATACTGAAGAAGACATGGCTTTGTTTCTTAGCACCCGTTTTGCTATTGAAAAACTTAAAGATGAATTCAACAACCCCGATTTTGAGTTCTATGGCGCTGTTGACTCTAATGGTATATTAAAAGGCTATTTAAAATTAGCGATTTTAGATAAGTACGGAAGAAGAGGCGACTGTATAGAACTGGCTAGAATTTATATTCTTCGTGAAGCATACGGTACCGGTTTGGGACATCAATTGATGCAAAAAGCGAACGATAGAGCGTTGGAACTCGATGCCTTCGAAATTTCCTTGATTGTTTGGCAAGAGAATGAAAAAGCGATTCGGTTCTACAAAAAATGGGGCTTTGAAATTACAGGAACACAATCTTTTCTGTTAGGAACAGATCTGCAAGATGATTTTGTTATGACCAAGGTTCTGAAAAATAAATTAACTTCCAACAAATAATTCAAAATGAAAAAAGTCATTTTACTTGGTTTGCTGGGCCTATCAATTTGTGTTCGTGCACAAGTGAAGCTGCCTTATCAGATATTCAATTCTAATGGCAAGAAAACCAATTATGGTAAAATGATCAAAGCCATCTCCGGGGCAGATATCGTAATGTTTGGTGAATTGCACAACAATTCCATTGCACACTGGTTAGAGCTAGAAGTAGCAAAGGACTTGGCAGCCAAACGATCTCTTGTTTTTGGCGCTGAAATGTTTGAGACCGACAATCAAGAAGCACTTACGGAGTATATGCAAGGTAAGATTAGTGCTAAAGGACTAGACTCATCGGCGCGTTTGTGGAAGAATTATCCAACTGACTATGCACCAATCGTGAATTTTGCTAAGCAACAAAATTTGTTCTTTGCTGCTACCAATGTTCCGCGTAGATACGCTTCATTAGTAGCCAAGGGTGGTTTCGCTGTTTTGGATACACTCCCAAACATCCAAAAAGCATGGATGCCACCACTTCCAATCGCTTACGATTCTACATTGCCCGGCTATACCAAAATGATCGAAATGATGAAAGGGCATGGAGGATCGAATCTTCCAAAAGCGCAAGCCCTGAAAGATGCCACGATGGCCTACAATATTTTAAAATACAGAACGGAAGGCTCCTTGTTTTTGCATTACAATGGGTCATTTCATTCCGAAAACCATGACGGTATTTGTTGGTACCTCTGGCAAAAGCAACCAACGCTCAAAATCTTGACCATCACAATTGTAACTCAAAAAGAGCTCGATAAAATGGAAGCCGAACACAGGAATACAGCTGATTTTATAATTGTGGTGGATGAAGACATGACGAATACTTATTAAGAGGAAAGAGGAGACGAGGAAAAGAGGAACGAGGAAGGTGCCTTTT
>DGDD01000115.1 GCA_002385265.1 Chitinophagaceae bacterium UBA3961
TACTTATTAATTATTAATTAATCTCGGTTCCAAATCCGGCTTCGCATACGCATACCTCGCCACCAACTGTGCTCTATAGTACGCATCAAGGCCGAGAGAGGCGATGGTTTCGGCTTCTTCTAGGCTTAAGAAACCGTCGGGGTTTAAGAGACTTTTCTCAAACAGCACTTCTTTGATGGCGCCAATTACAAAAAAGGTATTGTTGTATTTTATGGGGATGATTTCCATTAATTCAGCGCTGTACTTCACCTTGCTTTCTTTCACAAATGGTGCTTTGCAGGTTTCTGTGAATTGTGGAGTAAAACCGGTGGCATCAAACTCACTTATTCCTTCCGCATATTTAGCAGAAGTTTGGTGGGCCTTGCTGATCATTTCCTCAGATATTAAATTAATGGTGAATACACCCGTTTTTTCAATGTTGCTGATGGTATGCGGTGCGGCAGCCAAGGGTCGGTTGATGAATCCAACCATCGCAGGGTCGGCACCCAAATGCACGATATTGCTGAAGATGGCCAAATTGGTATTTCCTGCTTCGTTAATGGTACCAATTAAACTGGCGCTTTTGAAGCCTGATAAGGAATTGATGAAATTAGCCCGGTAGAAACGTTCCCAAGTTTTAATTTCTTCTAATGTGTAATGTTGTTCCATGCGGTTTGTATAAGTGGTAGAAAAGATTCAACACTTATTCGGTACATTTAGTTCACGAACTTGTTAAATGAAATACACCATTAAGAGCGGTATGGAGATCGAATTGCGCCCCCTGCGCCATTCCGATAGCGAGTCGCTGGCGGTCTATTTCCAACAATTGTCTGAAAAGACCCGTTCTCGTTTCGCTCCACATCCGTTCGACGAGGCTACGGCACAGTTCATCTGCGAACATTTGTCTTTACCTCAAATCATCATTATTGCTGCCTATCCTCCTGGTACCATTGTGGGCTATACTATTCTACAAGAAGGTTGGATGCCCGGTGATAAAGAACGCTATTATCAATACGGCGTACCCGTAAATGGTTCAGGTATTTGGTCGATGGCTCCTTCTGTTGCCGATTCATGGCAAGGAAAGGGCATTGGTCCGGCGATGTTTCAATATGCTTTGAAATACTTGCAATGGTTTGAGGCGGAAAAATTGGTATTGTGGGGAGGCGTTCAATCCGACAATATTCCTGCCGTTAAATTCTATCAACACCTGGGTTTTGAACCCAAAGGAAGCTTTTATTACAATGGAAAGGAGAATATGGACATGATTCTTTCCCTGAAATACAATCATTACTTATAATAATACTATGATCAAGCGTTCTTTACTCCTCTCAATGCTTATGGCGGTTGCATTGTTTTCAATTGCGCAGCGTTTCAACCCTCGATGGATGCAAGATGTGTGGGAGGCAAACTGGATCGCTCCGGCAGGTGCCCCGGCTCATGAGTATGGAATACATTATTTGAGAAAAGATATCGACCTCCCCTCTAAACCGGCATCGTTAAAGGTTTTGGTGAGTGGCGACAATCATTACTCACTTTATGTGAACGATGCTTGGGTAGCCATTGGTCCCACGCGTAGCGATTTGAATTATTGGCGTTTTGAAGTCATTGATCTGGCTCCTTATTTAAAGCAAGGAAAAAATGTAATTGCTGCTACGGTTTGGAATGAAGGAGAGCATCGTCCCGAAGGACAAATTTCTTATAGAACCGGATTCATTCTGCAAGCCGATGATACGGCCTACCGCGTTTTTAATACCAATGGTTCTTGGAAGGGGATGAGTTCAAAAGCTTATTCGCCGATACCGGGCATTGCTTATCCTGCCTATTATGTGGCGGGTCCGGGTGAACGTTTTATGGTGAATGAGAATGATGCTCGTTGGAAGTCGACCGAATTTTCAGTGAACAATTGGCCTGCCGCTGTATCGGTGCAATGGCGCGGCGGCACACCCAAAGGCATAGCCGATATCAATCCGTGGATGTTGGTACCCGATCCACTTCCCCCAATTGCAAGAGAAGCGCCGAGTTTTCCAAAGATTCGAAAAATAACAGGGGTGAATGCTTCTCCTAACTGGCCGGGTGATGGGTCTAGCATTCAAATTCCTGCCAATAAGAAAGTAGACATTATTTTAGATGAAACACATCTCACCAATGCCTATGTGAATTTGAAGGCAATGAATGGGAAGGGTTCGGTTATTGCCATACGTTATGCAGAGGCTTTGTACGATACCACAAAGGGAAGTACTTGGTCGATGTACAAAGGCAATAGAGATGATATCAATGGCAAAGTATTATTGGGAAGAAAGGACAGCCTGTTTTTAACGAACGGCGGCGAACTCGATTATCAAACCCTAAGCTTCCGAACCTTCCGATACATCTGGATATCAGTGACAACGGGAGAGGAAGCCTTGGAATTGAAAAGTATTTCTTCACGATTTACGGGCTATCCGTTTGAGCTCAAAGCATCGTTTAATGCAGATAATGAGTATGCACTCCCTATTTTCAATGTGGGTTGGAGAACCGCTCGGTTATGCGCAGTGGATACTTATATGGATTGTCCGTATTACGAGCAACTGCAATATATAGGCGATACGCGCATTCAAGCCTTGGTGTCTTTGTACAATTCAGGTGACGATCGATTGGTAAGAAATGCCATTGAGCAAATGGATCAATCGCGCATGGCGGAAGGATTGACCCTGAGCAGGCACCCTTCTTTTTCGCCGCAACAGATCCCAACCTTTTCATTGTGGTATATCGGCATGTTATACGATTATTACAAGTACAGAGGCGATGCAAAATTCATTAAAGACAAGTTGCAAGGCATGCGAAACGTGCTTTGGTATTTTAATAAGTTTCAACAAGCGGATGGGCGACTCAAGGGCGTGCCGTATTGGATGTTTACCGATTGGGTAGAAGAAAGAAAAGGCTGGGGAGGAGGAACGGGTCCCTATAGTAAGAACGGCAGTTCGGCTATACTGGACATGCAGTTGTTATGGGCTTATCAGTTAGCGGCTTATTTAGAAACTCAGTTGGGGATGCAGGCTTATGCGGTGCAATATGGGCAGGAAGCGAATCGATTGAAAGCGGCCATTCAAAATAAGTACTGGGTAGCATCGAAGCAATTGTATGCCGATACCGAAGAGAAGGATCTGTTCTCGCAGCACACCAATACGCTGGCTATACTAACGGGGATGACCAATGCAGCAATCATGCCTAAGATAGCGGATCGTTTGGAACGCAACGACACCCTTTTGGCGCCGGCCTCTATTTATTTCAGATACTATGTGCATCAAGCATTGGTAAAAGCGGGTCGGGGCGATCATTATTTCAGTTGGCTCGACAAATGGAAGGAAAACATTCAAAAGGGGTTGACCACCTGGGCGGAGATGTCGGAAGTGGATTATTCGCGATCTGATTGTCATGCCTGGGGTGCCAGTCCAAACATAGAATTCTTCCGAACCATCCTAGGCATCGACTCCGACGCCCCCGGATTTTCAAAAGTAAAGATCACGCCCCATCTCGGAACCTTGACAGATGTGAAGGGCAGCATGCCCCATCCTTACGGCATGATACATGCGAAGTATAAGAAGACGGGTGAGAAATGGACAGCAACTATTGAATTGCCGAAAGGGTTGACGGGGGTATTGGTGTGGAGGGGGAGGGTTGCGGTGTTGCATGACGGGGAGAATGTAATTAAGAATTAAGAAGTAAGAATTAAGAATTGAACGGCAGGCGGGATCAAGAAAGAATAGGGGGGAGTAGGAACGAGGATGAGAGGAAACGAGGAAAGAGGGTGAGGAGGTAGACGATCCATCCTGTAAATTCTGATTGCAGTTAGGTTGATTAGATATCGGGTTCCGATCTGAGTATCTGTATTAATCTGCGTTATTTGTGGTTAAAAAAATATGAAAAAGTACCACACAAATCTTAGCACTGAATTGAACTGAAGTTCATTGGTTTTTGACTCCATGGTGGGTTACGTGTAAGTGAATGAGGTTGTGGGGGAATATTGTTTTAAATGGGAACCAGTTTTTGGGCAAAAAGATGGATTGTGTTTAGAGAGAATAAGTGGTGTATATCACTAACAGTATAAATATATTGGAATTAGTTTTATTTTGAATTCAGAGAAGTTTTGTATCTTTAAGTGTTATGCGCAAGCCTAGACAGTCTAGTGGAATGTCAAGCTTTTATAGCATTGAATAGATGGATAAATGTCTTCAAAATAGGACTTCTGAATTTATAGAGAAATCAATTGTGGTTCATGGAGTAAGGTATGATTACTCCAAAGTTGAATATATTAGTACCCACAAAAAAGTTTGCATCATATGTCGAAAGCACGGAGAGTTTTATCAAGCACCTAGTAATCATTTATCAGGCAAGGAATGTTTGAAATGTTCTTATGAAAAAAGGATTCAGAAAATCACTTTAGGAAAAGAGAAATTTATCGAGAAATCAGTCAAAGCACATGGTGATAAATTTGACTATTCAAAGGTTGAATATATAAACTCAAAAACAAAGGTTTGTATTATTTGTAATGAATTAGACGAAATAACTGGGGAAAAACATAATGAATTTTGGCAGACTCCTTATAGCCATTTAAGTGGAGCGACTTGCCCTAAGTGCACGGCACATTTTTTGAATCAAGAAATTTTCATAAAAAGGGCCAGAGTTATTCATAATAACAAATATGATTATTCAAAAGTTGATTATAAGGCTTCAAAAGAGAAAGTATTAATAATATGTCCTGAGCATGGCGAGTTTTTACAAACGCCTGATAGTCATTTGAAGGGTCACAGCTGTTTAAAATGTAGTAAAGTATACAGATATAATAGTAATGAATGGATTGAGAAGGCAAAAGCGGTTCACAGGTATAAATATGATTATTCTGAAGTTGTGTATGTCAACAATACCACTAAGGTCCGCATTATTTGTAAAGAACATGGTGAGTTCGAGCAAACACCAGCAAATCAT
>DGDD01000114.1 GCA_002385265.1 Chitinophagaceae bacterium UBA3961
CTTCCATATTCCAACCGCTTCCAAAATGTCTTCACCTTTTCATGATTAACTTTTTTCTGGGGTATTTCAATATCGCCAGATCCACCACCTAATTGATTAATCTTATCTTTTAACTGTCCCAGTTTTGTTTGAGCAACTTGCATATTTTGCTGCACAGCAGCCATTGCATTAGCCCCTGAACCTACCTGATTTATGACCAATAGACGCACTTGGTCTATGGTTTGCAAGCCGTTGATTCCTTGTGTTGTGTTATACGACGTAGGTATTGAAAAGAGCCCTGCTAACTGAGAATTTTTTTGAAGAAAAGCGGTAAATGCAGGAACCTTATTTAGAAGTGCAAGAGTTCGTATAGTAAGTTTATCAGGATCATTGAGCAATTGCCTGTATTCTCGAATCTGAAGAGAATAATAACTATACTGTACATTAAACTTATCGAGCTCGCTTGTTATTACTTTTGGCAAATTAGTGTAAGTTCCTAAGGTTGACTTTAAATAATCACGCCGCTCCTGAATAAACTGTTTTATGCCATCCGATTGCGTTAGTCTAGATTGAAGACTTTTAAATTGCTGAAGGGATGCGCCTATGCTTTTTTGAATACTTTCTGAGGAACCCAATACACCGGGTTGGGCACCGACAAAAGTAAGTATCCCGTTTAGTGAATCAATATAGGGGAGATATTCGCCACTTGATTTTACTGATACCTCTGGCGATTTCTTCAAGCTGTTTAGTACCGCATCGTATTTAGCCTTACTTTCTGCAATTAAAGCAGAGGCTTTTACGGAATCGATTTTTAGCAACTTGCCGTAAATCTTCTTTTCTTTCACAGCAAGCCTTTTTAGATACTTTTCAGTTTTTCTTAAAACCTGCCATTCAAGATGCGCAGATTTCTTCTGGAGCTTATTAACAAATTTTTCGGGGAGGTTTAAAGCCTTATCAATTTTAGAAACTGCTTCTTGAGCGAATGAGGTTAATTCACATGTGCAAAGCAAAACAAGAAAGAGAAGCAATCGCAATCTCATATCAATCGTTTTAGTTACTCAAGAATCGTTAGGATGAAGGTTTATTCGAAGGTTTTCGCCAACGAATACTTGAATGTAAGACAAATATTAATATCTATAACAGATATTCGAAAATATTTTTAAAAAACAACTTAAACTGTGTACCATATACGCATACATATAAATCAATGATATTCTCTTCGAGTACCTATAGAAAATAACAACTGTTAAGAATTGGTGCCTACTTAAATCATTTGTGCTGATTTTGAATCGTTCAGTCAAGAATTACAAACAAAAAGGGAATTTTCATCGTTGGTCGAAGTCGTTTTAATAAACACACTAGATGTCATAAGTAATTATTATCATCACATCTAACATTAACCGAATCTTTATAATTTAAAGGACCTTTAGTAAATGTGTGTTTCATTTCACATTCGTTAAATAATTACTAAGACCACCCATCGGCTATGGAAGACTGACCGAAATGCATCAGATTCACTACACCATTTATATGAAGCTAGCCAAACGCCTTTCCTTACTTTTACTGCTGTTGCTGTTAACCGGCGCAGCCTGGTATTTGAGTCGCATGCGCTCCTTTGCGAGTAGCGGACCAAGTTTTAATCCAAAAGCGCAAAACACCATCAGCAACAGCCAAATTTCAGAGGCCCTAGCCTACTGCAAACAAAAGCAATTCAATACTTCCATTGCCTTTCTCATCAACATGGATTTAGAGAGCGGAGAAAACCGCTTCTTCGTAGTTGACCTAGCATCGAAAAAAGTACTCAAAGCCGGACTCGTTACCCACGGCCGTTGCAATCAAAGCTGGTTGGTTGGTAGAAAATACGGCAATGAAGTTGGCTGTGGTTGTACCTCATTGGGAAAGTACAAGATCGGAAAACCCTACAAAGGAAGATTCGGATTGGCGTATAAACTGTATGGATTGGAAGAAACCAATAACAATGCCTTCGCTCGTTTCGTGGTGCTGCACTCCCATGAATGTGTACCTGAAAAAGAAGTAGCGCCGGCACCTATCTGCCAAAGCGATGGTTGCCCAACCGTTGCTCCGGCATTTTTGAAAGAATTAGCGGCGGTGATTGATAAGAGTGAGAGGCCGGTGTTGTTGTGGATTGAGGGTGGGCGAATTAAGAATTAAGAAGTAAGAATTAAGAATTCCGATGTTCGGAGAGGTGGCGTGTGAGCTAGCTGTTTAATGATGTAGGTTCTCGAATTATATAATTATTTTTTCACCGCGGCGGCGCAGCGATCGCAGCGAAAACGCAGCGCTGGCAACCTCTCTGTGTTTTCACCCCCTGTTCCTCCCCCTGTTCTTTCTCTGTATTTCCTTGCATCTTCCCTCCTGCACTCCGGCTGTTTCATTATTAATTATTACTTATTAATTATTAATTACTCCCGGCTGTTCCATTATTAATTACTAATTCTTAATTATTAATTATTTCCTGCTCCTCCTCATTCCACTCCACAATAAAATTATTCATTCCCTCTCCCACCATAATTTTCATATACTTCTGTTGTACTAATTCCAACATTGATAAGAACATGAAAATGGCGTGGATACGGTCGTTACAAACGTCGAAGATTTTTTCAAAAGCCATTACTCGTTCGCGCTTCACCGTTTCAAGCATGTACTCCCTGCTTTCTTCCATGGTGTAATTGTACTGCACCACCGTGTGAACCGGCTTCTTGTTGCGGTCTTCCATGCGCTTCATGATGCGCTCGAACGACTTCATCAACTTAAACAGCGTAATGGTTTGAATTTCGGTGCCCTCGCCGGCTTCCTCACCAATTTCACTCAACTCCTTCTGCATATTACCACGCTTCACCATCAACTGACGAATGGCTTCCATTTCAGCCATCTTCGCCGCAGCTTCCTTGTAACGCTTGTACTCCAAAATTTTGTCGACCAACTCCTGACGAGGATCGATCTCGTTTCCTTGCGCATCCAATTCTTTTCTTGGCAATAACATTTTTGCCTTGATACGCATGAGCGTTGAAATGAAGAGGATGAACTCACTCGACAATTCAATGTTCAACTTCTCCTGAGCATGAATGTACTCGAGGAAGTCGTTGGTTATTTTAGTAATAGGAATATTATAAATATCCAGTTCGTCTCTTTCAATGAAGAACAACAACAAATCGAAAGGACCTTCGAACTGCGCTAGTTTAATTTGATAAGAAGCCTGACTCACGTGTCTCTTTTTTGGTGTAAAAAATAAGTCCCAATCTTAATGATCGGGACTTGGCAAATCTACAAAATATTGATTAGAACTTAGCAGCTACACCCACGCCTAATAAAGAGCGCATTTGGGTTCCTGCTGAGTTTTTGTTAGGTCCAAATTGTTTCACATCGTCGTCGTAAATGAGGTCGAAGTTATAAGTCACTTGTAACCACTTGTTTACCTTCATGCTGATGGTGTTGGTCCAGAATACATCCACGTTTTTCGCTTGAGATTTGGTTTCGGTTACGGCCAATTGGTCGGGACCGGTTGCTGTAAAGCGATAACTGGTTAAGTAGTTGGAATACAGGTCTAAACGTGATTTATAGTTCACATTTTTCACTACTTCTTTGTTGAAATTAATTGACACAAATCCACCCATTTCAGCACGAACCTCACGAGTAGGATCTACGCCGTACAAAGTAGAGAGCGGAAGTTCATAGCCACCGGCCGGAATAACGCCCCCTTGATAATAATAGCTTTTGGGTTTATTGGTCACCACAATCAAACGAGCAGAAATAGGTGAAATGAATACACTGAAATAAGAAGTGGGGCGAATATCAATACCCGGAGCCAACGTAAAGTAAGCCGGAGCGAAGAAACCGGAATTGCGGCGCTTCAATCCTTGTCCTAAATAATCGTAATTCGTACCATCTGTAAATTGTGAGCGGAAACTACCAACAATAGAAAGGTTGATGTCTTTTGCAATGTTTCTTCCCAATTTTGAGAAGAGGTCGATTTTATCGTCGTTCTTACGTGTGCCCAAAGTGCTCGTGTTCACAAAAGCGTATCCGAGGTCAAGGGTATTGTCCCAACTCCATTTTCCAATTTGACGGTTGGCATATAAACTAGCGTAAGTAGCTAAAGAGAACGAATATTTTTCAGCACCGGCCGCCCAGTTGCGACTTCCCCCTTGTCCGAAATTGATCGAAAAAGTTCCACCGGTTTTCCAAACCTTTTTTGCCTTTGATGTATCGGCAGTTTTTCCTCCTCTAGCAGCTTGACTCTGCATTTCTTTCACAGCAGCATCTTGACCGAAGGCAACAATAGAACTAATAGATAAAGCAGCCAGTAAGATTGATTTTCTCATACGAGCGTTTTGGTTTTGGTAATTAAAAGGGCATTCTGGTGACCCAAAATGCCCTACAAATATAGCGTCTTTAGGCTTATTTCTTAAGCGAATCGCGGATTTCGCGCAATAAAACAATGTCCTCTGCCGGTGCCGGAGGAGCCGCAGGTGCTGCTTCTTCTTTCTTTTTCAAGCTATTAATTCCTTTTATCACCAGAAACATTACGAATGCCACGATGATAAAGTCAATTACCGAGGTTACAAATGCTCCCCAACTTAAAGCAACTTCCGGAGCAGCTTGCGTTGTTACGGCGCCGCTTGCGTCCTTCACTTCTTTCACGGCGTCTTTAATCACGTATTTTTTATCATTAAGATCAATGCCACCAATTAACAAACCTACAATTGGCGCAATTAATTGCTCAGTAAACGAAGTGACTACTTTTCCGAACGCACCCCCCATTACAAAAGCCACTGCGATGTCTACGAGGCTGCCACGCATGGCAAATTCTTTGAATTCCTTTAGCATTCCCATAAAATAAAGTTTTAGTTGTTAGATACTAATGTATAAAATAAATTTAAACTAAATGCTTATTGGATAGCTGTTTACACTTAATAAGTTCTCCCCATACCCATTTACCCTTTTTTCAAGCCGGGGAACTGCATGTCTAAACTTTTCAATAGATCTCTCAATGCTTTTGCAATCACATACTCCTTGTACCAGTTCTGGTCGGCAGGAACAACTATCCAAGGCACTTCGTTGCAAGCTTCAAAACAGTCTTCATAATACTGCATATACTTATCCCACAATTTCGCTTCTTCAAAATCCTTCTCATTGTATTTCCATTGCTTGGTATTGTCGGCCAAGCGTTCTTTCAATCGCTCTTGTTGTTCTTCGGGAGAAATATGAAGGTAGAACTTGAGAATATGGGTATTGTTATGGTCTTTCAATAGTTTTTCAAAATCATTGATCGCCTTCATTCGTTTTTTGGCGGTTTTATCGTCGCACCAACGATGCACCCTCGTTACCAAGATATCTTCATAATGACTTCTATTGAACAATTGAATCATTCCTTTGGCGGGTGCCACTTTATGAATGCGCCAGAGAAAGTCGTGACTCAACTCTTCCGGTGTGGGGGCTTTAAAAGAAGCAACGGTAACGCCTTGAGGATTCATCGAGCCAAACACATTACGAATGGTGCCGTCTTTGCCACTGGCATCCATGCCCTGAATTACTACCAATACACTGTACTTGGAAGAAGCGTACAATAGATTTTGTAACTCATCCAATTCTTCCAAAATTTTGGCTGTTTTTTCTTTGGTAGCTGCTTTATCGAAATCTTTAGGTGCGCGCGTGCTGATATCTTTCAAGATCAATTTTCCCATGAGAAGAGGTTTGGTGTAAATTAATGAAAAAAGAACGAAGAGGGATAATTAGTGAATTTGAGAATTTGAAGAGAATTAGTGAATTAGGCGTGTCCTAGTATTGAAATGAAGCTCTCAAAATTTCATGTCAAACTTGTTAAAGAGCGATTGCGTCATATAAAAGTGAAATCTCGTATCCAAGTGACTCTGCCAAGCGATATTTTGAGCTTGACCTTCGAGGTCCCTGAGCAGACCGTAGGTCAAGTCGAAGGGCGCTCCGAAGAAGCAGTCGAAGGGCCGATAAAGGTCCAGCGAAAAACATCGAACAATTCATCTAAAATCACCTGGTCATTACGAACGAACGAGACTGCGAAGCAGTTGAGCGAGAGAGGAAACTCAAAACGTTTTGTTATAGTACAGGCGCTTTTGAAAGGGACTTTTTTCACAAAACTCGTTGATGAGTTTTTGAGTTTGGGGCTATGAATAATGTCGGAGCGTTGAAAGGTGCTTTTTTAAAAAAGGCATTTTCGTGAGAAGAATTCGCTGTTGAAACGACTACTTAAAAACTAAACAACTCAAAAACTCAAAACTTAGTTATAGTGACTTCATTGCTTTAAATTCGGATTCTTGCTCCAAAGCTTATTCCCAGTTCCCTCTCTGTCTTTTTGTTTTACATGAATTAATGGATGCTATCAACCAATCCCTCTATTGTTAGCATTTCATTTCCACACTCACGAATTCCCGAATTCACCAATTAATTTCCGCTCATTCTTCTTGCTGGCTCACAAAGATTTCTCAATTTGCACCCAATGTCTAACACCGGTCACCAAAGCCCGTTTGTAAAATGGGGACTTTTCTTACTGCTTTCGATAATATGGGGTAGCTCCTTTATACTCATGAAACGCGGGATGTTTACTGCCGATGGCAGCCCCACACTCAATGCCTTTCAAGTAGCAGCCATTCGTATTTTGAGTGCAGGTATTGTACTCATTCCCGTTGCTATTCGGGAATGGAAAAAACTCGATCGTTCTAAACTAAAACCAATTTTCTTGTCCGGATTTTTGGGAAGTTTTATTCCTGCCTTTCTTTTTTGCCTAGCTGAAACCAGAATCAACAGTTCATTGGCCGGATTCTTAAATGCACTGACTCCCATTTTTACCATCATTGTTGGAATAGTATTCTATCAATCACCTGTTCAACAGAAGAAATTGTTAGGTGTTGCGATTGCTTTCTCAGGCATGTTGATTTTATTCTTCGCAAAATCGAGCCTTGCCGGAAATTCGTTTAGCTATTCTTTACTCGCTGTAATTGCCACTGTTTGTTATGGCTTCAATGTTAATATTGCACACAAATATTTGCAAGGCATTCCGTCCCTAACTACGGCGGCATTCGCTTTTGGAATGTTGATTGTTCCGTCTCTTCTAGTATTGTATGCCACGGGCTACTTCGCGCTTCCTTTGCATGAAGAAAAATTCATGCTGAGCACGCTCTCTTCTTCAGTATTGGGCGTTATGGGTACGGCGGTTGCCACTGTACTCTTTTATGTTTTGTTGAAACGAGCCGGTGCGCTTTTTGCCTCCATGGTTACTTACGGAATTCCATTCATTGCTTTGCTTTGGGGGCTCGCCGATAATGAATCGATTGTGCCTCTTCAACTGCTAGGCTTATCCGTAATTCTATTCGGAGTGTATTTCAGTTCTCGTGCAAAATAAAACTGCCATCGCAAGCGACGGCAGTTTCAACGTTATTCCTACAGAACTGATTATACAGTCATGATTTCTTTTTCTTTTGATGCAAGGTACTTGTCTACCAACTCAATGAATTTGTCGGTGGTTTCCTGAACATTTTTTTCTGCATCCTTACAAACATCCTCGCTCAATCCATTCTTTTGAAGCTTTTTGATTTGCTCCATAGAATCTCTGCGAATACTTCTGATCGCTACTTTTGAATGTTCCCCTTCTCCCTGACTTTTCTTCACCAATTCACGTCTTCTTTCTTCCGTCAAAGGAGGCAAGAACAAGCGAATCACCAAACCGTCGTTTTGAGGATTCAGGCCAATATTGGAAGCGATGATAGAACGCTCAATTGGTTGGAGCATGTTTTTCTCCCAAGGCTGAATTACCAGCGTACGCGCATCGGCAACGGT
>DGDD01000141.1:0-26398 GCA_002385265.1 Chitinophagaceae bacterium UBA3961
ATTGTATCAACGATCTTGAAGTGATGAAGGCACTTTTGAATGAAGTCATCACCTGGGCAAAATCACATGGCATGACTTCAATAATTGGTCCCTATGGCTTTTCTGATAAAGACCCGCAGGGATACAAAACGGCCGGATTCGAAGTGCGATCCGTATTACTCACGCCTGCAAATCCGGAATACCTGCCACAGTTTTTACTTCAATATGGTTTCCACCCTCATGTAAAAGCATTGAGTTATCACTTACCCATCCCCGAGCAATTACCAGGTATTTATAAAGCGGTTTGTGAACGCGCACAAAAGCAAGGGTATTTCAAAACTCTGAAACTTACCTCTAAAAAGCAACTCAAGCCTTTTATTATTCCGGTACTTCATCTTGTGAACAAAACCTACAGCCATTTATTCGGATTTGTGGCCATGACCGATGAAGAGATTCATAAATTGGCAAAACAATATTTACCCATTCTTGATCCAACGTTGGTGAAAGTAGTAGTTGATCCTAAACAAGAAGTGGTGGGCTTTGTGGTTTCAATGCCTGATATTTCCGAAGCACTACAAAAAGCTAAAGGCAAGCTTTTCCCCTTTGGGCTGTTCTACTTGCTTAAGGCTTTAAAAACTTCAAAAAAGCTTGTATTACTGCTAGGTGCTGTAGAACCCGGTCTCAGAGGTCGAGGCGTAACCGCCCTTCTTGCTGATGCGCTGCTAACTACTGCCAAAGAAAAAGGGATGACTGAAATCGATTCTCACGTAATTTTGGATTCCAATCAGTTGATGAAAGCAGAAGTCGTCAATTTAGGTGGGTTTATCAACAAAGAATTTACCGTGTTTAAATTGGAATGGAACGCATGAGTTTGGAACAAGACATTGCAGCAGCAGTAAACACTTTGAGAGAAGGTGGGATAATTTTGTACCCCACCGATACTATTTGGGGCATTGGTTGCGACGCTACCAATGAAACAGCGGTAGCAAAAATATATGCACTTAAAAAGAGAGCAGAGTCTAAAAGCATGATCGTTTTGTTGGCAGATGAACGTTCACTCCTTCAATACATCGCAGCTCCCGATGTTCAGGTATTCGATTTTTTGGAAACTGTTTCCAAGCCTACGACCATTATTTATGACGGAGCTATTGGTTTAGCCGACAATGTGATCAATGCAGATGGGAGTATTGGCATTCGAATTTGCAAAGATGAGGTATGCAAGGCCATCATCAAGCGCCTTGGAAAACCCTTGGTGTCCACTTCTGCAAACATCTCAGGACAGGCTTCCCCGGCTTTTTATGCTGAAATTAGTGAGGATATAAAGCAGGGTGTAGATTATATCATGAACCACCGACAAAACGACACATCACCCAAACTTCCCTCTACCATCATTAAATGGGGTGATAATGGCGTTTATACAGTGATTCGTCCCTGATAATTCGTAACTTTGCGGCGCATGCAAAAGATACTGGTGATACAAACGGCTTTTATTGGCGACGTGGTTCTGGCAACCGCCGTTCTCGAAAAATTACACCTCGTTTACCCCGATGTGAAACTCGATTTCCTGGTTCGTAAAGGGAACGATGGATTGTTAAAAGGGCATCCTTTCATCAATGAACTGCTCGTTTGGGATAAAACAAAATCAAAATACCCACATCTCTGGCAAATGCTCAAAACCATTCGCCGCAATCGTTACGATGTAGTGGTAAATATTCAACGTTTTGCTGCCACCGGGTTTCTCACCACTTTTTCAGGAGCTAAAATGACCATCGGTTTCGATAAAAACCCTTGGAGTGTTTTCTTTTCCAAAAGAATCAAACACGTCATCAGTACTCCCGATCAACCCTTGCACGAAGTAAACCGCAATCAATCACTCATCGAACCTTTAACGGGCGACTTAATCCCCGTAAAACCGCGATTGTATCCTACCGATACCGACTATGCGAGGGTTCAGTCGCTTCAATCAAACCCTTATATTGTAATTGCGCCGGCTTCAGTATGGTTTACCAAACAATACCCTGTTGCAAAATGGGTGGAATTGATTGACCAACTGCCTCGTGATTACAAAATATACATTATTGGCGCACCATCTGATAAATCACTCGCTGAAGCTATTTACAGCGGTGTTCAACAAAAAGACAAACTGCAATCGCTTTGCGGTGAATTGAGTTTGTTGCAGTCTGCAGCCTTACAAGAAAAAGCTGTAATGAATTATGTGAACGATTCAGCTCCCATGCATTTCGCTTCGGCTTTGAATGCACCGGTTACCGCTGTTTATTGTTCTACCTTACCGTCCTTTGGTTTTGGTCCCTTGAGTGACCGGTCTTATGTGGTAGAAACTAAAGAAAGTTTAGACTGTAGACCCTGCGGGCTACACGGTCAGGCTTCCTGTCCTAAACAACATTTCAATTGCGCGAACACCATTAAAGTAGCGCAATTACTGGAAACCCTTCAAGCGAGCTAGTTTTTGTAATTTAGATCCGTGAACATCGAATACTCACATAAAGAAGCCTTTGTATTTAAAAAGATCGCCGCAGCCGCTGCTGAAATTGGCGTGCCTGCTTACATCATTGGTGGATTTGTGAGAGATAAAATCTTGGGCCGACCTACCAAAGATGCCGACATCGTATGCGTAGGAGACGGCATTGCCCTAGCCCATGCCGTAGCGAAACGTTTTCAACCGGAACCAACCGTGGCTTTTTTTAAGCATTTTGGTACAGCTCAAATCAAAATCGACGATTGGGAAATTGAATTCGTAGGAGCAAGAAAAGAAAGCTACCGCCACGAATCACGCAATCCGGAAGTAGAACCCGGTACCATCGAAGACGATCAGAACCGCCGTGATTTTACCATCAATGCCATGGCCATTAGCTTGAATCAAGCCGATTATGGTACACTCATCGATCCATTCAATGGATTGGTAGACTTGAGCAATAAACTGATTCAAACTCCTCTGGATCCTCTCACTACATTCAGCGACGATCCTTTGCGCATGATGCGCGCCATTCGGTTTGCTTCTCAATTGCAATTCACCATCGCTCCGGTTACCTTGCAAGCCATTCAAGACAATGCGCACCGAATTAAAATAATTACTCAAGAACGCATCACTGATGAGTTCAATAAAATATTATTAAGCAAAAAGCCTTCTGTAGGCTTAGACCTGCTTTACAAAACCGGACTAATGAAATTGATCTTCCCGGCCATGGTCGATTTAGCCGGCGCTGAATACATCGATGGCCACGGTCATAAAGACAATTTCTACCATACTTTGCAAGTGGTCGATAATATTGCCCCCACCACCAATGATCTATGGTTGCGCTGGGCCGCCCTTCTTCACGACATAGGAAAGCCTGCAACCAAGCGTTTTGAAAACGGCCATGGGTGGACCTTTCACGGCCATGAAGTAGTAGGAGGAAGAATGGTTCCAAAGATCTTCACCAAATGGCGCCTTTCCTTGCATGAACCCATGCGCTTTGTGAGGAAAATGGTGGAGCTGCATTTGCGTCCAATTAGTTTGACAAAAGAAAATATCACAGATTCGGCTATACGAAGATTGCTTTTTGATGCGGGGGAAGATATTGAGAATTTGATGTTGCTTTGTGAAGCCGATATCACTTCTAAAAACAAGCAAAAGGTAAAACGCTATCTAGAAAATTTCGAGTTGGTCCGTCAACGATTGAAAGAAGTAGAGGAGAAGGATAAAATTCGGAACTGGCAACCACCCATTACAGGCGAACTCATCATGGAAGTATTTGGACTTCCTCCTTCAAAACCCGTAGGCGATCTTAAAACCCGCATTCGCGAAGCCATCCTCGATGGTATCATCTCCAATGACTACGACGCAGCCTACCAGTACATGTTGGAACAGGCAGCGAGTATGGGGTTGGAAAAGAAAAGGAATTAAGAATTAAGAAGTAAGAATTAATAATTGAACAGCCATAATACAGGAGGGAGGATGAGAGGAGACGAGGAAGGAGGAAATACAGAGAGCTGTCAACGCTGCGTTACCGCTGCGCACGCTGCGCCGCCGCGGTGAAAGAAAAAGATCGAGAGTCGGGAAGATGGAAAAGAGGACGAATGCAAAAAGACTATTCTTTGCGACTCCTTTGCGGGCTTTGCGCTCTTTGCGGTGAATACATCAAACATCGCAGCAGCGCAAAACTAAAAAACTTATAACTCCCCACACTTCTCCAAAATCACTTCCCTCCCCCCAAACACATACCCTTCCTTCCGAAACCAAGTCATCTGCCTTTTCGCATAATGCCTCGTATTTCGTTGAATCAACTCCACCGCTCTATCCAATGAAATGCTCCCATCCAGGTAATCAAAAATTTCAGCATAACCAACCGTATTCAACGCATTCAAATGCCGATAGGGCAGAAGAGAACGCACTTCTTCAACCAATCCTTGCTCCAACATATTCAACACCCGTTGATTGATTCGTTCATACAGCAATTCCCGATCCATGTCTACACAAAACTTCACCACATCAAAATTCCGTTCAGCCTTTTGTTGTACTTGAAAACTTCGTATCGAATGACCGGTGCCTCTTTTCACTTCCAATGCCCTGAGCATCCTTTGCGGATTCTGAATCTCACCACTTGCATAGTATTCAGGATCTTCCTCTTTTAAGGTCAATTGCAGCCACTCCATTCCTTTTTCTTCATATGCTGCATTCAAATTCGAACGAATCTCAGGGTCGATTGCCGGTATTTGATCCAATCCCTCCAAGAAAGCTTTTAGATAAAGTCCGGTGCCTCCAACAACAATCAATACTTTGTCTTTTTGGAATACTTCTTCGGTTACTTGCAAAGCATAGCGTTCATAAAAGGCTGCAGTAATTTCTTCTTCAATACTGTGAGAAGCTATAAAATAGTGAGGTGCGGCAGCCAATTCTTCAGCACTGGGCCTTGCCACTCCAATAGAGAGTTCTTTATAACATTGCCTGGAATCGGCCGATAATATGGAACAATTAAAATGCCTCGCCAATTCAATCGACAAGGCAGTTTTTCCTACGGCCGTTGGGCCTGCTATTACAATACAAAGAGGCTTTTGCATAAGGCCTTCTTTCTTAAAATTCGTCTCCTGCTTCTTCCTCACCGGCAAATTCATCCGAATCTGATTCCCCTTCTTCACCCTCCTCTCCAAATCCTTCAGCGCCGGCTGATAGATCGTATTTCTCTTCCATTTCAGCAAGTTTATCACCTACCAATCCTTTGGTTCCATATTGCGAAGGCGCAATGCCTTCTGAACGAACTACAGCGGGGAAATCAGTTCTACCGGAATCATCTTTTCCTACTTGAATCAATTCAACTAAGAAAGTCCAATTCTTAGCAAAATCATACACATATATAAACTTCTGGCTTGGAATCTTGATCTCTGTTCCAACAGGAGTATCCTCCATTAATAATGGTTCTACTTTGTATTGCTTATCGTATTTCGCCAAACTAATTTCTCTGCCACGCTGCCAATTGTCATTGCTTCTATAAAAAGTAGCCTGGTGTTTATTGTCGAACTCATAGGCTTTCAAAATAACAGCATGCAGTTCTGAAAACGACTGCGTATGCTTAATAGCCACGTCACGATAAATACTATCATCCTCTTCGAAATAAATGCGGAATTTTAAAACAGCCATAAAGGTTATTTATTATACTACGAAGATAGGAAATTCACCCCGAACGCCTTCACCCCCCTAAAAACAAAACAGCCCCAACCGAGGTTGAGGCTGCTATCAAAGACTTTATTGATTGATTCCTAAAACTTCACACCCAAGGTCACCATCACATTACTTGCTCTGTCTCTCAAACTGGCAAAAGTATTCAATCGAGGAGGATCAACTCGATAAGGGAAATTGACATCTTTGGTTAAGCTATGTACATAAGTAAGGTCAATAAAAAATCCTTTGTTGCGATACCCTAATCCACCGCTAATGTTCATGCGATTGGCCTTGAGTTCTTTATCATCGTAAGGACTTCCAAAATACGCAAATCCTAAACGAGCCATGATCACCTTGAATTTCAACTCACCACCCACTTTCACATTCAATGCTCCTTTGTAAGCAGCTTTTACAGCGTCGTTCACTGCTTTAAAATTACCGCCTGTTGAACCAGATTCATTTCCACTGGCGGAAAATCTTGAAGAACCGTAGGTCACATACTCCACATCTGCAGTAATAAAACCCTGATGCTTTGTAACATCTTCTACCTCATTCAAAATATAGGTTCCACCCAGAATAAATCTCCAAGGGCTTGATAAGTCATATTTGGTTTGAGGATTTTCTCCATTGTACAGATCTTTTGAATTTACTGTAAATACTTTCACTGAACCGGTAGCCGTATCTATATCAGTGGTCATGCTTGCAGTGATCTTCTCATCCAAAGTATATAAAGTAGGTGTGTGAACAGCCAATCCAAATCGCAACCTTTCAATTGGTTTGAACATCATACCTAATTTTAAATTCACCCCAACACCTTTCGAAGTAAACGTTTCAGAATAAGTACTGTAAGCAAATTCATTGTTTCCTCTACCGTTGGCATCAGATTCTGTATAGGTAGCCGTTCTTTCATAATTCATAACAGGGATGCCTATTCCTAAACCTAGGTAAAACTTATCGTCCATATTGGTACCGTAGCCCAAGGCAAATTCAGTTACCCCACCTTTGGTGGTTGCCTTGTATTCTTGATTCACCGCACCGGCCATTTCCGCTCTTGAAATCACTTGCTTTTGACCCAAAACGGTCATCGTATCCACTAAATAAGTGTACAAAGCCATTTTAGTTAGCATCGAAACATTGGAACTGTTCAACGCCTGATCTATGGTTAGGTTTGAATTCGCAAATTCATTGGCCAAGGGTTCTGAAAAGGAACTATAGGTATTCAGACCTTTATAATAAGTAGTACCACCAAAATTCGCTGTTCTGTTCACGGTCAAGCTAATGGCCTTACTGGTCCATTTGCCGTTTCCCGTTTTGGCTCCTCCCAATGCAAATACAAAACCGCTTGTTCCCAGTCCAAAAGCTGTGCTATTCGAAGCCGTTGCATCCGTACCTCTGAAGCTCCCTTTGCTGCCTAATAAATTGATTCCGGGCGACAAAACAAACTCATTCGTTTTGTACAAACCAATACCGGCAGGATTGATATGGGTAGCTGTAATTTCACCACCCAATCCGGCCATCGCTCCACCAATGGCCATGGTTCTGGCAGTACCGGATGGAAGTGACCAACCCACTCTTAAGGCGTCTTCAGGTAATTGCGCTTTGGAAACCAGCGCTATAGTAAGAAAGGAAAATGTGTAAAGGATTCGTTTCATGACAATTTCTTTGAGTATAGGCACTAAAAAAGGAGAAACCGTTCAAGCGAACTCAAATTTCAGTTTCTCCTTTTCAGAGTAATTTATTGTTTATAGACCACCACCACGGCCGGGACGACTAACACTTCCGCCGCCTGATGAGCCACCGCTGCTACTGCCGCCAGATGAACTACTACCCGAGCTGCTGGTTCCTGTTCCGGAACTAGATGGGGTGTAACTTCTCACCGGAGTACCGCCGTCGGCCGGAGTGTAAACATTCCCATTTGTATACCCACCGCTAGAAGGCGTAAACGCTTTGCGAATAGATGTTCCCAAAGTTGGGCCGCTGTTGCTATTGCTATTTGAATTGTTATAACGACTGCCGGGGGTTAAGCTACCTCCACCTGTAGGACTGTAATAAGTTTTGCCGTTTTTCACCATTGGACTATTACTGTAGTTGTTCTTTTGGTAACTAGCCAAACTTACTGTTCTTACATTTCTGAACGCGCCGGGATTCAAGGTTGGATTTACTACCACAATGGTTCTGCAGTAAGGGTTATAGTAACTGTTCCATGACCAGAAATTGTTGAAATACATATTCCAGCCCGATCCGTAATACCCGATGTAGGGGTTATAAGTGTACCCATTGTAAAGATTCCAATCGTAATCGTCGAAATAGCTCCAACGGTATGGATTTCTGGAACGCATTCTCAGCCAACGCTCATCGGAACGATCGCTCTCGTAATTAGAGGCATTGTATCTGTTGGGATTGTCTTTCTTGGCTTCCACATATTCATCAGCACCACGAGCAGGTGAGTAGTACACGTCGTCGGGTGTTTGTGTGGTTTTATACATGCCGGTACAGCTGGTTAGGCTTACGGCAGCTATAAGGATAAGTAAAGATGGGGACTTCATAACAATGGTTTTAATAGTTTAGATACGAAGTGCTACTTTTGCGCTCGTACTAAATTACAATAAAAAGACAGCCAAAGCTAGTATTTTATTGCAGCGGGGTTGTTAAAGTTTGTATAAGGTACTCAGCAAGAATAAGAACCAATTAATTAGAAACAAGAAAGCAACATGAGCAAAGAAATTACGTCGAGGTCGCAGGACTATTCACAGTGGTACAACGATTTGATTATCAAGGGTAATTTGGCTGATTATTCAGCCGTTCGCGGATGTATGGTGATCAAACCGTACGGATATGCACTTTGGGAGAACATGCGCGATGCACTTGATAAGATGTTTAAAGACACCGGACACGTAAATGCTTATTTTCCGCTTTTCGTACCCAAAAGCCTGTTTGAAGCCGAAGAGAAGAACGCTGAAGGTTTCGCCAAAGAGTGCGCTGTAGTTACTCACTACCGCCTTAAATCGGACCCCAATAAGAAAGGTGGTTTGATGGTAGACCCCGATGCCCGCCTCGAAGAAGAACTAGTGGTTCGCCCTACCAGTGAAGCCATTATTTGGAATACCTATAAGAATTGGATTCAATCTTACCGTGATCTGCCCATTTTGATCAACCAATGGGCAAACGTAGTTCGCTGGGAAATGCGCACGCGCCTGTTCCTGCGCACGGCTGAATTCCTCTGGCAAGAAGGTCATACTGCACACGCTACTGCTCAAGAAGCAGTTGCAGAAACAGTTCAAATGCTGAACGTGTATGCCGATTTCGTAGAGAATTGGATGGCATTACCTGTAATCAAAGGGGTGAAGTCAGAAAGCGAACGCTTCGCCGGAGCCGTTGATACTTATTGTATCGAAGCCTTGATGCAAGATGGAAAAGCTCTGCAGGCCGGAACTTCTCACTTCTTGGGACAAAACTTTGCCAAAGCCTTCGATGTGAAGTTCTCAGACAAAGAAAATAAATTGGAATACGTTTGGGCTACCAGTTGGGGTGTTAGTACCCGTCTGATCGGGGCCCTTGTAATGGCGCACAGTGATGATGATGGTTTGATCCTCCCTCCAAGAATTGCTCCTCACCAAGTAGTGATCGTGCCTATTTATAAAGGCGATGAGCAAAAAGCATTGATCGACGCCAAAGTTGCAGCACTTACAAGAGAATTGAAGGCAGCAGGCATTCGTGTAAAATACGATGACAATGACAATGCTCGTCCGGGTTGGAAATTCGCGGAATACGAAATGAAAGGAGTGCCCGTGCGTATAGCAATTGGTGCACGCGATTTGGAAAACAATACCGTTGAACTAGCAAGAAGAGATACCAAAGAAAAGCAAACCGTGTCACTCGACGGATTGGCGCAACGCATCGTTTCTTTGCTCGACGATGTTCAACAAAATATTTACAACAAAGCCAAAGCCTATCAAGAATCGCATATCACCCCTGCCGATACTTGGGAAGAGTTTGAAAACTTAGTGAATACAAAGGGTGGATTTATTGCTGCTCATTGGGATGGTACACCCGAAACGGAAGCCAGAATCAAAGAACTGACCAAAGCAACCATTCGTTGTATACCGTTGGATAATAAGCAAGAAGAAGGAAAGTGTATACTAACAGGAAAGCCTAGTACACAAAGAGTCCTTTTTGCTCAAGCATACTAAGAAAAGCCCCGCAACTGCGGGGTTTTTTAATGCCCTAATTTCTATTTCTAATTCTTGTTTTTTTCCTACATTTAGTTCAAATATTTTACTCATGGACCAAAACTCAAACCAAGATCTGCTTAACGACTCCTTATCGGTCAATAGATCTATTTCCTCCAACTTTCTTAGTGCCGCAAAATGGGGTAGATTTACCGCCATCTCTTTGCTCGTAGTTCTTACACTTGCTGCTATTTTTCTTGCCATTGGCGGTACCAGTTTCTTAGATCAATTGTCATCGGTTCTTCCAGGGATAGAAACGAATTACGCCTCCGTTATATTGGTCGCAATCTTTTTTATCATTTTGATCGCCGGGCTTTTGCTGTTCATAATGCTTAGGGCGTATAATCATTTGAAAGTCGCCCTTGAAACAAGAGACATGGTAGCGTTCACGAATGGATGGCGCTATTTAAAGATCTATTTTTTGATTTATGGCGTTTTTACATTGATTAGTATTTTCTCAATCATTCAATCACTTACAACACTTTTTTAAATATGGAAACAAATAACAACGACAATCTATTTGATCTAGAGTTTGATCAAATAATAAAATCTCACATGGAATCCATAGCAAAATGGGGTCGTATAATTGCTTATGTTGCATTCGCTTCCTATGCTGTCAATATTGTGGTGATTATATTTGGAAAAAATGTAGCAGGCTCTATGGCAGGCGGATTGGCCGGAGCAATTTTTACAGCAATCTTGGGCGGTATACTTAACTACTTCCTATTAAAGTTCTCCAATCATACATTAATGGCTATCGCAAACAATAGCGAACTCGATATGGAGAAAGCGGCCGAGAATCTGAATTACTATAATAAAATGACCGGCATTTTATTAATAATCGTGTTTTCGTTTATGGTATTGGCCTTTGTTTTTGCGGGCCTTTTCAGCAGGTAAAATCAAAGCATACTCGATAAAAAAGGGCGATCATAGGACCGCCCTTTTTTTATCTGGTAGAATAGTAATTGTAATCTTTTAGTAAGGTTTCCAAAAACTGCAAGCTGTCTTGGTCCGACTGAATGTTTAACTTTGATTTAATTCTATCAGCAATCCTTAAACTAAGATTGAAATCATCATTTCTCTTAACATTGTTGATGATCGACTTTAAAGTATTGATGTCACGATCACTCAATTGCATTACTTCTTTGTACATCGGTTGGTAGGTGGCCTCTACTTCCGTAAATACGGTGTCTTCCCAACTGGTGTTGTTTTTGGTTTCAATAACCATGGTACCTGCAATTAAATCACCAATTCGCTGACTCTTTGGCGTAACAATAACAGCAAAAAGTCCTCCGGCTATTAATGGAAATGTCCACCAGGGCATCTCATTCGCAACGATCAGCCCAATAATGGTTACCGGAAAATCTAATGTACGAAAGGCCCAACGTAACAAATACTGACCGAAGCTGGGTTGGCCGCCATCTATGGTAATTACCTGTAGTTGAAACACCATTTTTCCGATACTCCTGCCGTTAAAGAATTGTTCCATAAATAAATGGTAGAATACCGGAACCAAGCTGAACAACATGTATAAAATATTCTTCTCTTCAAAAACTCCGGTAATAATATCTCCTCCTAAGGCCAGCGCCAAAAGCCTCAAATATACATAGCTAATCAAAAGATCAATCATCCAAGCAAACATCCTTTTGTGGAAGGGAGCTACTTGAAATTCAAGCTCAATATTGAACCCTGTATCTAATTTTACTGCCGGCATTTTTATTCTATAATTTCGTGCTTCGGTGCGAGGTTTACCGTAATTTAGGAGTATATTTATTGTATAAAAGTAACACTTGAATCTTTTAAATCCTAATGAGCGGTGCGAGAAGGTCTCTTTATCAAGAAAAATATCGAAAAGTGGAAGCAGTATCAGTATAGAAAAGCGAATGATCCTGACGAAATGGCCAATCAATTCACCGAATTGGTCAACGACCTCGGCTATGCAAAAACGTTTTATCCACATAGCAAAGTAACTACCTACCTGAATGGCTTGGCCTCTCGAATCTATTTAGGTATCTATAAGAACAAAAAAGAACGCATCTCCAGAATTTGGCGTTTCTGGTCAACCGAACTACCCCTCATCGTTCGCAAACATCATCGAGAATTAACAATAGCGTTTGGCATCTTTCTGCTCTTCTCCATTTTTGCGGCTTTTTCAGCAGCAAACGATAATAGCTTCGTGGCCGGAATATTAGGCGATGATTATGTGGAAATGACCCAAGATAATATTGCAAAAGGGGATCCTTTTGGTGTTTATAAAGACGAACAGGCATTCATGATGTTTGTTCGAATTGCATTGAACAATATTAGAGTTGCATTTCTCACTTTTATCGGTGGCTTACTACTTTCAATTGGTACGTCCTGGTTTTTGTTGGTGAATGGAGTAATGGTTGGCGCATTTCAATACTATTTCTTTGCAAAAGGACTAGGTTGGGCCTCAGTATTAGTTATTTGGATTCACGGTACACTAGAAATCTCTGCAATTGTTATTTCAGGTGCTGCCGGATTGATTTTAGGAAATAGCATTTTATTTCCCGGGACCAAAACGAGACTGAATTCCTTGAAGCTAGGAGCTAAAGATGGAATTAAAGTAATGCTCGGAATTGTCCCGATGCTTCTTCTGGCTGCATTATTAGAAGGGTTTGTTACACGCCACACAGAAATGCCAAAACTATTAAGTATTTCAATTCTTACAGTTTCATTCGTATTCGTGTGTTGGTATTTCGGTTGGTATCCTATTCAAGTAGAAAAAAGGCAAGGTATTAAAAAGGAAGAAGTGAAATCATGAGCATTACCCTACGGAAATACTTGCTAATGTTTTGTATGACGCTGTTCTTTCAAGTTGGAATGGCTCAGAAGAATGTATTAGACTCAATTGTAAAGAACAACTACAACGATACCCTAATTTACGATGAAGAAGTAGTGACGGATGAAGATTTGGATGCAGATACGTCGGCTCCTTCCGTTAGGGAAAATATCATCAATGATACATTTGTATGGAAACGCCTGAACGATAGTGCTGTGACGGCACTAAAAAACAGTAAAGATTTCCGATACGCCAATGACTCTACCTATTGGAAAAAAATAATTCAGAAAGAACAAGAAACTTCAAACGACGGTTGGTTTTCCGGTAATGCACCTAAATGGCTGTCGCAACTAGGTGTTGTTTTAATCATTCTTGTATTGCTCTTTGTTGTTTATAAATTGGTCATCAATAATAGCCTCTTCGAATTTGGATCAAAAAAACCGATTGAGCAACCTGAAATTGATCTTTCGGAGGAAGGACTGCATCTTGAAAATATCGATGAACGACTAACCAAAGCAGAAAGCGAAAAAAACTATATTCTTTACTTACGGCTATCGTATATAAAAACACTTTTTCTTTTGAATGAGGCCGGAGCATTGAACTATGACAAGCAGACTACAAATATGCAGTACGTTTTTAAAATGAGAAATCACCGACTCTACAATGAGTTTAGGAAGTTAGCATATTTGAACGATTACATTGCATATGGGGGATTCGAGATAAACGAAACTCAATTTGTAAAATTCAAAGATGAATTTTCTTTATTTCAAAGCAAACTGAATTTGTGAGACGTATCCTAACGATATTATTTATTCTAAGCATAACGCTGATAGTGGGCTGTTCAAAAAAAGAAGAAAAAAAATTGAACAGAAATATTTCTTTGTGGAAGAACGATAAGATCCCATATGGAACCTGGTTTGCCTACAATCAATTACAATCACTTTTTCCCAAGGCTAAAATCACATCCAGTAAAAAGAGCCCATTGGAATACCCTGAAGTGCAATCGATTTTTAACAGCGCTGAACCGGGTTCAGGGAAATCTGCAAGAATAATAATCGTTAGAGAATTCATGCCCAGCCCAAATGAGCGACAAGCCCTGCTTAATTATGTTTGGGAGGGAAACCAATTACTGCTTTCAGCTTTTGATATCGATAACAACTTCCTCGACTCCTTGAACTTGAAATTAAAAAATGCAGAGTTTTCATTTGAAGAAGACAATGCGGCTGTTTCCAGTATCGAAAATTTTGAAACCTTCGCCCTCGACTCTTTTTACTATCCCGGATTTACCTATCGAAGCAATTTTCAAGAATACGATAGTACCTATACTTCTATTTTAGGTAGAAATTCGAACGGGAAAGCCAATTTTGTTCGAATACAATACTCTAATGGGGGAGCCATCTACATTCACTCCAATCCTTTTGTTTTCACTAATTTCTTTCTCTTGCATAAGGACAATAGAACCTACTATGAACTTGCTTTGTCGCAATTTCCTGAACGAATTCAATCAATTGAATGGAATGAATACTTTAGGAACAATTCTTCACGCAATTCAAAGAACAGTGTGTCTAGGGCCTTATCCTGGGCATTAAAACAGCCGGCACTTGCTTTGGCGTTGCTGCTGCTGCTGATACTTTTAATATTGGTTTATTTTTTCGATACAAAACGAAAACAGCGGAAAATAGAAGAAAAGCCTCCGTTGCGCAATACCAGCCTCGATTTCGCAAGAACAATCGGGCAATTGTATTATCAACAGCACAATAATTCAAACTTGGTGCAAAAGATGGCGCAGCATTTTTATGAGCATGTCAGAACCCATCTCAACATACCTTCTACAAAAGTGGACGATTCTTTTGTAAGTTTAGTAGCTTTTAAAACCGGAATCGAACAGGCAGAGCTAAAATCTACTTTATATTTAATGAAGCAATTGAGCGAGCAGCCGGAGGTTTCAGATGAAGAGGTGATACTTTTAAACAATAAACTTGAATCATTTTATAAACAGGCATAAACATGGAATCAAATTTTTTTGAACAAAGAACCGATTTGCAAGAATTGCAAGAAGCGGTATTCACGCTTCGATCTGAAATCGGGAAAGTAATCATCGGTCAAGAGCAAATGGTGGAATTACTTTTAGCCGCCATTTTAGCCGATGGTCATGTGTTGATTGAGGGTGTTCCGGGAGTTGCAAAAACACTCACAGCCAAACTCTTGAGTCGCAGCATTTCTGTCGATTTCTCTCGTATTCAGTTTACGCCCGATTTAATGCCAAGTGATGTAATCGGTACATCCGTATTCAACCCGAAAGATTCACAGTTTGAATTCCGACGTGGTCCAATATTCTCTAACATCGTGCTAATTGATGAAATCAACCGTGCCCCTGCAAAAACCCAGGCTGCCTTGTTTGAAGTGATGGAGGAACGTCAAATAACCATGGACGGAACCACTTATGTTCTCGACAACCCTTTCATGGTAGTGGCCACTCAAAACCCAATTGAGCAAGAAGGTACCTACCACCTTCCCGAAGCTCAACTAGATCGATTTCTTTTTAAGATTTTGGTAAGTTACCCCACTCAAGAACAAGAATTGCAAATTCTGCAGAATCAACATACCAATAACATGGCCACAATGGTTGATCAGGTAACGCATGTGCTCAATCACCAGCAAATTGAATCACTACGATTACAAGTTCGAAAAATTCATATTGAAGAGAAACTCTTGCATTTCATTACAGCTATCACTACCAATACAAGAACAAATAAGTCTATTTATTTAGGGGCTTCACCGCGTGCCTCAATCGGAATAATGAATGCTGCAAAAGCGATTGCTGCAATGGAAGGGAGAGATTTTGTCACCCCTGAAGATATTGTGAAAGTGGCGACGCCGGTTCTCCGTCACAGAATCACGCTTAGCCCGGAAAAAGAAATGGAAGGTATCACAACTGATGAAGTAGTGAGTCAAATTATTCAATCTATTGAAGTGCCCAGATAAGAATGAATTTCCTAAAAGCACTATATAATAATCCTGTTTTTATCGGTCGAAGGCTCTATTTAGCCGTCGTGATACTGATTTTGGCGTTCGTTCTGTCATTTTTTCTGCCATGGCTTCTATTGATTACAAAAATTGCTGTTGTAGCACTAGCAATTTTAACTTTAGTAGATGCTGCTACGCTGTTTTTGCCACGTAGACCCATACTTGCAAATAGAATTTGCTCGGACCGCTTCTCCAATGGTGATCAGAATAAAGTACAACTGAAAGTCTATAACAATTTTCCCTTTACTTCTCAAATTGAGATTATTGACGAATTGCCGATTCAGTTTCAGATTCATGATTTTTCCAAGAAAGTTGCTGCGAAGTCGAAAGAATCTTCAATTGTTGAATATTCACTTCGCCCAGTAGAGAGAGGCGAATACCATTTTGGTTCCGTATTGGTCTATTGTAAAAGCCCCTTACAATTACTCATTAGACGAATCGAATTTACGCAAGAGGAACGAACCATCAGGGTACTACCTTCCTACTTTCTAATGCGCCAATATGAATTAAAGGCATTCTCCAACAATCTCCAAGATGGAGGTTCAAAGAAGATCCGAAAAATTGGTCACAGCCTTGAATTCGAACAAATCAAAGAATACGTTCGGGGCGATGATATCCGGAGCATTAACTGGAAAGCTACAGCCCGCAAAGGTGGCTTAATGGTCAATAATTATACCGACGAAAAGAGCCAACAAGTATATTGTTTGATAGATAAAGGCCGTGTCATGAAAAGCCCTTTCAATGGACTTTCACTTTTAGATTATGCGATCAATGCAAGCTTAATATTAAGTAGGGTAGCGCTAATAAAACAAGACAGGGCAGGACTCATCACCTTCGATCATCAAATCGGTCAAGTTGTTCCGGCTTCAAGGGTACAGGGCCAAATGACCAATATTCTCGAAACCTTGTACAACCAACAGACTCGTTATCTGGAGACCGACTATGAGAAGCTTTATGCCCAGCTTAAGTTTAGAGTGAACCAAAGAAGCCTATTGATACTCTTTACTAATTTCGAATCAATGGCCGGTTTGGAGCGTCAGTTACCGTATTTAAGAGCCATTTCTAGATCACATCTACTCTTAGTAGTGTTTTTTGAGAACACAGAATTAAATCAAATAACCTCTCAGAAAGCTCAAAGCCTGGAGGATATTTATATGAAAACCATTGCGGAGCGCTTTTCATACGAAAAGAAACGCATGGTAAAAGAACTGAGAAAACACGGAATTTTTACCATTCTTACCGAACCTGAAAATCTCACGATCAACACAGTGAATCAATACCTCGAATTGAAATCACGTCAAGCCATCTAGCTTAATTCCCCGAACTTGGTTAGCTTTGCAGCATGAATACGAGTGCCAACCCGTTTGATGCAGGTAAAGTGTTATTAATCGACAAGCCCCTAGAATGGACTTCCTTCGATGTGGTTAGAAAAATTAGAAATGCAGTCCGTACTAAAAAAGTAGGACATGCAGGCACACTCGATCCATTAGCAACCGGATTATTGATTGTTTGTACTGGAAAGTTCACCAAACGAATCAATGAATTCATGGCACAGGAAAAAGAATACACCGGAACATTTACAATTGGTGCCGTTACTCCTACGTATGATTTAGAAAGCGATCCGGAACAACAGAAGGATTGGGCCTCCATTTCAAATGAAGCGATCTTAAACGCTACAATACCTTTCATTGGTGAAATACAGCAGATTCCTCCGGCACACTCTGCAATTAAAGTAAATGGTAAACGTGTTTATGAACTGGCAAGAAAAGGAGTGGAAGTAAAACTTGAACCAAGAACCATTACAATTAAAGAATTTGAAATTACTGATATAAAGGACAATGTAATCGGTTTTCGTGTAGTATGCACAACCGGAACCTATATCAGAAGTTTAGCACAGGATTTTGGTCAACACTTAGGCGTTGGAGCCTATCTAAGCTCACTGCGCCGCACCCGCATCGGCGATTTCTCAGTAACTACGGCCTACACCATGGATCAAGCCCAAGCCATGATCGCAGAAACGCTTTCAGCACAGTAGAGAATTTTTCGATCTCAAATAGTTATTGATTGAGTTTTGAGTTATTGAGTTCGGTGTAGTAGGCATTGGGCCTTAGGCTTTAGGTCTTAGGCTTTTTTTGACTACAGATTAGCCTCCAATATTCAATCAACCTGACAGCGATCAGGATTTACAGGATTAAAGGATTTACAGGATGGATAGTCTACCTCCTTACCCTCGTTCCTCGTTTCCTCTCATCCTCGTTCCTATTTTCCCCCTGTTCCTCCTCCTGTTCTTTCTATGTATTTCATCCCACATCTACAAACTCACAAATTCACTAATTATCTCCCCGGCTGTTTCATTATTAATTATTAATTCTTAATTATTAATTAGAACGGGTAATTGATACCCAACTGAAACTGCCCATTCGCAATTCTCAAATCATGAAACCAGCCATTGTTAATAGCCACCCAGCGAGGGTCTTTCAATTTGTAGGCCCAGTCAAATCGTATGAGGAAATAGTCGAAGTCTAAACGTAAACTGGTACCGCCTCCAATAGCGAGGTCTTTATAGAGTCTGCTGAATTGGAAACTTGCTTCCGGAATTTTATCCGTCAAGTTAGCATCTTTGAATTCGTTGCTCCAAATATTACCCATGTCAACAAACAAAGCGCTTTTTACTTTTATTCCTGCCACTGTTGTTAAATCAAATCGATATTCCATATTCGCTTCCAACTGCATGTTGCCAAAACGGTCGTTGGCTCTGGTTCCCGAAGTATCATAAAGTAGGGTACTGCCGGGTCCTAATCGTCGAACTTGCCATGCACGCATACTGTACGGTCCACCTGCGAAATAGGCTTTGAAGAAGGGCAGGTTGGTTTCCGGCTGATCGCCTTTTTTACCGTAAACGTAACCGTAGCCAAAAAATCCTCTAAAAGCTAAGGCTGATCGATTGTAGCTAATTAAATGTTTGTATTCAATATCTGTTTTAACAAAGCGGAACAAATTGTTTCGCTCCAAATTTTTAATAAAACCAAACAAGGCACCACTTTCTTCTATGCGAACTTTGAAGTTAGAACGGCGTTTGCCTTTGATCCATGTTGTATTCATGGATGCTATCGTACCAATTACAAATCCATCGTTAAAGGCATAGCGAAGCGAAGGAATTTGCTGAATCAATTTATTCAAACTATCCTTTCCATCTAAGCGGGTATACTCCACATTTATCGGAATCAATTGCCAATTGAATCGTTTTGAAGACCATTCGTAACCAAAGCCACTGTTGATTGAACTTACATTGTATATATCTTTTCTAATAGTATAGCTACCATTGATGTTTAAGATGGTGCGTTCGTTGGCGATTTTCTTTTGAATTTTATCACTGATCTTGAAAGGGACAATCAATCGAGGAAAATTGATGCTGTGTGATAAATTCGTTTGAAGTGTTTGAATAAAACTAGAACCGAATTCTACACCAAAGCGGGCATTGGTATTGGTTTGGATCGACTGTCTAAAAGCGTTTCTATTGGTCAAAGCAAAGTTCAAACCAAGGCCAAAGAATTGGGAAGTGGTTAAATAGTCGGCTATGTTTCTGCTCGCTTCTAAGTCAACTTTCAGATTACGCTTGAGCGAAGGATACAATCGGATTTCAGCATCTAATAGCGGTACACTATCGTATCGCTCTGTTAGCGCAACATCTGCACTTTGCCAAGCACCCAGCCTATTAAATGTATTGATCGTTTTATAATAATCCGTTTCATTGTACTGTTTGCCGGGAATCAAACTCACATACCGATTCATAAAACCAAGTTTGAATCGATTACTTAGAAATCTAAATTGATACGGTTTTACAGTACTGTCTTTGTATATGAGAACGGAGTCTTGTACCAAGCTTTGGTCGGGCAATATGGTAACATTACCAATGTAGAATTTTTTAACTTGGTTGGAATCGGAGGGAGGCTTTTGCTTGAATACAATTTTGATAGTGGGGTTCTCTGATTTTTTCTTCAAAGAATCCAATAGTCTAATTTGTTCAAATGGATCCAACGTAGGGTCGATCAATGCCGCAACAACAGTATCTACCAAAGCATATACATCATCGGGCCCAATTTTGTAATACCCATTTTGATGAAATTGGCTCACCAATCGATCACGTTCTGCAGCAATGGCACCGATGGAATAAGGATCGTTTGCTTTGATAACGGGTTTTGTTTGTGGCTCGGTGGCTATTTCCTGAAGCGCGGGTGTAGTTAGTTGATAGGTTACCGACTCAACCTTGGTCTGCTTCCCCGGTGTTACAAAAAAATTGATATGTACTCTCTGCTGATCACCTTTCTTTACTACGTAAAAACTATCTCGAATTTGAGGGTAGAAATAACCTATAGAGGTGAGTAGTGCTTTTAAAAAGATTCGAGAACGAGCAATATTTGAACTGTCAAATCCGGGAGGATTTTGCAATACCCGAACACCTGCATAACTCACATACCTAGTTTTGATGGAGTCGTCTAACTGATTTTCTAGTTTACTGATCAATTCAGCCTTGGGTAGTCCAGTTAGGGGAGAATTTAGATAGATGGTTGTTTTGTAAACAAAAGGTTTATTGCGCGGCAATTTCTTTGAGGCTCCACAGGAACTGATCAATAAAACCACCAGCCCGGCTATCAGGTAATGGGTTATAACTTGAAATAAACTAACTTGCTTCCGGGCTACCATAAAAGGAATAAATCTATCACAATGCTGGTTAAATCACAGGTCAAATATATTCAAAGTTTAAGCCAGAAAAAATTCAGGGACGAAATAGGGGAATTCACAGCCGAAGGTCCCAAAATAATTAACGAATTCTTGGCTGCACCCAATATTCAAATCAAAGAAGTGTTCGCCCTGGCCTCTTGGATCGAAGAACATGAAAATGCGCTTAAAACAGCCGCCATTCCATTTACGGAAGTAAGCCACCAAGAATTGGAGCGCATTTCACAGCTTCAAACACCCGCCGAGGTGTTGGCAATCGTAAAAAAGCCTGTTTTTAATGCAGATAAGCCAGTTTCACCTTGGATACTAATTCTCGATACTATCCAAGATCCCGGTAATTTAGGAACAATCATTAGAACAGCCGACTGGTTCGGAATCACCGATATCGTTGCAAGCCCCCAAACAGCCGATTATTTGAACCCTAAAGTAGTACAAGCTACCATGGGCAGCTTATCGAGAGTTCGAATCATTTATACCCCGCTTGAGTCTTATATCGATCAAATCAAAGATCGACCCATATTGGCCGCTCACCTAAACGGCAGCCCCTTGCAATCAATCCAAAAACCTGAAAAAGGAGCTTTGATTATAGGTAATGAATCCAAAGGAATTGACGCTAATCTAATCACTGATAAAGTTGTCAAAATAACCATCCCGGCCAAGGGTGGAGCAGAATCTTTGAATGCTGCGGTAGCCACCGGCATTCTATTATCGCACCTTACCTGAACTGAATCGCCCGAATCGGTTGTACCGTTTTTACAATTGCGGAAGGAATAAGAAGAATCAAAAAGCACACTACAAAAGTGGCCAATACCACTAATGCAACCTGCCACCAAACCAGGTAAACAGCAGCTTTGGAGATATAATATGTGTCTTCAGACAAAGTGATAAATCCATACTGATATTGAAGCCAACACATAAGAAGTCCCAATAGCAACCCACCCAATATGCCTACTCCTGAAATGATACTACCCTGATATAAAAATATCCGTTGAACAGTGCCATTCGGACTTCCCAGCGCTTTCAACAAGCCAATCATTCGGGTCCTTTCCAATACGAGGATCAGTAAACAAGTAATTAAATTAAGAGTTGCAATCACCATCATAATAGCCATCACAATGTAAATGGTTTGGTCTTGTAACTGCAGCCAATCAAAAATAGAAGGGAACGACTCTTTGATCGTTTGGGACGTAACGTCAAAAGGAAGATAGGGTACAATGTCGTAACTAACGCGGTCCATATCATTAGGTTGATCTAAAATCAACTCATATCCGCCAATTTGTTCGGGTGTCCAGTCATTCAATCGTTGTATCAAGCGCAAATCGCCCAGCGCAAAAAGCTTGTCGTACTCTTCAATACCGGTTTTGAAGATACCCACTACCGTAAGTTTCCGTGGTCTAGGTGGTGCTCCGTTGGGTTGAATAAAGAAAATCATTACTTGGTCCTTCACCTTCAAATTCAGTTGCTTTGCCATGGAAGCAGAAAGATTGATTTCTTTATTATAGCTGCTATCATCAAAATTGATCCATCTTCCTTCAACCAGAAAGTTCTTTAAGTTATCAAAGCCATAGTTTTTTTCTACCCCTTTAAAAAGCACACCTTCAATTGTTTCTGTAGTCTTTAATATGGCGTTTTTTGTGGCGTAAGCTTGCACCTTTTTGATTCCAGGCACCATTTTGGGCAAATTCAGAACGGAATCGCTTTTTCGGACCGGTAATTCTTCGGCAATGGCTACCTGTTGCGTGCTATTGTAATTGATTACTCGCACATGGCCGAAAAAACTGAATACTTTATTGCTGATAGTTTGTTGAAAACCACCGGCAAATGCAAGGGTTACGATCATTACAGCCACACTAATAATGGTAGCTGCAACCGACAATCGTACGATGAATCGGGAGAAACTTTTCTGACCGCTAAATGCTACCCTTCGGGCAATGAACGCTGCTATATTCAATCGGCATGGTTTTCGTTTGTCAAAAATAGTGGGTACCTTTCAATCTGCCGTATTTTTTAAGGGTTCCAACCTATTCAAATAACGTATTTTTAGTTCATGAAGCATTGTTTCAGCATCCTATTGGCCCTCTTCATTTTGCAGGTAAAGGCACAAATTCCTGAAATGGTGGTGGCACCGAATATTGCCACCGTGCAACTTTTTCAAAATGGCAACCAATTGGCCTATCCTCTCATTCGTTTGAATGCCCTAGAACAAATGGAACTTCATTTCGACGATCTGGACCCTTCCGTTAAAAGCTATTATTATACCTATCAATTGTGCAATGCCGATTGGACACCAGCCATGCTGAGTCAATTTGATTTTATCAAAGGATATTCCCAAACCCGATTAACTACCTACCGAGTTTCATCCGTTGCCTTTACAAAATATGTGCACTATCAAGCCGTACTTCCCGATCGTAACTCCATTCCTTCCCGTTCCGGCAACTATATTCTCAAAGTTTTTAAAGACGGAGATACTTCAAAACTGCTTTTTACCAAACGATTTCTGGTGGTTGATGACAAAGCCTCCATCTCAGCGGCCATAGTTCAACCCTTCAATTCTCAAATCATTCGCACCCACCATAAAGTTCAATTCAGAGTGAATTTCAGCGAACAGTTGAATTTGATGAACTATTTGCAACAAACCAAAGTGATGATTTTACAGAATGATCGCTGGGACAATGCCATTACCCATGTTCGACCTACTTTTTTCAATCGTAACATAATGGATTTTGATTGCGAAGCAGATGCGGTTTTTCCGGCCGGTAAAGAATGGCGCTGGCTTGATCTGAGAAGTTTTCGATTGCAAAGTGATCGGGTCTTGAATGCCATCTACACCAAAACTTCGACAGAAATTTTTGTGAAACCCGATGCAGACAGATCGAATCTTCGAGTGAATTTCTTCCGAGATGCCAATGGCGCTTACTATATTCAAAACACAGAAGGCTTGAATCCTTATTGGCAGGGCGATTATGCCACTGTTCACTTCGCTTTTGCTCCGGCCGGCGGCCAGCCCATCCGTGGTAAAGACGTGTACATCGTAGGTCGCTTTACCAACTATGAATACAATAGCAAAACTAAACTCGTATTCAATGCTGAGAAGGGTTTGTACGAAACCAGCTTGTTTCTGAAACAAGGTTATTATGACTACGCCTATGTAACCATCGACCAAGGAACGCAGCCAGGTCCCAAACAACTGCCTGATTTCCAACAAACCGAAGGCAATTATTGGGAATCGGAGGACGAATACACCATCCTGGTATACTACAAGGCTTTAGGGGGGCGACACGATGAATTGGTGGGTGTTTCAAAGGTGAATTCCATGACCAATAAAACCCTCCGATAAAGGCTTTTTAGAAAGATCGATAAATCTGCCCGCTGCCAATGTTTTTTGTCCTATATTTGCGGCGGCAGGTCTTACACGACCAGCTCCTGCCGAACCTCCCCAGGGTCGGAAGGCAGCAAGGATAGGCGGTTGTAGCGGTGCGATGTGAGTAGCCTGCCATTTTTAAAGAAATTCTCGAGAGCCAATTTGGAAGAACCTTTTTTCAATTTGGCTTTTGTTTTTTATATCGCAATCATTCAAATATCATATCAAATGAAATTTTTTATTGATACAGCCAATTTGGCTCAAATTAAGGAAGCCAATGAATTAGGCATCCTCGACGGTGTTACAACCAACCCATCATTAATGGCCAAAGAGGGCATTAAAGGCGAAGCAGCCATTTTAAAACATTATGAAACTATCTGCGAATTAGTAGATGGAGATGTAAGTGCAGAAGTATTGTCAACCGACTTTGCAGGCATGATTGAAGAAGGTAAAAAATTCGCAGCCATCCATCCGAACATCGTAGTGAAAGTGCCTATGATCAAAGATGGTATCAAAGCGCTGAAATGGTTCTCTGAGAATGGTATCAAAACCAATTGCACCTTGGTATTCTCTGCCGGTCAAGCTATTTTAGCTGCAAAAGCAGGCGCAACCTATGTTTCTCCCTTTATCGGTCGTATCGACGATAGCAGTTGGGACGGTATCCAATTGATCGAAGAAATTGCTCAGATCTATACCATCCAAGGTTTTAAAACTGAGATATTAGCGGCTTCTATCCGCAACGCTCTTCATATTGTGAAATGTGCTCAAGCCGGTGCTGATGTATGCACTTGTCCGCTCGATTCAATCTTGGGATTGTTAAAACATCCTTTGACCGACATCGGGTTGGCGAAATTTATGGAAGACGCCAAGAAAATGTAATTCTAGTAGAATATATAAAATTACAAAGGCGCTGCATCCGCAGCGCCTTTCTTTTTATTTAGCCAACAAGAACGAATCTATTAATTAATACGTTCAAATTTTTCAGTTCTACCCAACAAGCTAATACCGATATAGCCTTTCACATGTAAGTAAGATCCTTCCAACCACATTTTGCAGCTATAAGTTTTACCGGACTTGGGATCATAGATTTCTCCATCAATATACTCGTCGTCGTCAAATTTGAAATCAGTCAAGAAAGTCATACCTACAATTTCCCTTGATCGCAATTCGGGTTTGGGGTTTTTGGCATCTTTTCTCGGGTTGGAACTCCAAATGATTTTTCCGTAGTACTTATTACCTTGTTTGAATATCTCAACTTTGCCATCTTTTTGAGGACTCCAATACGTGCCAATAATTTTGTCGGCTTGTGCACTGGTCTCTTTCGCTCCAAACAGCAGTGCAGCAATCATAAAAAAGATCACTTTTTTCATATGATAGTTTTTAGTTCAGCCTTAAAACAACTCAATCCAGTTTTGGTTTAACAACTTCCAATCTTACCCAATCTGCTCGGATGCATCTGTTAACACGCCGATATGTTAGATGAATACTGGAAAGAAGAGCGATAACGCTAATTGGTGAACTTGATGGTTTGAAAATTAGTTAATTGAATAAAAGAACACGGATGATTGAGAAATAGAAAGGAGTATGTAGTCTGTTTCGAGAGCGGAGAGAGCGTAAGCTCGCGAAGCTTTATTCAAGCGTAAGCTTGCCTTTGAATTCAACTACAGTGTTGGCGCAAGCGTCAGCTTGTGCCAACATTGATATCCCATTTGGGACTATCATAGTTTAAAAATATGTTGATTTAAAAAAATGATGCGTATGAGAACTTTACGAATTCTTTGCGTTACGGCTGTTCCCCGCGCAGCGGCTTTGCGCCCTTAAGTAGAAGACTCTTCGAATTTCAGTCTGCCAAAAACTTAACTACCCTCAGCCTCTCCAACCTTCAACCACCAAACCTTTGCGTTCCGGCTGCTCCTCGCGCAGCGGCCTTTGCGCCCTTAAGTAGAAGACTCTTCGAATTTCAGTCTGCCAAAAACTTAACTACCCTCAGCCTCTCCAACCTCCAACCACCAATTCTTTGCGTTCCGGCTGCTCCTCGCGCAGCGGCCTTTGCGCACTTAAGTAAAAGACTCTTCGAATTTCGTTATGTCAAAAACTTAACTACCCACAACCTCTCCAACCTTCAACCACCAAACCTTTGCGTTCCGGCTGTTCCCGCTTCGCGGGATCTGAATACATTTAAACGCAAAGTTTTAGATATCTCGAGTGCAGCCGTCTGTATTCAGTTGGGCTTCGCTGGAAGGAGGCCTTCGGCCAGCGCGGTTGGCAGTCAGCTTGAGTAGGTATTATTCCGCCTTCGGCGGAAGTAAGGATTTTACGCTGCGTCATCGCTGCGTCGCCGCGGTTAAAAAAATCTTTGAATTCTTCGCGCACTCATTTCTCAAATATTTGACTCTTCGAAAATCAAACTGCCAAAAACTTAATTAACCTCAGCCGCTCCAACCTTCAACCACCAAACCTTTGCGTTCCGGCTGTTCCCCCGCGCAGCGGCTTTGCGCTCTTAAGTAGAAAACTCTTCGAATTTCGTTATGCCAAAAACTTAACTACCCACAACCTCTCCAACCTTCAACCACCAAACCTTTGCGTTACGGCTGTTCCCCCGC
>DGDD01000141.1:26710-27078 GCA_002385265.1 Chitinophagaceae bacterium UBA3961
TTGCGTTACGGCTGTTCCCCCGCGCATCCTCATCGCTAACATCCTTGTATCTTTACCCCAATTAATACATCATATGTCAAAAAAGTCTTTGCTTGTCCTATCTCTTTTATTTTTCGCATATATCGGCATCCTGTTCTCTGAACGAAACGGGGTGAACCTCAACTGGGGACTCGTAAAAATCGCCCTCAATTTCACCTTCCTAGTCGCCATGATCTATTATCTCTACGGGTTCTTCAAACTCTCACCGGGTCAAACCTATACACGAAAATTCGTCCCCATTCTCTTCATTGTTGCACTCATTGCCGGTACTCAATTCGTTGCTTATTTTATTAAAACCGACGGTGGTAAAACAATTTTCATTCGAAAAG
>DGDD01000251.1 GCA_002385265.1 Chitinophagaceae bacterium UBA3961
CCACAATATTGCTGTGAGTGGTGGCGGTGAACACAGTACGTATCTTGCTAGTTTGAACTATTTCAAAAAAGAAGGTATCATTCAAAAAACTCAACTAGAGCGCGTAATTGCGAAATTGGGAATTGAACAGTCTGCCTTGAACGATAAACTGAAGTTTGGTTTCAATGTTACCAACTCTATCAGTACAAACGATGATGTTCCTTATTTGAATACCATCATTCTCCAGTCTGCCTTGTATTTACCGGTAAACCCTGTGAAGAATGCTGATGGCAGCTATTTCGAGAATTTTGTGAAATCGAATTATTACAATCCGGTTTCTATGTTGAATCATGCTACCATGCAAACCAAGTCGAACTTGTTGATTGGAAGCGCTACCGCACAAGTGAAATTACCTTTCGGTATCACGTATGATTTGATTGTTTCTTATCAAAAAACAAGTCGCCTGTTTGGTTCTTATTTGGATAAATATTTTACAACCAATTACAATGCAATGTACGACAACCCTGATCCCGGCTATGGAGGTCATGGTTTGCAAACATTCGGTAAGAACGGACAAGCAACTAGAAGTTCTTATGAAGACACCAGAAAGGTGTTGGAAACCTTCTTCACTTGGGACAAGCGTTTCGGCGACCATTCTGTGAATGCCGTAGTTGGTTATTCTTGGCAGGACAATATTCTTGGTAATGGCTTCTCTGCTACTACCAGCAATTTCCCTGTAGACAATATTTTGTACAATAACCTTGCTTTGAGTAATCCTACAACCTACGGTTCAGGTTTATTTTTCAGTGGCGATGGTGTGTACCAACGCACTCGCTTGATCTCTGATTTCGCTCGTGTGAAGTATAACTACAAAGAGAAATACTTGTTACAAGCTTCTCTTCGTCACGATGGTGGTTCCATGTTCGGATCTGCGAACAGATGGGGTTATTTCCCTTCAGTAGGTGCTGCATGGAGAATTGGTGAAGAGAATTTCTTAGCCAAACAAAATGCGATCACTGATTTGAAATTAAGAGTGAGTTATGGGGTAACAGGTAATGCTGCCGGTTTCAACCCATACACTGCGCAGTTCTTATTGGCCGGTAGAGGAAACTACTACTATAATGGTTCTACTGTTAGCGCCATTGGTGCTGCTCAAACAGCGAACCCTTACTTGAAATGGGAAAAAACAGCGATGAGCAATATTGGAGTTGACTTCTCCATCTTCAAAAAGAAAATCAATGTTGCTATTGATTTGTATGAGAAGAAAACTACAGACATGATCATTGGTTATGCTGCTGACCCCATGTTGTTGCCTAACGGCGGTATCACTGCAAACGGTGGTGCAATGACCAACAGAGGTATTGAATTGAATATCAGCGGAACAATCATTGATAAGAAAGATTTCTCTTGGACAACCAACCTTGGTTTGGCTAGCAACAAGAATACCATCGACAAATTGACCAACCCAATCTTCATCGGTGGTGACTCTGTAAGAGTTGGTTTCCCTGAAGGTGGTGGCCAATCGGGTCGCTCAATTCAATTGTTGAAAGAAGGCTATCCTTTAGGTCAGTTCTTTACCTTCAAATATGCGGGTAAAAATGATCAAGGCATATCTCAGTGGTATAGAAGAGATGGAACGTTGACGACGTCTCCTCAGAACGGAACAGATTATTTCTACTTAGGAAGTGCGCAACCTAAATTGCTGGTTGGCTTCGCAAATACACTGCGTTATAAGAAGTGGGATTTGAATATCATGATTCGTGGTGTGTTTGGTAACAAGATTATGAATGCAACAAAAGCAGACTTGTTCCGTCCATCAACTGCCATGAGTACGAATATCTTAAGCTCTGCTGCAAATGAAACTGCTACAGATGTGATTGCGTATACTTATTCAGATCGTTTCATTGAAAGTGGTAACTATGTTCGTTTTGATAACGCAACATTGGCTTACAATTTTGGTAAAATGGGCAACTATATTAAATCATTACGTGTATACTTAACCGGAAACAACTTGTTTGTTATCACTAAGTTCACAGGTGTGGATCCAGAAGTTAACCAAGGAGGAATTGCTCCAGGTATCGATTATAACAACTTCTATCCAAAAACTAGAACTGTGATGTTAGGTGTAAACGTTAGTTTTTAATCTAGAATAAAATAACTTATAATGAAAAAGATATTTAATAGACTAGCAGTACTTTTTATTACAGCAAATGTGTTCATTGGCTGTCATAAATTGGATGTGCCCATCACAACGCAGGTGACTCCATCTGTATTCCCATCCGATTCTTTGGGATTCATCCAAACGGAGTTAACGCCTTATGTTGCGTTGAATGGATACATGGTTCAAGAATATGCGTTTCAACAACGCTTTAGTACCGATGAGGGCATCATGACCGCTCACGGTGGTAACTGGTTCGATGGTGCGCAGAACATGCAAATGCACTATCATACATGGACCAAAGACAATGGTTATGTAAACGGTAACTGGGGATGGATGTCGGTAATTGTGAGCTCTGCTAACCAAGCGATCTCCATCTTACAAACTACCATGCCTGAAGGTGCCAACAAAAGAATGAAAATTGCTGAATTGAAATTGGTTCGCGACTATTCCTTCTTTATGTTGATGGACAACTATGGAAATGTTCCTTTGGATACTGTATATGGTGATTTCAGAACGCGCCCGAATGTTCCAAGAGCTCAGATCTTTGCTTTCATTGAGCGTGATGTGAAGAGTGTATTACCTGACTTAAGTACGGACGTAAATACGGCTACTTACGGAAGATTTACTCAATGGGGTGCCTATGCATTATTAGCTAAAATGTACTTGAATGCGGAAGTGTATACCGGTACAGCCAGAACCAATGATTGTATTGCTGCTTGTGATGCGATCATCAATTCAGGTAAATTCAAAGTAGCCAATCGCTCAGAATACTTGCAAGCGTTCTATCCTACCAATGGACCTACAGCAGTAGGAAGTAAAGATGAATTTATTTTTGCTGTTCCCTATGATGCAACAGGAGTGGGTTGGTATGGTCGTTCAGCCTCTTATCCGGCTCGCTACGATGTGCCACGTTCAATGGGTAGAGTGGCTACCGGCGCAGGTTTCAACTTCTTTAATCTTCCGTATACACCAGGTGGACCTGCCAGTACCTTACCAGAATTCTATGCTATTTTTGATGATCCCAATGATATCAGAAACAAGCAATGGTTAACAGGTTTGCAATTCAGACCAGATGGCGTTACTCCCATTACCATTACTACAACCAATAAAGGATACGATCAATACTACAGTGGTCCAACACCCGGTGGTGCGTATACCTTCCAATTGGATTTGAAACCAAACATTGTTTTGAGACAAGACATTGCAAACGGTCAAGATCCTTACAACGGAGTTACCAATGGTTTCGACGTGGGTAATGATGAAATTGCATGGACTATGGGATACCGCAATATTAAGTTCTATCCCGATGCAACTTCTGCAAGTAGAAACCAAAACAATGACTATCCTATCTTCCGTTATTCTGATATCGTTCTTACAAAAGCAGAAGCTATTTTAAGAGGCGGAACTGCTACCGGTGGTGCAACAGCGTTGAGCTTGGTAAACAGTGTTCGTGCAAACCGTTCTACCAGCGCTCCTTGGGCTTCTGTTACCTTGGAAGATTTGTACAAAGAGCGTGGTCGTGAGTTGGCTTGGGAAGCATGGCGCAGAAACGACATGATCCGTTTCGGTAAATTCGAAGGTTCTTGGGGTTACAAAACCAATAAAGATACGTATCGTAGAATTTTCCCAATTCCGCAAAGTGCACTTTCTGTGAATCCTGCATTGGTGCAGAATCCTGGATATTAATTGATGAATACTTATCAGGCATAATGGATTGATTAGTTACGCAAGGCCCTCTCGTAGGGCCTTGCTCTTTAAACTTAGATTGAATGAATGGCCGTTTTTTATTGCTGTTAATGGCGCTTTTGTTTACCCAAATTCTTGGAGCGCAAACTGTTTTGTTTGGAAAGAATCAACAGGCACCTGCTGATACGGTTCCAAAGCGTATTGATAAAGCCTTGAATTTTCTTGCGTTTGGAGATTGGGGACGAAACGGCGCTGATCATCAGATACCTGTAGCTCAAACCATGAGCAAAGTGGCGGAACAAATTCGTCCGGCTTTTTATGCAGTAACCGGCGATAATTTCTACCCTAGTGGAGTGGCTAGTGAGCACGATCCTTTGTGGCATTATTCCTTAGAAAATATCTACAGCGATTTTATCTTTCAATGGGATTGGTATCCTGTTCTGGGTAATCACGATTATAAGAGTAATCCCGGCGCACAGGTTGCCTATTCAAAAATCAGCAGAAGATGGAAGATGGAAAGCCGCTATTATTCCAAACTCTTTTCAATCAACGATGATACTACACAACAAGTGCTGATGGTGTTTATTGATACCAATCCGTTGATTGCGGAGTTTTATAAGAACAAGGAGTACGGTCCCAATGTGAAAACACAAGACAGTGCAGCGCAAATTAAATGGATCAAAAAGCAATTGAGTAATTCTTCTCCCAATATCAAATGGAAAATTGTGGTGGGGCATCATCCGATGTATTCTGCGGGGGGAAGAGAAAATGGATACGATACCAAATCGATCAGAGCAAGTTTGAAACCGATTTTTGATACTTATGGAGTAGATCTTTATATCGCAGGACATGAACACAGCTTGCAATACTTGCACGAATCACAAGCAGCGACGCATCATTTTATCAGTGGCGCTGCTTCTGAATCTACCGCTGTTCATGCAACCGATATGGTTCAAATGGCTGCTTCTGCCTATGGATTTATGGTCTTTTCCATTCAGTTGGGGGTGGTGACCGTGCAAACCGTTACTGATTCAGGTAAAGTGATTTCATCTATTCAAATAAACAAGAAATAGCAATTGGCTCAGGTTCTTCCCATCACACAACCAACAACAAAAGCTGCGCGCTTGCAATCCTTGGATGCATTGCGAGGCTTTGATATGTTTTGGATCATCAGTGGGGAAGGCATTTTCCATGGTTTGGCCGATGCTATTAAGGAGACGTATGCACTCACAAGAAATACCGAAAACTGGCAAATTGCCATCGATGAACGATTGGGTTTTTGGGAGCGATTGTTGGTGCAAATCAGTAATCAATTGCATCACTCGCCTTGGAATGGATTTACGTTTTATGATTTGATTTTCCCTCTTTTCATTTTCATTGCAGGTGTAAGCATGCCTTTTTCATTTGGGTCGAAACTAAAAGAGGGAGGCGCATGGGATAAATCAGCCGTTTACAAAGCACTGGTTCGAAGAACCGTTCTCTTGATTTTGTTAGGAATGGTGGTGAATGGGGCCTTGCAATTGAAGGGCTACCATGCCACTCGATTTGCGAGTGTGTTAGGACGAATTGGGCTGAGTTGTTTTTTTGCTACCCTTATTTATTTGAACGCATCCTTTCGATGGAGGATCGCATGGGTACTGGGAATATTGATGGGCTATTGGGTGTTTTTGGTATCAATACCAGTTCCCGGTGCACCGGAAGCTACGCTCACTCCTGAAAGGAATTGGGTGGCTTATTTGGATCGAATGTTCTTACCCGGAAAGCTGCACCGCACGGTATACGATCCGGAAGGACTTTTATCGACCTTGCCGGCTGTGGTAAGCTGCCTGTTAGGGGTATTCGCCGGAGAGTGGTTGAGAAAGTCGGAGCAGGAACTTAGTGGCACTAAGAAGGCGATTGGCCTGTTAGGAGCAGGCTTGCTCCTGTTGGGTATTGGCGAAGTTTGGTCCTTTGCTTTTCCTGTGAATAAAATTCTGTGGACTTCCTCTTTTGTTTGTGTGGCAGGTGGTTGGAGTGTTGTTTTATTGGCTATCTTTTACTTTGTTATTGATGTGAAGAAAATTCAAGTATGGAGTGTTCCCTTTGTTTGGATAGGAATGAACTCGATACTCATTTATATCGCGGCTCATGGAATGGTGAATTTCTTGTCAAGTGCTGAATTTCTATTCGGGGGCTTGGTGAAGAAACTGCCGGAAATCTGGCAAGCAGCTTTTCTCTGGATCGGCGTGTGTTTGATTCAACTCGGATTGCTTTATTTTCTTTGGAAGAAGAAGATATTTTTGAAACTCTAACGACCTAAACTATTTGTTGTATGAAGAAGCTAAGCTGGGAAGACTATGTGGTCTTTCTCATTTATTTTATCGCGATCACGGCCTATGGCTATTATATCTACAAAAAGAAAAAAACAAAGGGCGATTCAGCCAAAGAGTTTTTTTTAGCCGAAGGTTCTCTCACTTGGTGGGCCATTGGTGCTTCTTTGATTGCATCCAATATTTCTGCTGAACATTTTATTGGTATGAGTGGATCCGGTTTTGCCATTGGCTTGGCGATCTCTACCTACGAATGGATGTCGGCAGCTACTTTGATTGTAGTAGCGGTTTTTATCATTCCGATATATTTAAAGAACAAGGTATACACCATGCCTCAATTTTTGGCGCAGCGGTATAGTGACAAAGTGAGTTCGGTGATGGCGGTGTTTTGGCTGTTGGTGTATGTGCTGGTGAATTTAACCTCTATTGTGTACTTGGGTGCATTGGCCATTTCTTCCATTTCAACCATCTCGTTTGAAGCGGCTATTGTTGGGTTGAGTTTATTCTCGGTTTTGGTGACGCTGGGAGGGATGAAAGTGATTGGATATACCGACGTTATTCAAGTGATTGTATTGATCATTGGTGGATTGATCACTACCTACCTCGCTTTAACATTGTTAGCTGATAAGTTTGGATACCACGGTGATATTTGGAAAGCTTTGGGAATTTTGAGAAAAGAAGCGCCGGATCATTTTCACATGATCTTGGATAAATCGAGTCCACATTATCCGGAGCTTCCGGGCTTGTCGGTATTGATTGGTGGTATGTTGATTAATAATCTAGCCTATTGGGGGTGCAATCAGTACATCGTGCAACGTGCTTTAGGAGCGGATATGAAAACAGCACGCAATGGTATCATGTTTGCGGCCTATTTGAAGTTACTCATTCCCGTTATTGCGGTGCTGCCCGGAATTACCATGTATGTACTCCATAAGAATGGCATGTTTGCGGCTGAAATGAGTACAGACGGTACCATCAAACCCGATCATGCATATCCTACTTTGATGAACTTATTACCTCCCGGTTTGAAAGGAGTCGCTTTTGCGGCGCTAACGGCGGCTATTGTAGCTTCTTTGGCAGGTAAGGCGAATAGTATTTCAACCATCTTTTCGCTTGATATCTATAAAAAGTATTTCAATAAAGATGCCAGCAACGATAAAGTAGTGAAAGTGGGGAGATGGACCGTGATCATTTCAATGTTGATTGCTGCCATTATTGCTCCGGCTTTGAAATCATTGGATCAGGCCTATCAATTCATTCAAGAATACGTAGGGTTTTTCTCACCGGGTGTATTGGCGATATTCTTATTGGGTATGTTCTGGAAACGAACCACCGCACAAGCCGCTTTATTGGGTGCAGTACTCACGATTCCGATTTCAACAGTGTTGAAATTTTTGCCGAAGTGGACAGGCGGCGCTTTCCCCGATTATCCTTTCCTTGATCGTATGACCATTACTTTTTTTGCAGTGGCCTTGTTGATGATTGTTTCCAGTTTAGTGAAGCCGGCTCAGAAGGGGGAGAACAATCAGATTGTGGTAGAGACTTCTTATTTCAAAGTGAATACAGCTTTTGTAATTAGTTCAATTATTATTTGCGGCATTCTGGCTGCTTTGTACACTATATTTTGGTAATGCGATGAAAAGACTATTAACCTTTACTGCTTTTTTGTTTTCTGTGAATGCGTTGATGTCGCAGTCGGTTGTTGATGAATCGAAAGCGCTTTTACAAAGGATAATACCGGCACAAGCCAATCAATTTGTGATCGAACAAACGAATGGTGCTGATGGCGATGGGTTTGAAATTAGCAGTTCAAATGGAAAGATTTTACTTAAGGGGAACAATGGTGTATCCATTGCTTCTGCCCTCTATTATTATTTGAATGAATACTGTCATGCACAGATCACATGGAATGGCGTGAACCTGAAGCTGCCGAAGCTATTGCCCAAGCCTGGTACAAAAGTGGTGAAGAAGTCGCCCTATAAATACCGCTACGATTTTAACTATTGCACGTTCAATTACAGCATGGCTTGGTGGGATTGGAAACGTTGGGAGCAGGAAATTGATTGGATGGCTTTGCATGGCATCAATATGCCACTGGCAATTACCGGTGAAGAATACACATGGTATTTAGTTTACAAGGAGCTTGGATTTTCAGATGAAGACTTGAAAGGGTTTTTCTGTGGGCCTTCTTATTTTTCATGGTTTTGGATGGGAAATATCGATGGCTGGGGTGGTCCTCTGCCATTGACCTGGATGAAATCGCATTTTGAATTGCAGAAAAAAATTGTGGCGCGTCAGCGTAGCTTAGGAATGAAGCCGGTGCTTCCCGCCTTTACCGGGCATGTGCCTTTGGCCTTTAAGAAAAAGTTTCCGAATGCAAAGTTGAAATCGAGCAACTGGACCAATGGATTCGCTGATACTTATATTTTGGATGCCAATGACTCATTGTTTGCGATCATTGGGGAGAAGTTTTTGAGAAAGCAGACTGAGCTATTGGGAACCGATCATTTGTATTCTGCTGATACTTTCAATGAAAACGAACCCGCTTCTGATGCGCCGGAGTTTTTAAGTCAGCTAAGTGCTAAAGTGTACGAAGGCATGCACAATGCTGATCCGGATGCCGTTTGGGTGATGCAAGGATGGTTGTTTTTTACCGATCGTAAGTTTTGGAAAGACCCTCAAACGGAAGCTTTGTTGAAAGCGGTACCCAATGATAAAATGATCATTCTTGATTTGGCAACTGAAATTGAGCCGGTTTGGAAAAGAACCAATGCTTTTTATGGTAAGCCATGGATTTGGAACATGTTGAACAATTTTGGAGGCAATACCAATTTGTTTGGAAGAATGGAAACCGTTGCGGCCGAGCCGGCCAATGCCTGGAATAGTCCTTTGAATGGGAATATGAGCGGCATTGGTTTAACGATGGAGGCAATTGAAACCAATCCGGTGATCTATGAATTGATGATGCACCATAGTTGGAATGATCAACCAATAGATTTAAAGGATTGGTTGCCCAAATACGTGCGAAATAGGTATGGAGTGGAGAATAAGGACGCTCAGAAAGCATGGCAGATCCTTAAAGAAACCATTTATACGGTACCGAAGGATAAATATATTAGAGATGGCGCAGAGTCTATACTGCAAGCAAGACCCACACTCGATTCTTTAACACGTTGGACCAAGACCAAATTGAACTACATTGAATCCGATTTATGGCCGGCTTGGGATGCGCTGATCAAAGCATCAACGGCTTGTAAGTCGAGCGATGGATTTCGATATGACTTAGTAGATGTTACCCGTCAGGTATTGGCCAATCATGCCCTTACGCTACAACAAAAATTTGCAGTTGCCTATAAGAAAGGCGATCGCTTCTCCTTTAATGAATATAGCAGAAGATTTTTGGAATTGATCGATGATATGGACAAGCTTCTGGGAACACGCAAAGAATTTTTATTAGGCTCTTGGGTGAAGAACGCGCGTGCTTGGGGATTAGATGAATCTGAAAAAGCCTTGTATGAGTTCAATGCGAAGGATTTGATCACCTTATGGGGCGATAAGAATTGTCCTTTGAATGAATATGCTTGTCGCCAGTGGAATGGATTGCTAAAAGATTTTTACAAACCTCGTTGGGAACAATACATTGCTCAGTTAAATTCGAATCTTAGTACGGATGCTGTTTTAGACCAAGCTGCTTTTGTGGCGAAGATCAAAGATTGGGAATGGAATTGGGTGAACACAAGAAGAGATTACGTAACAGAAGTAAGTGGCGATGCAGTGCTTGTTTCAAAGATGTTGTACAATAAGTATAGGGCAGGATTGGGTAAGTAATTGTGAATAGGTTTTGTAAGATGCTTGGTTTTTTTTGATTGAATTGATTGATACAATTTCAACTCTCGTGTATTTCATACATCAAAGCTGTTAAAACACAAAAACTTACAACTCACAACTTAAAAACTCAATAACTATTTTTTACAGTTCATTCTCAAAATAGATCTTATAGTATTTACGTCCATCGGCTTCAATGCCTCGTTCGATGAGGGTTTTGTCGCCATGAATATAAATGTGAAAATTGCGATCGAGCTTTAAAACGCTTTTAAAAACGCGGGCTTGTTTTTTTACGGCGATCGGGGAGATGTCGAACTGATCCCCAATTTCAACTTCGTTTTCTGTTCGGTATTGTTGATCGAAATTTCGAAAGGAACTGATCATTTCAGGGAAGTGGAATACTTCTTCTTCAAATTCATTTTTATCGAAACTTTGATGTGTTTTGAAGTATTCGATGGAACGGTTCAGTAAGTCAATTTTGTCGGTCTTGGATACATCAAATTCATCGGCCAGTTGTTTGGTGATATAGTTTTTAGTGATGGAAAGAATTTCGTTTGTTTGGGTAAACTCGGTACTGATCAAAACAACGGTCAGAAATTCGTCCATCCAATATTTGGTTTCTTCTCCTTTGCTTTGTTTGTCGATTACCACAAGTTCATACCCATTTTCTTTTCCATAATTGAAGATCAGGCAGCCCTTGTCGAATTTGTTGATGTCGATACCTTCTTTGTAATTTAATCCGAAGGATTTTGATTTCTCCAATACTTCTAAATAGCCCGATTTGTCTTCTGTTTTATACAATCCAATGGCATCGATAATTTGATCGTTGTATTCAATGTTTTCAAATCGAACTACATGAAACTCGCCTGCTTTGATGTTAGGGTGTATTGATTTTTCATAAAGATGAGTGGCGATGTTTTTCGATTCTTCAACAAAATTTTCCGGATTCTCAAAAATAGCACTCACATGGTTATACACTTCATTGTATTGAAGAGAGGTAACGTGTGAGAATTTGTAACGATCGGGGATGGTGAAAAACTTATTCAAATAGAAAGGGGTCAGTTTTTCTTTCAGGTCATCCGATAGGTCTGTCAGTTCTTTTGAGGGAGCAAATCTTCCTTCAATTGATTTATTGCCAATTTGATGCAGGGTATGTTGAGCAATGGTTGCGTTATTGAGTATCATAGAAGCGATTGAGGCGCAAAACTAAGGGAGAAAGAATAAAGAATTAATAATTAAGAATTAATAATTAATAATGAAACAGCCGGGAAGCGAGGAAATAAAGGAAGATGGCCAGCGCTGCGTAGTTGTTGCGATCGCTGCGCCGCTGCAGTAAAAGATAGTTAAGTAAGCAACTGGAGATTTAGTGCTTATGTTGGAGTACTTTACATTGAAATTCATACCGACTATCAGTCTGAAAATCAGTACTATTGTATCTTCTCTAAACACCTTCATTCCGAAATACTAAGCAAATGAAACAGCTCCTAATTGCTTTTTTGATTTTCAATATTGGCTCTTTAATGGCGCAATCCGGAAAAAGCGACCGTGTGTATTGGTTGCAACAAATGGACAAAATGGCAAGACCGGTGATGGAGCAGTTGGCGGCCGATCGGCTAAAAGAATCGATGGCTGTAGAATTGGCTCCTAATATAGATAACAAAGAACACCGATTGAAAGTAGCCTATCTGGAAGCTTTTGGAAGAACATTTTCCGGTATTGCACCTTGGGTAAATGGAGAAGGTGGAAGCACCGAAGAGCAATTGCTCCGAAACAAGTATTTTGAATGGAGCACGAAGGCTGTTGCCAATGCTGTTGATCCCAAAGCGAAGGATTATTTGTATTGGGGTCAGGGACAACCTTTAGTAGATGCGGCATTTTTAGCCTTGGGATTCATTCGGGCACCCAAAATTTGGATGGCATTGGATTCTTCAGTGAAAACCAAGGTTGTCAATTGTTTTCGCACCACCAGAGCCACTACACCTTCTTATAGCAATTGGTTGTTATTCTCTGCCATGATCGAAACTTTTTTTCTGAAATATGGATATGAATACGATTTAACGCGCATCGATTTTGCTGTGAAGGAATTCTCCAATCATTGGTATGTAGGTGATGGGTTGTACAGTGATGGCATGTTATTTCATATGGATTATTATAATAGTATCGTGATTCATCCTTTCCTAATTACTATTGTAAAGGAAGTTATGAATTTGAGTAAGCGATATGAATCTTTTCTTCCTAAGATGGAAAAGGCGGCGGCGCGGTATGCAGAATTGCAAGAACGTTCTATCAATGCAGATGGAACCTATCCGATTATTGGTAGATCCATTACATATAGAACGGGTGTTTTTTATCATTTGGCCTTTATGAGTGTGATGAAGAAACTGCCTGCCTCGCTTCATCCGGCGCAAGTTCGTTGTGCATTAACGGCTACAATTGGGAAGACATTGGGTGTTGCTGGTTCTTATGATGCTAAGGGATGGTTGCGAATTGGGGTAAGTGGTTTTCAGCCGGGGTTGGCTGATTTCTATATAACAACAGGCAGTCTGTATATATGTAGCGAAGTTTTTCTTCCATTAGGGTTACCTGAAACGGATTTGTTTTGGAGCGCACCGGCACAGGCATGGACTTCAAAGAAACTGTGGGCAGGTGAAGATGGAAAGGCGGATCATGCAGTGGATCTGTAATTTGTTTGTTAGGGTTGCTGTGGTTTATTGGTGCTACTAACATGCGACCCCTCCGGGGTCGGGTTGCTCTTTCATTGCTTTTTCTGCTACGAATATGCGACCCTTCCAGGGTCGGTTGTTTCAACGCGCGAATGGTGTTTTTGTCAATGTGCGACCCCTACAGGGTCGAATGCACTGAAAATTGATTGTTGGTGCTACTGATGTACGACCCCTACAGGGTCGTTTGCATTGTTC
>DGDD01000059.1 GCA_002385265.1 Chitinophagaceae bacterium UBA3961
TTATTGAGCACAACGAAAAACGCCTTACCGGTATGGTATTAATTATAGTAGGCATTGTTACATTTTTTTTACACTAAATAAAGTTTTATGGCACATAAACATGATGAAACAAAAATTGCAGAGCAGGAAGCCTGTTGCAATCTGGATGAAAAATTAAACGATGCAAAAGTGGTATCCATGCATAGTGATGACGACGGGCATAATCATGGTGAAGAGGAAGGCCCGGGAATAAAGCCCTGGTTGCCAGCAATAGCCAGTTTTACACTTTTGATGCTGGGCATTGCTATGGATAACTGGATTAAACCAACTCCATCCTGGTTTTCAGGTTGGGCCCGGCTTGCATGGTATATTGTTGCTTATGTTCCTGTTGGTTTACCTGTGGTGATTAAAGGAATAAAAACAGCTATTAAAGGAGATGTATTTACCGAGTTTTTCCTGATGAGTGTGGCTACTATTGGTGCTTTTTATATTGGCCAATATCCGGAAGGTGTAGCGGTAATGCTTTTCTACGCAGTGGGAGAATTATTTCAGGATGCTGCTGTTAACCGTGCTAAGAGAAGTATTAAAGCACTGCTGGATGTAAGACCGGACAGCGCCGATGTTTTAAGAAATGGCATTTACGTTAATCTCCCACCGGAGAGTGTAAAAGTTGGCGAAACCATCCAGATAAAAGTTGGTGAAAGAGTTCCACTGGATGGAGAAATGTTGAGCGAAGGAAGTTCCTTTAATACTTCTGCATTAACCGGTGAAAGTAAACCATCCACCTTTACCAAAGGTGAAACAGTGCTTGCAGGAATGATTAACCAGGAAAAAGTAGTAGAGCTAAAAGTAACAAAGCTATTTAATGATTCTTCGCTTGCAAGAATATTGACGCTTGTACAGGACGCAACGACCAGAAAAGCAAAAACAGAACAATTTATCCGGAAGTTTGCAAGAATATACACTCCCATCGTTGTGTTTCTTGCAATTGGCATCACACTTATCCCCTGGCTATTTGTAGAGAACTATGTGTTCAATACATGGCTATACAGGGCCTTAATATTTTTAGTAATCAGTTGCCCTTGTGCATTGGTAATTTCAATTCCGTTAGGATATTTCGGAGGAATTGGAGCGGCTTCACGGAAAGGTATTTTATTCAAAGGCTCCAACTACCTGGATTTGATGACAAAAATAAACCAGGTGGTAATGGATAAAACCGGAACACTTACCAAAGCTGTTTTTAAAGTGCAGGAAGTGGAGAGTTATGATATTCCCCAGGATGAATGGTTACCGCTTGCTGCCGCACTGGAAGCTAAATCAACCCATCCCGTTGCAAAAGCTGTTGTAGAGTATGCAACTAATAGCTTTCTCAAAATACAGGTAGATGCCTTGGAAGAAATAAGTGGCCACGGGTTAAAAGGAGAAGTGAATGGAAAGGAAGTGCTGGCAGGTAATGTGAAGTTGATGGATATGATGAAAGTACCGGTAAATGATGGATTAAGAACAATCGTGGATACAATTGTAATTGTGGCAATTGAAAGGAAACTGGCAGGCTACCTGACAATTGCAGACGAAATAAAAGAGGATAGTAAACAGGCTGTAGATGCCCTGCACAAACTGAATGTAAAAACAACCATGCTTAGCGGAGATAAGCAAGCCGTTGTAGATAAAGTGGCTAAGTATTTAGGCATTGACAAAGCTTACGGTGACCTCTTACCCGAAAATAAAGTACAAAAGGTTGAAGCCCTTAAACATGATAAAATGAATGTAGTGGCATTTGTAGGTGATGGTATTAATGATGCGCCGGTGCTTGCATTAAGTGATGTGGGAATTGCAATGGGTGGTTTAGGCAGCGATGCTGCTATTGAAACAGCAGATGTGATTATACAAACTGACCATCCATCCAAAATTGCTACTGCAATACAAATTGGTAAAGCAACCACAAAAATTGTCTGGCAAAATATCGGGTTGGCTTTTGGGGTAAAATTAATTGTATTGATTCTTGGCGCCAGTGGCCTGGCTACTATGTGGGAAGCTGTATTTGCAGATGTGGGTGTGGCGATGCTGGCAATACTAAATGCAGTAAGGATTCAACGTATGAAGTTTTAGCAATTCGAAAATATAATCGAATGGACGCCATTGTCAAACAAGTTTCGCAATATGTGGAGAGATTGTTCCGGGATTATTTTAACCCCAGGCTTTTGTATCACAACGTTGAGCATACCAGAAATATAGTAAGGCGTGCAGATGAAATATGCAAGTACTATCACCTTTCTGCTAAAGATTACCAGATAGTAACGATTGCAGCATGGTTTCATGACGTTGGACATCTTATATCGGGGTCTTATGAACACGAAAGAAAAAGTGTTTCTTCAATGAAGCTATTCTTGATATGTTCAAATATGAGCGAAACGACAATAAATGAAATCGCCGATTGTATTATGAGCACAAAGTTGCCGTCGAACCCTGAAAATTTACTACAGATGATTCTTTGTGATGCAGATACATATCATTTAGGTACGGAGGAGTTTTGGCAATCAGATATTGCAATAAAAAGAGAAGTCGAAATGATGATGGGAGGCACCATTGATGGATGGGACAAGAAAACACTTTTTTTCTTACGGTCGCATCAATTCTTTACCGGCTACTGCAAAGACCTTCTAACAAAGGGGAGACTGGATAACATCATGCTTCTTTCGGAAAAGATTACTTAACAAGTAAGTTCTGTACTGTTTTCTAAAATCGTTCAGAGCTTCGTTTTAGATAAGTTAAAAAGACTGGTTATTAGTAAGGCGGGAATATTGTTAGGCAAAATATCATATTGGCAATTGTGGTTGAGGATATAGTGCTGACCTTGGGGTTGGCCATTTTAAATGCGGTAAGAATTCAAAAAATGAAATTTTAAAACTCTCATATGCACAGTAAACAGTTAAAATTATTTTTTACAGTATTGCTTCTGATAATTTCGTTTACTCTTTTTTCTCAAAAAGAAAGGGTCAGGGGAATTTACAGAACCAGTGAAGACTTCGTAAAAGGAAATCTTTCTTTTGACAATAATTGCAACAATCAGAATTTAAGAATCAGGCTGAATGATTTTTTTTCAAAGAAGTATATTACAGTTAAGAAAGGCGATAGTAGGTTAAAATATTTGAAGAAAGATATTTTCGGATATAGAAATTGCAAGAATGATTTTTTTCGTTTTAAAGGGAAGACTGAACTTTTGTTACTAAATGCGGGGGAACAAATTCTTATCTATAAACATATTGTTTCAAAACCGCCTACGGGCAGAACTAATGTGACGAATTATTATTTCAGTTTGGGTAATAATTCCTCGGTTCAAACGCTTACAATCAAAAATTTGAAGAATGCTTTCCCGTCTAACTTAATCTTCAAAAACTTTATTGATGCGAATTTTACATACAACACCGACTTAGCTGCATTTGACGAAGCAAATAAAATATATAAGATTAACATGTTGTTAAAGGAAAGCCGAGGTGAACTATTCCACGATGAAGAGTAAATAAACAGGGAACCGAACGCTGCTGGAAATTTACCCTATAAATGTGATTTCTTAATTATCATTAAAAACAAATTATATGAACTATTATTTTACAAAAACTGTAGCAGGGAACTTTCAGGATATTATTGAAAGAGTAACCGAATCATTAAAAGCCGAGGGGTTTGGCGTGCTTACTGAAATAGATATAAAAGCAACATTAAAAAAGAAACTGGATGCAGACTTTTATAATTATAAAAT
>DGDD01000290.1 GCA_002385265.1 Chitinophagaceae bacterium UBA3961
CATCAGACTCAGGCTCAGAAGCATTGATATAATTGACAGCAAGTTTGCTTTTCGTTAATTGAGCTTTATACGATTTCATGGAAGCTCTATGAAAAATGATTTTGTGTTTGTGAAACTTATAGAGTTGAAAAAAGAGATGTTCTTCTACCATCCAAACCGGCCTGCCGGGGTGAAGTGATGGGTTCTTACCATAGAGTTGATGCGGAAATACAAGCGAAATTTCAGCCATACCACTATAACAACTCCTATTAAATTTGGTTGTATAAGACGATGAAAATGAAGCGTTTTGAGATAATCATTGGCGGCTGAGCCTAGGAAATTGAAAATAAATTTTGTTTTTCTGAACACTGTTCATTTATTTTGCACCATGACAATTGCCACCCGTAAACAAAGAGAAAAAGAGGAAATGCGCCAATTGATATTGGAGGCAGCAAAGTCTATTTTTTTGGAAAAAGGGTATGAAGCTACCAGCATTCGAACCATTGCAGAGCGAATTGAATACAGCCCGGGTACAATTTATCTCTATTTTAAGGACAAAGATGAACTGTTTCACGCACTTCATGAAGAAGGGTTTAGGATTATGTTGGAAAAGATGCAACCTTTACAACATGTACCTGACCCCATGAACCGGTTAATTGCAATGGGAAGGGTTTACATGGAATTTGCGCTTACCAACAAAGACTTTTATGACTTAATGTTTATTATGGAAGCGCCCATGGATCATGAATGTCAGGAGGAACAACATGAGAAATGGAAAATGGGAGACTCTACTTTGAACTATTTGAAAACAGTTTTGAGAGAGTGTCAAGAGGTGGGGTATTTCAAAGGGTTGGATGTTGAATACCTTTCGTTTATGATATGGTCTTCATTGCATGGAATGTGTGCTTTGTACTGCCGAGGTAGATGTCAAGCATACGAAAACTACCAACCGGAAGACCTCATTAAAAATGGGATGGAGTATTATATTTCAATGCTGAAAAAAGCCTAGGCTTTTTTTTGAGTCAGTACTGAACACTGTTTATTATATATTCACCGATCATACTAATTGTAACATGAAACGTTTTTTATCAGTGATCTTGCTAATGCTACTGCTAAGTTCAAGCCGGGGGCAATCAGCTCTTGAAGGCTATATTGAACAAGCGTTAAAAACCAATCTCAGTCTTCAACAGAAACAAGCGGATTGGAAGAGCAGTTTGCTTGCTCTAAAGGAAGCTCATTCGTACTTTCTCCCAACCACTTGGTTTGAAGGTCAATACACTTTAGCACAGGGAGGTAGGGCCATTGAGATCCCAATTGGCGATCTATTGAATCCTGTTTACAAAACACTTAATCAGCTTACGTCCAGCAATGCTTTTCCAACGGTGAGCAATGCCAAAGAAGGATTCTTTCCCAATAACTTCTACGACACAAGGATCAAAACGACGATGCCCATTCTAAATAATAGCATTCGTACAAACGAATCAGTTAAAAAGGATTTAGCAGCCATTCAAGAATTGACTGTAGAGTCGTACAAAAGAGAACTGATTAAAGAAGTTAAAACAGCCTATTATCAATACCTACAAGCATTGAATGCAGTAGCAATCTATGAGTCAGCGAAACTAGTGGTACAGCAGCAAGTAAGGGTCCAACAAGCATTATTAAAGGAAGGGAAATCATTACCTGCTTACTTAACTAGAAGTGAAACGGAATTGCTTTCTATTGAGAAAGATATCTATTCCGCAAAAAATAGATCCGAAACTGCGGCAGCTTATTTGAATTTTCTTTTAAACAGAAGTTTGTCGGAGTCGGTAATAAAAGAAGATATGGTTGCACCGCAATTACCGGAATCAGTAATTTCAAATACTTTGAACTTAGGTAATCGAGAAGAACTAACGCAATTAACCACCACGAAAAAAATTCAAGAATCGGTGCTTAAAATGAGAGAGCGGTATTATCGCCCTCAATTGAATGCCTTTCTGGATCTAGGTTCTCAAGGATTTGACTTCAAAGTAAAAAGCAGCAGCTTCTTTTATTTGGGTGGTTTCCAATTGAACATTCCTATCTATTCCGGCAATCGAAATAAAGTTCAAATTGAAACTGCAAAAACAGACTTGAAGAAGATTGAGCTTCGCCAAGCAGAAGTAAACCAGCAGTTGAATTTGGAATTGTTTCAAACAAGCCAGCAATTAAAAACGAGTTATCGTCAATTTCAAACAGACCTATCACGCGAGCATACAGCTGCACAATACTATCGTTTGATTGAAAAAGGGTTCAAGGAAGGAGTCAATAGTTTTATTGAACTTCTCGATGCGAGAAACCAGTGGACACTTTCACAGCTTCAAACAAACAACGACAAATACCTATTCTATATTCAATTATCAAACTACAATCGCCAGTCAATTCAACCATAGCATTATGAAACAAATTATAACCACGTTGACTAGTATCATCTTACTAGCTAGTTGTCACAGTTCAGCCGAACAAAAGAAAAAAAACATACCTACCGATAATGTACCGGTTAAGCTCATGGAACTCAATGCCGGGAGTAGTTCCAATACCATTCAGCTATCCGGCTTATTGAGCACAGAAAATCAGTCGGAACTAGGTTTCAAGATCGGAGGCATCATTGAGAGTGTAAAAGTGAAGGAAGGTGATTTTGTAAAAAAAGGGAGTTTATTGGCCACTCTACAATTGACTGAAATAAATACACAAGTTCAGCAGGCTAAGTTGGGTCTTGAAAAAGCAGAGCGCGATTTCCAGCGCGCTGAACATTTATACCACGACAGTGTGGCAACTCTAGAACATTTTCAAAATGCAAAAACGGCTTTGGAAGTTTCGAAACAGCAATTCGCGAATGCAAACTTCAATAAACAATATGCATCAATATATGCTCCGGCCGATGGGATTGTTGCAAAAAAACTAGGCAGTGAGGGTGAAATCATAGCGCCCGGCTCACCGGTTTTACTTCTAACCGAAACCGGAGCGGGCAATCGCTGGATATTAAAAGCGGGGGTTTCTGACCGACACTGGGCTGCTCTAAAAATAGGTGATAAGGCTACAATTAATTTGGATGCCACCCCCACCCTAACCTTAGAAGGCGTAGTAAGTAAGAAAGCACCGTTTGCCGATCCGGTTAGTGGAACATTTCCAATTGAAATCCTAGTAAACATTCAGAAAATACAACCAGCCATTGGAATGTTTGCAAAAGCGAGTATCCAAGTAACCGCGAAAAATTCAAGCTATCAGATTCCTTATAGTGCGCTATTGGAAGCCAATGGAATGGAAGCCAGCGTATTTGTAACGAATGATATGAAAACAGCGCAGCGTGTTACCATAAAGTTAGAATCGATCAAAGACAATTTTGCGCAAGTAAGTGAGGGATTGGCAGGTTACAAATACCTCATCGTTTCCGGAAGCCCCTATTTGACCGACAATAGTAAGATCACAGTAACTCAATAACTATCATCAACCATAGAATATGAAACTGACCTCCTTTTTTGTAAAAAACTATCAGTTCACCTTAGTTGTATTCCTGATGGTGGTTGTAGTGAGCGTAACTACAATGTTCAATATGCCAAGAGCTGAGGATCCGGAAATCAATCCACCTCAATTTCCAATTATTGTTGTTTACCCCGGAACCAGTCCTAAAGACATGGAGGAATTGGTTGTAAAACCTATTGAAAAACGGGTAAGCGAATTGGAGCAACTGAAAAAAATTACTACAACCATCAATGATGGAGTGGCATCCATTATTGTAGAGTACAAATATGAGTCGGACGTTGAGAGCAAGTATCAGGAGCTGGTGAGAGAAGTCAATGCGTTGCGTCCAACCTTACCAGAGGCCATTCGCAGTATTGAAGTTCGGAAGGTAACGCCAACCGACGTAAATGTACTTCAGATGGCATTGGTGAGTGAAAATGCATCGGAAGATTTGTTACGCGATAAAGCCAAGGAGCTTCAAGAAGCGTTGGAAAAAGTATCGGCACTGAAAAAAGTGAACTATCATGGTGTCAATGACCCTGAGGTTCGAGTTGAGCTTCAACTAAACAAACTGGCGAATTTGGGGATCTCTGTAAATGAAGTATTAGGGGCCATTCAAAGTGAGGCAGCTAATATACCGGGCGGTAGTATTCGAATGGGCTCTCAGAGCTTCAATGTTAAAACCAGTGGGCCCTACACCTCAATCGATGAAATTGAAAATACCATTGTGCATCAAGGGAATGGTTCCATTGTTTACTTAAAAGATGTAGCCACTCTAAAACAATTGCCAGCAGAGCAAAAACACCTTATTCGTTTAAATGGTCATAGAGCTGTTTTGGTGACGGCTGCACAAAAATCGGGTGAGAACATCAGCAAAACACAAGACAATTACCTACCGGTAATTGAAACTTTCAAAAAAACACTTCCGGCTAACATCGTCCTTGAAACCAATTTCGATCAAGCGACCAATGTTAGCATGCGTTTGAAAGGTCTGGGATTTGATTTCATGATCGCGATCGGTTTGGTACTCATAACGCTGATACCATTAGGTTGGAGAGCTGCGATAATTGTGATGGTATCGATCCCTTTAAGCTTAGGACTGGGTATTGTATCCATAAATTTTATGGGATACTCTCTAAACCAATTAAGTATTGTTGGTTTGGTGGTGGCATTGGGTTTATTGGTTGACGATAGTATTGTTGTGGTTGAAAACATTGAGCGTTGGCTTCGAGATGGTCATACCAGAAGATACGCCACCATAGAGGCAACCAAACAAATTGGTTTGGCAGTTATAGGGTGTACCGCTACCCTAGTGATCGCTTTCTTACCCTTGGTTTTCTTACCTGAAGGTTCCGGAGAATTCATTCGAAGTTTACCAATGGCGGTTATTTCAACCATCATAGCTTCTATGTTGGTATCGCTTACCATCATCCCGTTTTTATCCAGCAGAATTTTGAAAAACCATGAAAATCCGGAGGGGAATATTTTCCTAAGAGCGTTAAAGAAATTAATCAGTGGAAGCTATACACGACTACTCGACATCAGCTTACACCACCCCATCAAAACGGTGATCGTTGCATTGCTTTTGTTTGTGGGTTCGCTTGGATTATTTGGAGCAATTGGGTTTAAATTATTCCCAACTTCGGAAAAAGCGCAATTTTTAGTAAATATTAACATGCCCCTTCAAAGTAATTTGGAGGCCACCAACGACTTCTCAAAAAAGGTGGAGAAAGTGCTCTTATCCAATGATAATGTGAGCTATGTAACCACCAATGTGGGCAAGGGTAATCCGAGAATTTATTACAATGAAATTCCTGTAAATGAAAAATCAGACTATGCTCAGTTATTTGTTCAATTAAACCAAGGGGTATCGCCTACAGTCAAAAAGCAGTTGATCGAACAATTCAGAGACAGTTTTGCAACGATGGCAGGGGCCAAGATAGAAGTAAAAGATTTTGAGCAAGGCCCGCCGGTAGAAGCTCCGGTAGCCATTCGCGTAAGCGGTGAAAACTTAGATAGTTTGAGGCGTTTGGCATCGGGAGTAGAATCTATCTTAAAATCTATACCCGGTACCATTTACGTAAACAATGAAGTGGAGGTGCTGAAATCGGACTTAAAGATCCGAATACATATTGAGAAGGCAAGAACCTTGGGCGTACAAACGGCTGATATAGACAAAACCATACGTTTGGCAATTGCGGGATTAGAAGTAGCAACGTACACCAATGATAAAGGGGATGAAGTTTCGATTCTCGTAAATACCCCAAAGGGAAAAGTAGCAACCTTGGAGTCATTGCAAAATGTGTATGTCAACAATTTCCGTGGAGTAGCCATTCCTTTGGATCAATTGGCCAGTATTGAGTTTGAAAAATCGTCGCCCGTTATCAAGCACTTGAACAAAAAGAGGTATGTAATCGTTACTGCCTTTACCGAGAAAGGGGTGCTGGCACAAACAATTAACAAAGCGTTTGTTAATCAGGCAAGCAATTTGAGTCTACCTGCAGGTTACAATTACGAAATTGCAGGAGAAGCAGAAGGAGAAAAAGAGGCGTTTGGAAGCGGATTTGGCACCGTAGTTATTGCCACAGTGTTCTTATTCATCATGGTGTTGATTCTTGAGTTTAAAACCTTTAAGAGTACGCTTATTGTATTGTCGGTTATCCCACTGGGTATTATAGGTGGTGTTACGATGTTGTGGCTTACCGGTAATCCGATGTCATTCGTTGCCATTATTGGTTTCATTGGCCTGGCAGGTATTGAAGTAAAGAATTCGATTCTTTTGGTTGATTTTACCAACCAGCTCAGAGAACAGGGCAAGGGCTTAGATGAGGCAATTAAAGAGGCAGGAGAATTGCGCTTTTTACCGATCGTTTTAACGAGTTTAACTGCTATTGGAGGACTTACCCCAATAGCATTGAATAGCAACCCGTTGGTTTCGCCGCTGGCCATTGTATTAATTGGAGGATTGATTTCTTCCACTATTCTATCAAGAATTGTAACACCGGTAATGTATAAATTAATTCCCCCCAGAATTGAAGGAGATTCTGGTAAAGCTTAAATAGAAGAATATGAAAGTCGCTTATTCACAATTGCTGCATTCAATTGGAAGAACATTGAAAGTGAAATCGGAACGTTTAAAAGGAGAAATGCGTTTGGAAGAAGATTTGGGATTGACAGATTGGGAACGCACGCTACTTATCAACAGATTGGAGAGAAGGTACGAAGTGAATATTTCCGACAATCGTATCCCTCAACTTCAAACGGTTCGTGCACTTACGCACGAATTTGTAAAGTTGAAAAACCGCCCGTAGTGGGTTGAAAATACAGTACTATTTTTTGTTCAAGAATACTTGAGTATTGGTAGTATTGTATTTTCCCACAACAATCACTTTATAAAATTCAGATGGATAAAGAGATAGATCCAAAGTCGTTCTTCTGTACTCTCCCGCAACCGTTCCTAAATAGATATAAGTATCTTCTCCACCCTTTTTATAATGATCTGTGGTTGAGATAAAAATCTTTACGGAATCGGATTCACCATAAAAATTCCAAGTAAGATCGAGTTTCTTTTGAAAATATACTGCCTTCGCATTCGATACGCTGATAGGTTTAATCAAGGAAACCCCGTCCACTTCTCTCGAAACTTGTTCCTTCATTTTAATGTTTAGATGATGGGCAATTGTTGGCATGATATCTACTATTCCGGGATTCATACGTTTGGCATAGGAGTTAAGCTTCTTGTTACTTAGAATCCAAGTATTCCTTTGTCTGGGGCTTTGTCCGCCATGATTACGACCATTCTCTTCCGATCTTCCATGATCCGTTGTTACAATTAACAACCAATCTTCTTTGTAATTCTTTTCACGAAACGCAATAGCTGCGACCAATTTTTCCAACTGGATATTTAGGTATTGAAGTGCCTGGTCCATTTCTTTGCTATCGCCGTGTCGATGACCCATATCATCTGTATATTCTAAATACACCCAATTCAAGTCGGCGGCCTCATTACGAATACTGTTCGCAGCCGTTTGAACTACGGTATCATCTATTTTATGAATATAA
>DGDD01000182.1 GCA_002385265.1 Chitinophagaceae bacterium UBA3961
GTTATCTGTGGTTTCAAAAACCCTTCGCGACATCTCCGCGCTCTTTGCGCTCGTAGCGGTGAACACTCCGGCAGACTCACCTACAAAAAAAGCCGCCTCTTACGAAGCAGCTTTTATTTTTGGGGGCTGACCTATCTAAGCATTTGATGTTTCTTTATTCGAACTTTTGAGAGTGAAGCGCAATTTGGAATTTTCTTTGTCCAAATCTGCCAGCATCACATCTCCCGGTTTGATGGTCATGTTCAGAATTTCCTCCGCTAAAGGATCTTCGAGGTATTTCTGAATGGCTCTGTGGAGCGGACGCGCACCAAACTGTTGATCGTATCCTTTCTCAGCAATGAATTTCTTCGCTTCTTCAGTCAACTCTAAGGTAAAGCCTAAGCTTTCCAAACGTTTCATTACACCTTTCATCAAGATGTCGATGATACTGAAGATGTTTTCTTGCGACAAAGAATTGAAGATGATCACATCGTCGATACGGTTCAAGAATTCAGGAGAGAAGGTTTTCTTCAGCGCTTTTTCAATTACTGCTTTGTTGTTCTCTTCCAAATTCTGAGTACGAGCACTGGTTGCAAATCCAACACCATCACCGAAGTCTTTCAATTGACGCACACCAATATTAGAAGTCATGATGATCGTAGTATTCTTAAAGTCTACTTTACGACCCAATCCATCTGTCAACTGACCATCGTCCAATACTTGGAGTAGGATGTTATAAATATCGGGGTGTGCTTTTTCAATTTCATCCAATAAGATCACTGAGTAAGGTTTACGTCTAACCTTTTCTGTTAGCTGACCACCTTCTTCATAACCTACATAGCCCGGAGGAGCACCCACCAAACGGCTTACGGTGAACTTCTCCATGTATTCACTCATGTCGATGCGAATGAGGGCATCTTCTGAGTCGAACATGTATTTTGCCAAAGAGCGCGCCAATTCGGTTTTACCAACACCGGTAGGTCCGAGGAAGATAAATGTTCCAATTGGTTTCTTAGGATCTTTCAATCCCACACGGTTTCTTTGAATGGCTTTTACCACTTTGGTAATGGCATCGTCTTGACCTATTACCATTTGCTTCATATCGTCGGCCATTTTGCGAAGCTTCTCTGTTTCTGCCTGCACCATTTTCTTAACAGGGATGCCGGTCATCATACTCACTACTTCTGCAATGGCTTCATCGTCGATTGGGTAGCGTTTGTGTTTGCTTTCTTCTTCCCATTGCGCTTTGGCTGCTTCCAATTCTTCTTGCAATTTCTTTTCAGTATCGCGCAAAGAAGCGGCTTCTTCGAATTTCTGGCTCTTCACCACTTTGTTCTTTTCCACTTTCACATCTTCGATCTTCTTTTCAAGATCAAGGATCTCTTTGGGAACATTGATATTTTTCAAGTGAACACGAGCACCCACTTCATCCATTACGTCGATTGCTTTATCGGGCAACAAACGATCGGTGATGTAACGGTCACTCAATTTCACGCAAGCGTCGATCGCTTCAGGTGAATAAGTTACGTTGTGGTAATCTTCGTATTTGCTTTGAATATTGGTAAGAATTTGAATGGTTTCGTCTACACTTGGTGGATCTACCATTACTTTTTGGAAACGACGATCGAGGGCGCCATCTTTTTCGATGTACATGCGGTATTCGTCGAGAGTAGAAGCACCAATACATTGGAGTTCACCTCTGGCCAAAGCGGGTTTAAAGATGTTGGAAGCATCCAACGAACCGCTGGCACCACCGGCACCAACAATGGTATGAATTTCATCAATGAACAAGATCACATCTCTGTTTTTCTCGAGTTCATTCATGATCGCTTTCATTCTTTCTTCAAACTGGCCTCTGTATTTGGTTCCGGCAACAAGTGCAGCAAGGTCAAGAGAAATCACACGTTTGTCGAACAACACACGTGATACTTTTCTTTGAACGATTCGCAGTGCCAATCCTTCAACGATGGCAGTTTTACCAACACCGGGTTCACCGATGAGGATGGGGTTGTTTTTCTTTCTTCTTGATAAGATTTGAGAAACACGCTCAATTTCAGCTTCGCGGCCAACGATGGGGTCGAGTGATCCGCTTTCGGCTAGGCGCGTAATATCTCTACCAAAATTATCGAGTACGGGTGTTTTGCTTTTTGCAGCAGCACCACCGCGTGCTTTTTGTTGAGAATATTTTTTCTCTTCATCAAATTCATCTTCGTTCTCGTCAGCGTATTCGCTGCGAACATCGTTGCTTTTTACAACACCGAGTTCATTTCTAAATAAGTCGTAATCCACGTCAAATTGATTTAAGATTTGAGTTGCTACATTTTCTTTATTCTTCAAGATGGAGAGCATGAGGTGTTCGGTTTCTACCGTTGGACTTTTAAGTGCTTTTGCTTCCAGAACGGTAACCCTGATTACTTTCTCCGCTTGTCTTGTTAGGGGTAGACTGTTGATGTTGGCAATGTTTTTACCGGTTTTGTCTTTAACCGCCAGTTCCACTTCTTTACGCAGTTCGTAGAGATCAACATTGAAACTTTTGAGGATACGTACTGCTGTGTTTTCTCCCTCTCTAATTAAACCTAACAGTAAGTGTTCCGTTCCGATAAAATCATTTCCCAGCCGCAAAGCTTCTTCCCTGCTGAAAGAGATGATCTCCTTTACCTGGGCTGAAAAATTGTTATCCATTTTTTTATAATTAATTGTGATTGATACAATAATAACGAATATTTTTGACTTGCCCGGCCGCCTTATTATTAACGGCTGTGAACAACTAAAAGTGTGTTATGCTGTTCAAAATTGATACCAAGGAGAAATTCCATGTCATAACAATCCAAGAAGCTCACCTTGCTGCTAATATGACAGCGGAGCTAGAGAATTGTTTAGTTTCGAATTTGGAAAAAGACGTTAAAAACGTGGTGCTGAATTTAGAAGCGGTAGCAAGCGTTGATGTTGCTATTGGAGAGTTGTTGGTTCAAACGCAACAACGGTTTTATGAAAACAGTCATTCTTTTGTCATCTGCAACCTGCAAGCCCCTGTGGAAGCAGCTCTCGATAAGGAGAACTTATTAGAACTCATGAATGTTACCCCTACTGAAAGTGAGGCTTGGGACATTGTACAAATGGAAGAAATTGAACGTGAGTTTTTTGGAGAAGACCCCGAAGGTTTGGAATCCTAAGCCTCGGAAATTCCGTAATTTATCTTAGTACGACAAGTTGGCCGAATTAAGCATGAAGAAATACGCAGTTATAGTAGCCGGAGGATCCGGATTGAGGATGGGCACGGCAGTACCCAAGCAATTCCTTGATTTACAAGGCAAGCCCGTGTTGTGGCATACCCTCACCAGCTTTTTGGATGCATTTCCCGATTTAGAGATCATTTTAGTGTTGCCGCAAGCGCATGTAGAAACCGGACTTGATATCATTCACCAAACCTACGATCCGCAAAGAATTTGGATCACAACGGGTGGTGAAACTCGTTTTCATTCAGTGAAAAATGGACTCGATCATATCCATCACCATTCTGTAGTTTTTGTGCACGATGGTGTTCGCTGTTTGGTAACTCCCAACTTAATTCGCAAATGCTATGAAGCAGCGTTGGAAAAAGGAAATGCCACACCTGCGATCGCTGCAGTTGATACTATTCGCATTGAAACTGTAAGTGGCAATGAAATGATCGATCGCAATAAAGTACGCATCATTCAAACCCCTCAAACGTTCTACAGCGATATCATCAAGGCTGCTTTTGAACAAGACTATGATTCTGATTTCACCGATGAAGCAAGTGTAGTAGAAAGATTGGGTGTGAAGATCCATCGAGTAGAAGGCGAAAGCACCAAC
>DGDD01000163.1 GCA_002385265.1 Chitinophagaceae bacterium UBA3961
GTCTAATTTTTCAATAGCTTTTTTGTAATTGTTTAATACTGTCTTTACAGCTTCTTTATCGCTGGTTTGTGTAAAGGCTACTGTACCTGTTGCCAGCAGCAAAAACATCATTAAAATTTTTTTCATGTTTGTTTATTTTAATTATTGGTTTAAATACATCATTTTCATTTGATACACATTGGCGGTAACAACCCGTTCGCCATCTTCAGTACCCTTGGCAATAACGGTAAATTTGTCATTGCTTTGCCCTTTTACTACGAAGCTGATACTATACTGTTCCGCTTTATCTTTTATAAAAACGGCGGGCTTACCATTTACATCTGTAATGGCTTCATTAGGTATTACAACTTGTCGTATAACATTATTTCCCGTCATCCGAACATTCACATTTTCACCGATTTTGAACTGGCCTTTAGGATTGATGATTTCAAATACTACTTTTTGGGATTGATTTCCTGTATTTACAGATTGAGCAGCACTAATCATTTTCAATTTATAAACCAGTGTATCCGCATTTGAAATGGTGGTAAACCCTGTTGCTGATTTTAATTTTTCAGCATCTGTTGCGAATACCTGGGCTTCTACAAACACCTGGTCAAGATTGGTTATTTCAAACAAAGTTTCTCCGCTGTTTACAACAGCGCCAATTGCATAGTTAAAAGTGCCTACAACCCCGCTAACAGGAGAAGTGAGGGTTATTGCTTTTGTACTGCCGGTATTCTTTCCGGTGTTTGCATCAAAGAGTGCTTTATTTTTCCTGGCACTTTCAAACCTGGCTTTTGCTTCGGTAATATCTTTTTTGGCTGCAATGTCTGCTATACCCAGCAACCTGTCATATTGTGCTTTGGCTGCTTCAAATTCTGCATTTACACTATTGCTTTGAGAGATGATACTGATTTGCGTTCCGGCATCTACCTGCTGTTCTATTACAGCAACCACCTGTCCTTTACCAACCCGTTGGCCGGGGGCTACTCTTAATGAAACAATTTTGCCTGCCTGCGGCGTCTGTATTACAGCCCGGCCTTGCGGAGCGGCAGTTACAGTTCCCAATAAAACGGATGATTCATTAAAATCACCTGTGCCAATTTTCTTTGTTTGAATATTAAAAAGGAATTGTGTTTCTTTTTCAACAATAAATGTCGTTGAACCACCACCGCCAGTTTTTCCAGCCGCATCGCCATGGTCTTCGCCACCATGTGCAGATGCCGGATTGTAAGTGGCCGTTGGTAAAAGACAAAAAAGAATGATGGCACCTGCAACCATCTTCCTGCTGCGGCTTTTATTTACAAAGAACATAATGAGTAAACCAATCAACAGTCCTGTTAAACCAAAAAACCAATTACTACTGTACCAATGAGAGTGGGGGCTGCTTGCAATTGTTGGCGGGGCAAGTTCTTTTCCTGCTTCAATATTGTTTAGCTGAATTAAGTCAATGCCTGCATAACTATTAATATTGATTACAAGATTATATGCTTTCTTTTCCGGGAATATGCCTTTCAATTCAAACACTCCCTTATCAATCCTCACAACGGTAATTTTTATGTTGGGATTGTCGGCCACTGTTACTTCCAGCTTAGCACTGTCAATAGGGCTATTGGTATTGTATTCACTTAAATACAAACGAAGCGATGCTTCCTTGCCCGGTACAATCGGGCTGTACTTTAACAGCAGTTCATAAATTTCTGAAGCGGCTTCAGACGAGAAGTAGCTTGCAGGCGATACAGTTGCTTTTTTTGCATCCCCGTGGTCTTCGCCGCCGTGTGCAAATCCAAGTACCGGTAATAACCCTAATAAAAATTGAATGATTAATCGTTTCATAACTGACCCATTAAATATTTGTGATTGATAACACTGAGATTATAATTTCTTACTGCTTCCAGGTATTTTTGATAAACATTGTAGGCATCGTTGCTGTTTCTCAGCAAACTGATATAATCAATTTCGCCACTTACAAAAAAACGCTGCGAAGTAGTAATAACTTCCTGTGCTTTTCTTAACCCTGTTTGCTGATAATATTGAACTGACTGCCAGTTAGTTTGCATTTCGCTGTTTGCATTAATAGCCTGTGCAGATAAGTCCTGCTGTAAGCCCTGTTGTTTGCTTTGAATAACCTGCTGCTCTGTTTTGGCAGCATTGATATTGCTTTTATACTGGCCAAACCATAATGGGATTGTTACGCCAACCCTAAAGCGGTTAAACCATTGGGTATTTCTTTCTCCCTGGTTAAAGTAACCAAAAGCCAAACCGGGCAGCGCCTTACTTTTTTGTAATGCAATATTTTGTTTGGCAACATTTTCCTGTTGCTGTAGTAGCTGTACGGCGGGATTTGAAAGTAACGCTGTGGAATCAGGTGCAAGGGCGAACTGCGTCTGAGAAAGTACAACGGTCAACGGTTCTACCGAAATTGAGTCTTTGATACCTGTAAACCACTGCAACTGTGCTTTTAAAGATGCGGCTCTTATAAGCGACTGCTGGTACTGATTATGAATTTCCCCATATTGTGTTTCAGCAAATGTTTGTTGCAGGTAATCAATTTGCCCTGCTTTAAACTGGCGGATGGCTGACAGCTTTATCTTTTCATACAATGTATCCTGGATATACAGTTGTCTTGTAAGCGAATCAGCATACTGAATTTCTAAGTATAAAACTTTAACCCTGTATTTTAATTCTGTCTCTGTTAACTGCTTCTCTTTTTGTGCCACACCAATTTGCTGCTTTTGCAAACGGTATTGATTACTGTACACTGTTGGGAATTCAAATGACTGAGTGATACTTCCAGTATAAAACTTACCCGTCGGGCTTTCAAGGAAAAAATCCGGATTGGGAAGATTGATAGCTGATTTCAGTAACTGCTGTTGCTGTTTTACTTGCAGTGATGCGGCCTGAGTATTCTTGTTATTAGCTAATGCTTTGGATACAGCTTCATTTTCTGTAAGCACCTGCTGTGCCGCTGCCGAAAAACTGATGACTCCTGTAAGGAAAACTATAATACTATATCTAAACATAAAAATTGATTACGGTAAAACAAATAGCCTCAAATTGCGAAATGCAAAATGAAGTTGGATGAAGTCAAAAGCTTCATCTGTTTTACTATAATCAAATCTGAAAACGCTGAATCGCTATGCGTATGTCGGGTGGGGGGGGATAATAAAAACGGGCCTTGTAGTTAACAGGAAAATCTTTGAGAGCCGTTGAGAAATCAATATCTAAATAAGTGTTCAGGATTGCTACAAACACCGGCACACTTATACCTGTATTAACGGTAACATTTTTATCTAAATTTTGAAACTCCTGCACTTCATTGGTACAGCACCCACCATTATCGTTTGTAAGTAAGTTGATGCCATCAGCAGGAGTTTGTTTTTCTGGCTCACTGTTATGTTGATGTTTGTCGCCATCCTCATGTACATGTGTAGCTACTTCTGTTGGTTCCGGTTCATGAACATGCTTTTTTCCATCATCATGTATATGCACCTCTGCTAGCTCTTCTGTTTCGGTATGATGAGGGGAATTAAAACCCATATCTACACCTATTGCACAGGCAAAACCTACTGCTGTATTTGTTGCAAATACAACCAGCAGGAACAGTGCTTTCAGTTTTATGGATAAATTCCGGTTCATTTAATAATTGTAAAGTAAAGCTATTTTATTGAAAAGTAGCACTTTAACGGGGCAAAGATATGGTAGAATGGTTTACTGAATTTGTAAAATTATAGACAATTTTTACAAAATTTTGCTGTCAATTCCTGCTATCTATGCCTCGCTTTTCCGTTGAAAATGTACCCTTTGTGTAGGTTAGAAAGTGTTTTTGCCTCTTTCTTCCTAACATTTTCAAACTACTCAACTGAATTACTTACTCAATTTTATGGTACAGGTAAATCAAAAATAGGTTGCCTGTCGGCAATTTATTTTATCGGAAATCAAACATTTCCGCATTGCATAACTCAATTTCCCTTTTGCATAAGTAGTATTAAACAAGGCATCTGCACTTTTGCAACTCAAAATCACACTTATGAGTAAAAGAGAAATTGTTTTGTGTTTAATGATGTTAGCATTAAATGCAGCCAATGGGCAAACTAAAAAACAAAATGGCGATACACTGCATATAAAAAGCCTGCCCGATGTAACGGTAGTTGGTAAAAACAGCAAAAGTGATTATCAGCAAATGCCGGAAATTGTTGGAACGAATATTTATGCCGGTAAAAAGAATGCTTTAATTGTGCTGGACAATGTGCAGGGAAATGTAGTAACAAATACTATGCGGCAAGTGCTGGCGAAAGTGCCCGGTATACATATCTGGGAAAGCGACCCAAGCGGAATCCAGATTGGAATTGCTGCAAGAGGATTAAGCCCAAATAGAAGCTGGGAGCTTAATGTGCGGCAAAATGGTTATGATATCGCTGCCGACCCATTCGGTTATCCGGAAGCATATTATAATCCGCAGCTACAGGCTGTGCAACGGATAGAAATAGTAAGAGGCCAGGGCTCTTTACAATATGGCCCCCAATTTGGCGGGTTGGTGAATTATATTCTCAGAAATGGTAGTGAAATAAACAAACCTTTTGAATTTGAAACACAGCAAACGGTTGGAAGCAATGGACTATTCAACAGCTATAATGCAATAGGTGGCAAAAAGGGGAAAGTTCATTATTATACATTCTTTGACCATCGTAACGGAGACGGATGGAGAGAAAACAGCCGCTATTATACCAATGCAGGCTACGGAACTGTAACCTATAATTTCACCACAAAATTTTCTTTAACGGCTGAAGTGATGCGTTCACATATCCGCAGCCAACAGCCCGGTGGCTTAACGGATGCACAAATAAAGCAAGATGCTCAACAAAGTTTCCGCAGCCGCAATTGGTTTGATATAACCTGGACTACCCCTGCCTTAATCGCCAACTATCAAATAAATGAAAACACCCGTTGGAATACGAAATTGTTTGGCACCATCGGCGACCGAAACAGTGTTGGATTTTTACAATCCATCACTACTAAAGACAGTATTAACCCTGCAACACTTAGCTATAATAACAGAGTGGTGAATCTTGACCAATACAGAAACTATGGTTTAGAAAGCCGCATCATTACCGATTATCATTTGGGTAAAATGAAAAATACTTTATCCGGCGGCATCCGTTTATACACCGGCACTACCACAAGGCAGGCCGATGGTAAAGGAACAACAGGCACAGGATATGATGTTAGTGTTACAGGTAATTATCCCCGGGACATTACTTTTAAGTCCAGTAATGTAGCTGCGTTTGCAGAAAATATTTTTCGTATAAATGACAAGTTCCTGATTATTCCCGGAATAAGATATGAATGGTTAGAAGGCTCATCATCCGGCCGGAATGGCTATACATCCGGCGGGGCAGAAATAATTTTGCAAAATATTACGAGGGGGAGAAGTTTCGTTCTTGCAGGTATTGGAACAGAGTACCATGTTACAAAGGCTACTGAAGTGTATGCTAATATTTCTCAGGCTTATCGTCCAATTCAGTTTGCAAATTTACAGGCACCGCCAACAACAGATGTGGTTGACCCTGATTTAAAAGATGCAAAGGGATACAATATTGATTTAGGTTATCGTGGCAAAGTGAAAAATTTTCTTCAATTTGATGTAAGCGGATTTTATTTGCAGTATGATAACCGTGTAGGTACAGTTACTGTTAGCGGAACACCTTCCTACCGTCTTATTACTAATGTTGGCAGCAGCACCAGCAAAGGGTTTGAAGGATATGTTGAATTTAATCTCATCAGGGCATTTGGCAAAAGCCAGCATGGCGATTTAATTATTTTTGGGTCTTACGGATACACAAATGCCAAATACAGCGGCGACCATAAAGATGCCAACACAAAGGGTAAGAAAGTGGAGAATGCACCAGCCAATATTTTCCGTGGTGGTATAACAGGCGGTTATAAAGGATTTTTATTAACCGCACAGGTAAGCAGTGTTGGAGAAACTTTCAGCGATGCAAATAACACCGTCACACCTTCGGCTAATGGCAATAACGGTTTAATACCTTCTTACACCGTAACTGACTTAACGGCTACGTACAAATTTTCAAAAGGGTTAAATCTTAAAGCTGGAATAAATAATTTATTTGATGAAAGATATTTCACCCGCAGAGCCGGTGGTTATCCGGGGCCCGGTGCTTTACCGGCTGATGGCAGAACATTCTTTATATCAGTCGGGGCAAAACTTTAAAAGAAAAGCGGCAGAAATATTAACTGCCGCTTTTTTTATACTGCCTTCGCAATCTTTTCCATAATATGATGGCTTTCTCCAAACTTACAAAGTGCATCGCAATGGCTGCGTAACTCAGAAAACAAGATATATTTAATTATTACATTGCTTTGTTTAATTGCAGGACGGGAAAGTTGAAGGCAAACATCCTTCTCCCTTTTATCAGGTACTATCAGGTAGAATACTTCATCACCATCCGCTATGGTATAACTTAAATCGGTCAGCCGCAAAATACCGGAATAGATACTGGTACTTTTTTCCACTTCAAAAGCGGCAATAACATTGTTAGTCCCCTTTTGAAACCACAGCACATCAATCAGCTTTACTGTATTCAATGTTTCTTTATCCAGATTGATTTCGGGAAACTGTTGCAAACTCATAAATGAAAAACTATTTCCACCATGCGACCTGGAACGGTCGTTGGAAGCAGCAATAACATCATAGCCTAAAGCATTTCCAATCTTTAGCAAATGGTATTGCATTTCGGTATGCAGGTTTTCTTCTTCTTTTTCCTGTTGCACATCCTGCTGTCGTTTCTCTATTAGTTTTTCCAATTTTTTTCGTTCCGGTTCTGATAAATATACATCACTGCCCAAAATCAGTTTCTGAGTTCCTATTTCAAAGAGCAAGCCTGCAATTGCTCCCAGGTCAGATGATAGTCCTGAACGATGCTGATTGTTGGTATCAATCATTACTTCTCTCAACTTTAAATATTCACTCCAGCTACCAAGTTTCTTTTTGTCTTTGTATAGAAAATTGAATCCGTTAATAATGGCAGTGTTAAATGGGGGAATAATGGTTGGATGCAGAAAATACAGGATACTTGCTACAGAAGGGCCAAGCCCTTTAATTTTTAAACTGTCAAGCCTGATGATTTCTTTAAGAATTTGTTCTTCAGTCTTTGCATTCAAACAATTTTCTAAGAATTGTGCGAAAGCTTGCTTGTTATTTTCATTCTCATAAATATCCGGTATCCTCAATTTTGGTTTCCAATAAAAAGGATGGGAAGCTCCCTCAAATACCTGCTTTTGTTCTGTGATGCATGTAAGCACAAACTCCAACGACGAACCTTTAAAATCGTTGGGGAATTTTTTGTTCTTAATATCATCAATTACCTGCATAACACCCCGGCGGATAGACCGAAATGCCTTTAGCCGCTCTTCATTATTGATGAACCATGTATTATAAACAGATTGCTTATCCGTTTTGTATTGAAGGATGATTTGTGAAAGATTTCCAGACATTTCTTTGTTTAATAAATTAACAATAAAAAACCGCTGTTTTAAACAACGGTAATTTAAGTAAATCTTTTGTATCAGATGTAAATTGGAGCTCAACCGAAAGTTACAAATCTTGAGCTTCTGATTACAAATTATTAATACTCTCTCTAAGCATAAATATATCCTAAGCCCAATGTACTCCACACCTGTGCATTTGTTCTTGTCATAATAGGCGATGGTTTTAATATTTCTGAAGGATTGGGATGTGTGGCAGCAGGGTTTAAAATCTGCCAGTCTGCAAATAACTTATCTATAAAACCATGATGTAACCAGAAGATTGGGTCGGCAGGTGATGAAGCCGTTCCGATTGTGCCGCCTACTAAACCATGCAGCCTGTTGTGGAAAGGTGATGCTTCTAATTGAGAAGAAAAAGTTGCAAAATTTGTATTTGCTATTAATGTAGCATGTTGTGCAGCTGTTGGCAATAAAGTATCGTTGAATGAACCGCCTCTTGTAATTCCCCAGCGGGTAAAGTCAGCGCTGTTATTTAACTGAGGTGGTATATACCTGTCTTCTATCCAGTTCCAGTAAGGAATTGTTACCAAAGGATTGATAGCAATTAATCTGGCTTCTAATTTTGCAAGATATTCTCTGTGCCATGTTAAAAAATTTATACCGCCATGTGCACCCCACATGTGTCCGGCAGGAGTAGTCATTGCCTGTACATGTATTTGTACAAATTCCTGGTAAGTTGGTGCAGGCATATCCGTATCGGCTAATGCTTCAATGGCATAAATAAAACGATTCCATTCCAAAGGGGTAAGGTTCTTTTGATTTTTTCTGCGGCGGTATTTTGGCCTGCAAAAATATTTATGCCAAAACCAGTGTGGGTCAAGTAAATCTTTATGCAAAAATTTTTCCGGGATAAATCGTAATTCTTCAACGTTTATTTTTAGTTCAGGCGATTTAATTTTTTGTTTGCCAATTTCTTTTGGAGCTTCTCTTAAAAGCTGCCTCATTTGTACCGGACTAATTGTCCATTCTTTTACACTTTTTGTTTTCCGGGGAAATAGTTTACCATGGGCCATAATATGAAAGGTTTAAGGTTTGTTTTTTCTTAACGCTGAAAAAATATGAACGCCTCGTTTTACCTATTGCGAAGAAGGGGCATCAACCGATATTGATTTATTACGACACTTAAAAGTACCACCTATGTATGGCAATGTCAATACCACAAAGTGGTAATTATTTATTGTAGAAAGATAAGAGGGGATGTGAGAAATTTAGGGCAACCCTATTCCTTTAAGCAGGGTTTAGAAAAGAAAAGAGGCATCCGATTATGCCTCTTTCTTTTTATTTTGATATGATGCTATTTTATTCTTAAACCAATTATCGCTTGTTTGCCTTAAGCCAGTTACTTAGTTCAATTATTTCTTTATTTTGCGCTGTAATAATATTGTTTGCAATCGTTTTTAACTGGGCATTATCTCCATGATGCAGATAAGCAGAAGCATCCTGTATGGCGGCCTGGTGATGAATAACCATTAAGGTGGCATAGTCGTTATCTATATCGCCGGTAATAATTTGGACATCAGATTGCCTGGTTGTTTTTTCCATATTATCCATTTGCTCCTGCATAAAATCCATGTCCATATTATTTACCGATAAAGACATTCTTATGGTTTTAAGCACAGCAATTTCGGCGGTTTGGTCTGCTATTACTTTTTGTGCAAACCTTTTCAGACTGTCATTTTTCCCTGCTGCTACCATTGCTTTTGACATGTTAAGGGCACCTTCATGGTGCATAATCATCATCTCACTAAAATCCACTTCGGGGTCCATCGTCATTGTCATTGCTTCCATCCTGTCCATCATAACATGCATACTATCCATCATCCTGTTATCATCATGGGCTTGAAGAATAATACCATCAGCATCTTTTTTACATGCTGTAAATCCTAAACTAACTGTAATCATAGCGATACCGAATATTACTTTTTTCATTATTCTACTTTTATATTTTAAAATGATATGACGTTACAATTATAATTTGAATACAATTCCATTTGGCTTTTTCCCAACCGGAATGTCCTTAACTTTTGTATGTGTGGAAACATTAATGACTGATACTGTGTTGGCCCCCTGATTAGTTACATAAGCGTAGCCACCGTTAAAGGCGATAGCATGAGCATCTGCGCCGGTTACAAATTCTCCGTGTTTCATCCAGGTGTTGCCGCCCATATCCTGGTAGTAAGCCACTTTGCCACTGGTGGCATTACTTACCCATAATTCATTTGCTGTAGCATTAAATGCTGCAAATCCGGGTTTGAAATTTAGTACAATCGTTCCCAGATTTGCATTTGTTGCCACATCAATTACAGAAATACTTTGAGCATCTTCATTGTCAACAAACATTTTTCCACCCGATGCAGGCCACGCGCCAACCGGATTTGATTCAACGTTGATAGTAGCAATTACAGCTTTGGTTGAAGGGTTAATTACAGATACTGTATTACTCATTCCGTTACATACATAAGCTTTCGTTCCATCAGCGCTGAATGTAACTTCAGCAGGTTCATCCCCTACAGTAATTGTATTCTTTAACACATAGGTAGAGGCATCATAAACTAACACTTTTCCCGCCATATCCATTTGCGAAGTCCATATCTCCGTTCCGTCCGGAGAAAATACTGCGTTATGATTCATTACCGGCACCTCGAAGTTTTTCTTTATTGCACCTGTAACAGCATTCATTACAACCACCATACCTTTCATACCCGGCATACCACCGGTGTGCCCGGCACTTAAATCCATACCCGGAACCCCAATTGCCAGATGATGTTCGCCACCTGACTGATGATGATAAATATGGTGTGGCCACATAATCATGCTGCCGCCACTGCTCATTAGATTAATGCTGTCGGTTACAGTATTCGTACTAAGTTTAATTACGGAAATGGTGCTGCTTTCACCATTTACTACATAAGCAGCAGGGTAGTCAATATTTTTTTCTTCCATTGGCATTGACATGTCATGCTTTTTTTTGCAGGATGGCATTGCAAAGATTACTGCCATTATCAATAGTATAGCAGCATTGGATTTTAATTGTTTCATTTCGTTGGGATTTGTTTTATAAAAGGTGATACAATAAAAGGTTAAAAAGAGTTGCCTGTAACTATTATTTTCTTTTGCCAGGTAAGGAATAAGTTAGCGACAGCATAGTACCAAAACTGCTGAACCTTAAATTACTATTATTGAAACGGGTTAAAGGAAATTTAAAATATGGCTCAAACGAAATGTTCCAGCTTTTATTTATTTGCTGTTTAATACCAACTGAGAAGTTGGATGTGATTGAAGTAGAAAAATCATTGTTATTATGATAAGCACTGCTATGGCTTCTTTCTATTGCAGTGTTGCCATCAGCCACAAATTTGTAATGCACATTCTCCATCCGCATTTTATTAATGGAAAACCCTGCAGCAGTGTAGAAACTGGTTTTATTTTTTGATGAAAAATTATAATAAAGCATTACGGGGATTTCTAAAAAACGGCAATAACCGGTTGCATCTTCCAGCTTGATACTTGTATAAGAGGGCAGGCTGAGTTTTGCAGAATCGAACGAAATATCTTTGCCGGAAGCAGTAAAGAATTTCTTAGAAATCAATATCCCCGACCTGATTTCTATAGATCGGC
>DGDD01000159.1 GCA_002385265.1 Chitinophagaceae bacterium UBA3961
AAGCGCTACTAATTTGTCTAGCTGTTCTTTTGTTGTATGCTTACAAAATGAAAAACGCACGGTTACCTGATTGGGGTTATTGTTGATGGCTCTTATAACATGTGATCCTTGATCGGCTCCACTAGTACAAGCACTGCCTCCACTGGCGCAAATTCCATTGATATCTAGGTTGAATAACAACATTTCAGATTTTTCTGTTTTGGGGAAACTCACGCTCAATACGGTATACAAACTTCTTCCCAAAGGATCACCGTTGAACGCTACACCGGGAATAGCCGCTGTAAGTTGTTCCATTAAATAGCGCTTTAAGCCATTCATGTGTGCACTGTCTTGCTCGTATCCTGCTGTTGCAATCTCCAACGCTTTTGCGAAGCCTACTATTCCATAAAGGTTCTCCGTTCCGGCGCGCATATTGCGTTCCTGACCTCCACCATTGATATACGGATGAATCTTCACGTTCTCGTTGATGTATAAAATACCTACTCCTTTTGGACCATGAAATTTATGCCCGGCTCCTGTTACAAAATGTACAGGAGTGTTGCGCAGATCAATGGGGAAATGTCCAACCGTTTGAACAGTATCGGAATGGAAAATAGCATTGTATTTCTTACAAAGCTCCCCTACTGCATGAATATCGAGCATGTTACCAATTTCATTATTAGCATGCATCAAGGTTACCAAGGTTTTCTCCTCTGTAGACGCAAGTAGTAGTTCTAAGTCCTCCATGTCTACATGCCCGTTAGGCAAAATTTTCACCCAACTTAGGGCCGCTTCGCCTCTTTTGTGCAAAACTTCCACTGTGTGCAAGGTAGCGTGGTGCTCAATGGGCGAACTAATGATATGAGTGCATCCAAGATCACGTACAGCAGCGGTAATAGCTGTATTTGAACTTTCCGTACCACCGGATGTAAAGAAAATTTCAGCGGGATGGGCCCCTAATATTTTAGCCACCGACTTACGTGCCGTTTCAATTGCCAAACGTGTTTCTCTACCATAAGAATAAATAGACGAAGGATTGCCAAATTTTTCTGTTAAGTAGGGCATCATTGTCTCCAGCACTTTGGGATCCAATGGTGTGGTTGCGGCATTGTCAAGATAAATTCTTTGCGTCATGTCCGTGGTGTTAATTGAGCGGCAAAGGTACTAAGAATTTAGATTAAGAATTGTACAGATAGCTTACATGAAGCAAGCCGCTAATCAAGATCTAAATTACTGATTATCAATTACTCGACACCTTTTGAATGCTACACCGGCTTTCTAAAAATCTTAAAAACATTTCTTATGCCTACCAATAAAAAAGCCCTGCATACGCAGGGCTTTCATCTATCTATTTAAACTAAATAAAGCTGTGGTTCGTTTACATAAACTCCCGAATGTCTTGCATCAATCTTAATGCAATATTATTCGCCGTTGTTTCAAAACTGCTTTCTGCATAGATACGGATGATGGGCTCTGTATTTGAAGAACGCAAGTGTACCCAATCGGTATCAAATTCAATCTTTAAACCATCTTCAGTATTGATAGGTTGATTTTTATATTTCACTTTGATCTTCTCGAAAATGGAAGGCAAATCAAACCCCTTCTCCAATTCAATCTTATTCTTTGAAATGAAATAGTCGGGATACTTTGCACGGAAACTTTTAATGCCATTCTTATGGTAACTCAATGCACTTAAAAATAATCCAATTCCAATCAATGCGTCTCTTCCATAATGCAAATCCGGTACAATGATTCCTCCATTTCCTTCGCCTCCAATCACCGCATTCAGTTCTTTCATTCTATTCACCACATTCACTTCTCCTACAGCTGAAGGCGAATAAGTTCCTCCGTATTTCAAGGTCACCTCTTTCAAGGCCTTGGTGCTACTCATGTTGCTTACTGTATTACCAGGGCGCTTCGACAAAACATAATCTGCCACTGCAACCAATGTATATTCTTCGCCGAACATAGATCCATCTTCGCAAACAAAACAGAGACGGTCAACATCCGGATCAACTGCAATTCCCAAATGTGCTTTGTGGTTTCTAACAGCAGCACTTAATTCAGTTAGATTTTCAGGTAGTGGTTCAGGGTTGTGTGAGAATTTACCGGTCACATCAGCATTCAGTACCACAACATCTTCTACACCCAATGCCTTCAATAACGGTGGCACATAAATAGCACCGGTAGAATTGATCACATCAACTACTACTTTAAGTCCTTTTTTACGAATGTTCTCAACATCCACTAAAGGATAATTCAATACCGCATCAATATGTTGCTGCAAGTACCCGTCCTTCTTAGTGTAGGTACCTAATTTGTCAACTGTTTGAAAACTGAATGCTTCTGCTGCAGCTAAATCAAGAATTTGTTTTCCGATTTCAGCATTGATGAATTCACCTTTCGAATTCAATAACTTTAACGCATTCCATTCTTTTGGATTATGACTTGCCGTGATAATGATCCCACCGGCTGCCTTTTCCCATATCACTGCCATTTCAACGGTTGGAGTAGTGCTAAGACCTGCATCAATTACATCAATGCCCAAGCCTAGCAAGGTATTCACTACCAGTTCTTGAACCATGGAACCGCTAATACGGCCATCACGTCCAATAACTACAGTCTTACCTGCACCTGCTTGTAACAACCATGTGCCATACGCTGCTGAAAACTTTACAATGTCGAGAGGGGTTAAATTGTCTCCGGTTGATCCACCGATGGTACCTCTAATACCTGAAATACTTTTAATTAATGCCACAGTTCCCAGTTTAAACAAATAAATCTAATACTTACTATTGTGCTACTATCTTTCTCCTTAACCGGTGATTGGAATTTTACAGGATGGATTCGGTGTAATATTAGCGGAAAAATAGAAAAGAAAAACTGGATTTTCTACTATTTATTGTCCACTACAACCAATTTGCCAGTTAAATGTTGAAAAGAAAATAGATATTAACATTTCTCTAAAAAATATCCACCAAAACAGTCGTTCGTTTCGCATTTTTTATTTGTAACTCCCATTCTTGAACTGATTTAAATCAAATCTTCTGGCTAAGAATAAAAAATGCTCCTCCTTTTCCAGAAGCAGCATTTTCGAATAACAAGTAAGGCTAAACGATTTATTTTTTATTATGTGTGAGCAAGTAAGAAGCCGTATTATACAATGAACGAGTGAGCTGTTGTAATTCATTCTTCACGCTGCCATTCAATACCGAGTCGGGAGCCTTACTATTATCAATAACCGAAACAATTTCCCACTGATTTGTTTTCAATGTTTCGCGATAAAAATAACCATTTCGAACCACGCCTATTTGACGTGTTTCCGGATTGAAGATAAACGCAAAATCAGCCTTGGCACTGTCTTTCAGGCTTCTACCCAAACCAGTATTACGTACTTTCATTCCGGCCAAATCTGCCACCGTTGCCATTAAATCAACTTGTGAAGCCATGCGTGCCTCACGCTTCGGCTGAACGAATGCCGGCCCGTAGAAGAGCAAAGGAACGTGTTCAGAAGTGAGGCGATGCGTAGTCCAAGATTGTGGCAATAGCTTGCCTACATCACCCGGAATGCCATGATCTCCTACAAACACAAAAATGGTGTTCTTAAAATAAGCCTCTTTTTGTGCTGCTTGAATAAATTTCTGAAATGTAAAGTCGGTATACCGAAATGCATTGTACTCTTTCAGCTTGTCTTCATAGTTTACTTGATCTTTAAATCCATTCGCGTCTAATTCAGCTTCGGAGGGACGATTGCGTTTAAACTCAAGTGTGTCTTCATCTGGGATCGAATAAGGACGATGATTATCGGCTGTTTGAATAACTGCAATAAAAGGCTTTTGTTCTTTTGATAAAATGCCATTGGCTTCCAAAAACAAATTCTTATCACTGATACCCCAAACATCTAAACGTGGGCTCTTTAAATTCTCTTCCTCATACAAATGAAGTCCTTCAATATTGTTCGACAACACCCCTCTTATATTGGCCCAACTTGGACTGCCACCAATAAAATAATATTTCTCATACCCCTTAAATTGATTCATGATCACATTTTGATTCACGGCTGCCGGATTTCTACTGGCTGTTTGTTGCAATTCCACATCCGGTAGTCCAGTGAGCGTAGCCCAAACCCCTCTTGCTGTTCCATAAGTTGGCGTGAAGCATCGATCAAAATACCAGCCTTGTTTGCTTAAACTATCGAAAAAAGGAGTAGTGTTCAACGGGTTTCCAACCATCGAACTTTTATAGGCACTGTAGCTTTCGCAGATCACCACTACAATATTAGGGTGAACCTGTTTTGCGCTATCGGAACCTTGAATCCGTTCGTATCCGTTTTCCCAATCATAATAAGGCGTCAAAAAAGCTCGGTCTGCAGCCAATGTTTTTTCATCATAATTCACTGACCGAAATTTCAGCGTATTAAAGAACGACTCAAAAGGGTTCAAAGCTAAATTGGCTTGATAATCGCTCCCCAAACCAAACGCATCGCTCCAGCGCAAGGGGTACTGATTGAGTCGACCAAAACTAAAGCCGGCCATTAACAACACCAACATCACCATAGCAACAGGTTTTGCCGATTGTTTGGGGCTATTATAGATTGTTCTGTATCCTTTTCGTAATACCCAACTCAATGCCCAGGTAGCCACTACCAACACCAAGAGTATGCGAATGATGGGATAGGATTGCCAAACCATGGTTGCAGAAATATTGGCATCTGCAAGGTAGTTCAACACAGTGGCGTTCATTCGCTGGCTTAAATAAGCATAATGCGCTAGATCCACGAAGTAAAACAACACGAATACAAAGCAGATAAATCCCATTTTCAAATTCCAGATGCGAAAATGAGTCTTGCTTTTAAAGGGACTAAAAAAAGGAATCGCGCTAAAAACTAGACTTACCAGCCCAATTACGCTTACGGCTCTTAAATCGAATCTCAATCCTAATACAAAGGATTGCCAAATGGCCGTTCCGGAATTGCCCTGATTATTGAAATAAAGGAAAAAAGCGAGTCGAAGGAGGGTCATCCACACTAAAAGAACCAATGCCGTCCAAAGTACCCAGCGAATCATTCTGGGAAGGGGTAATAAAAGCTTCATGCAAAATAAATAATCATAAAATTAAGTATATTATTTTTGCAGCTATGGATTTACCTGCGGCACCGCTGCTATTAACTTTTTGGCAACAGATTCAACCCATTGATCAATGGCTGATTGTACACATCAATCAGAACTGGAGCAGTTCGTGGCTTGACGCCATTTTGCCCTTTTTTAGAGAACCGCTTTTCTGGGCTCCCATGTATTTGTTCCTGATCGTTTTTGTAGGGATGAATAACCCGAAGAAGTGGATCTGGTGGGCATTAGCGCTGGTATTATGCGCAGCAATATCCGATATCATTAGCAGTCAGGTCATCAAACAATTGGTGATGCGGGTTCGGCCTTGTCAGGATCCCGATGTATCCATTTTATTGAGATTTTTCATTAAATATTGTCCTCAAAGCTCGAGCTTCACTTCTTCTCACGCCACGAGTTATTTTGCTCAAGCTTTCTTTCTGCACCAAACACTGAAATACTATTCCAAATGGACCCCACTATTCTTCATTTGGTCGGGTTCAGTAGCCTATACCCAGGTATATGTTGGGGTTCACTACCCTTTTGATGTGCTTTGCGGTGGCCTTTTGGGCTATTTTATTGGATTATTCATCTCGAAACTCTTCGATAAACAAGTAGGAAGTCTTAGATTAGTAGCTTAATACCCATTCATTCATGTTGGAAATTTTTATAATATTTGGTTTGATTTTGCTTAACGGGCTCTTTTCAATGGCCGAAATTGCCGTGGTCTCGGCCCGAAAGGCCAGACTGGAAGGACAAGCCTCGAGAGGAGACAAGAGAGCCGCAGAAGCGCTCAAATTAGCAGAACATCCGGATAAATTTTTGAGCACAGTTCAAATTGGCATTACGCTCATTGGTATTTTAACGGGTATTTTTTCGGGAGAGAATATTAAAACAGATCTCGTTGCCTATTTTAAATCTTTCCCGGGCGTTGCAGAATATGCCAATGCACTCGCTACCACCATCATTGTTGTATCCATCACCTATTTCTCATTGATTTTTGGAGAACTGGTTCCGAAACGAATCGGACTCTCCAATCCGGAAGGGATCGCTAAATTCATGGCGGCCCCTATGCGCATCGTGAGTATTGCTACCTATCCATTCATCTGGTTGTTGAGTAAATCGACCCACCTCATTGTGAGCATCTTTAATTTAAAAGCAAAAGACAATCAGGTAACCGAGGAAGAAATCAAAGCCATCATAAGTGAAGGAACGGAACAGGGCACTATTGAAGAGGCCGAACAAGAGATCATTGAACGCGTGTTCCATTTGGGAGATCGAAACATTACTTCCTTAATGACGCACCGTAGTGATATCATTTGGTTCAATGAAGACGATACAGAAGACAGCATCCGCGAAAAAATTCTCAAAGAACCGCACTCTGCTTATCCTATTTGCGAAGGTGATATCGATAAAATTAAAGGCGTGGTTTCGTTGAAAGATCTTTATGTTACCAATGATCTAACAACATTCAAGCAGTACATGAAAACCCCTCTTTTTGTACCTGAAAACATTACTGCATATAAACTTCTAGAGAAGTTTAAAGAGAGAAAACTACATGCCTGCTTCATTGTAGACGAATACGGAAGTGTTCAAGGAATGATCACATTGAACGATATCTTAGAAGCCATTGTGGGCGATCTACCTCAAATAGATGTGGAGGATTATGAGATTGTGGAGCGAGAAGATGGCTCTTATTTGGTTGATGCACAGATTCCATTTTACGACTTCTTAAGTCGCTTTGAAAAAACAGAATGGATGCACGAAGGAGAACAAGAATTTGACACCTTGGCCGGTTTTATTCTACATAAACTAGAACGCATTCCTCATACAGGTGATAAATTTGAATGGCAAGGTTTCAAAATTGAAATCATTGACATGGACGCACAACGGATCGATAAAGTATTGGTGATTCCTTCCAGTGAGATTATGGAAGCAATGGAAGACTAAGTATTAATTAGTTGATTAGTCGTTCGATAGATACGAATGATCTATGTTTCGATTAGAAAGAAAATTCCAATCTTTCTTCAGGATATACTACTCGGCTGCTTTTTCTATTTCCACCAACCAAGCAATGTACAATTTGGATTTGCTTGTCTATTTGATCGTAGAAGATGGTATTGTCTACCACAACTTTTTTGGGAGCGACGCTCACACCATCAATTTGAAAATAACTGATGGTTGATTGGTCTTCTATCTCAAAGCCCACAAACTGCAGCGGCATCTTCTTGCCATCTAGCATGATATTCAAGTGAGTTTGGATGTATTGAGTTACCCATTTATCGAGTTGAGTTTTGTCTTTAGGATGATAGAGATCCACCTTTTGA
>DGDD01000005.1 GCA_002385265.1 Chitinophagaceae bacterium UBA3961
CACTTGGTGGCAACATGTTAAAGAAGCAATTCAAAAAGCACATCATATTGGTGGATACAATCCACTCGACATAAATGCCATCGGAATCTCATATCAAATGCATGGATTGGTAATTGTGGATGAAGAAGGAACGGTTATTAGGGATAGCATCATTTGGTGCGACAGTAGAGCGGTTCCTTTTGGTGAAAGTGCCGCCCAAAAAATAGGTATACAACATTCACTTGAGAATTTACTCAACACTCCGGGTAATTTCACTGCTGCGAAGTTAGCTTGGGTAAAAGCCAATGAACCTGAGAATTTCAAAAAGGTTGCAAAGGTGATGCTCCCCGGTGATTTCATCGCTTATCGACTCACCGGCGAGATTACCACCACAGCGTCTGCCTTGAGCGAAGGTATCTTTTGGGATTTCAAAACGAATACACTTTCTAACGATGTTTTAAATGCATTTGGTTTTGAAGCGTCTATCATCCCACAAATAAAAGATGTATTTACGGAACACGGATTTGTTACTAATGCAATAGCAGCTGAATTAAAGTTAAGAGCAGGAATACCGGTTACTTACAAAGCAGGCGATCAACCCAATAATGCCTTTTCTTTACAAGTTTTGAATCCCGGCGAATTAGCCACTACCGCAGGAACAAGCGGGGTAGTGTACGGTGTAAGTGATCAAATATCATATGATCCCAAAAGCAGAGTGAACTGCTTTGCACATGTAAATCATACCAATGCTTTACAGAGAATTGGAGTGCTTCTTTGTGTGAATGGAACAGGAATATTAAACAGCTGGCTTCGATCTCAAATGTTCGGAAACTTAGCATACAATGATATCAATGCGCTAGCCCAAAACGTTCAACCCGGCTCAGAAGGATTACAGTTGTTTCCATTTGGAAATGGTGCCGAGCGAATTTTAGAGAACCGGGCAGTAGGGGCCTGTGTTGCAAATTGGGATTTCAACCGACACAAACAAGCTCATTTTGCACGAGCCGCTCAAGAGGGAATCGTTTTCGCTTTGCAATATGGGATGGAAATTATGAAAGATATGGGCATAGCCGTAAACAAAGTTAAAGCCGGCAAAGCTAACATGTTTCTAAGCCCGGTGTTTAAAGAGATTTTTGCTAATACATCGGGTGCGGTTATAGAATTGTACAATACCGATGGCTCTGTGGGAGCTGCACGGGCAGCGGGTTTGGGCTTAAAGTTATTCGCCAATGAAAAAGAATGTTTCAAAGGAATGGAACTACTGGAAGAAATTACACCGAGCAAATCACTAAATCAGCAATACCAAGAAATCTATCAAAACTGGAAATCAGCATTAATTAAACAACTTCATTAATTTATAAACCTAAAGTATATGAGTATCACACTTGGCAACAAAGAGTTTTTTCCCGGTATCGGAAAAATCAACTATGAAGGACCTAATAGTGACAATCCAATGGCCTTTAAATGGTACGATGAAAATCGCACCATTGCCGGCAAATCAATGAAAGAATACTTACGTTACGCTGTTTGCTACTGGCATACCTTCTGCAATACAGGTGGTGATCCATTCGGACCCGGTACTAAACATTTTGCATGGGATGCGTCTTCGGATCCTATGCAAAGAGCATTTGATAAAATGGATGCAGCATTCGAATTCTTTACAAAACTGGGTGTGCCGTATTACTGCTTTCATGATGTTGACTTGGTGGACGAAGGAAATACGATTGCTCAATATGAATCGCGTATGCAACAAATTGTTGCCTATGCAAAAGAAAAACAAGCGGCTAGTGGTGTGAAACTTTTGTGGGGTACCGCCAATGTATTTTCGAATCCTCGCTACATGAATGGGGCTTCTACCAATCCAGACTTTAACGTGGTTGCTTACGCAGGTACTCAAGTGAAAAATTCCATCGATGCAACCATTGCATTGAACGGTGAGAATTATGTTTTTTGGGGTGGAAGAGAAGGATACATGACGCTGCTTAATACAAATATGAAAAGAGAAATTGATCACCTAGGTCAATTTTTAACAATGGCTCGTGATTACGCAAGAAGTCAAGGTTTTAAAGGTGTATTCTTTATTGAACCCAAGCCTTGCGAACCTACCAAACATCAGTACGATTACGATGCAGCTACCGTAGTAGGATTTTTGCGTCAATATGGGTTAGATAAAGACTTCAAGTTAAACATCGAAGTAAACCACGCTACGCTCGCCGGACATACTTTCCAGCACGAACTACAAGTGGCTGCAGACGCGGGTATGTTGGGTAGTATCGATGCCAATCGCGGCGATGCTCAAAATGGATGGGATACCGATCAATTCCCCATGAACTTGAACGAGTTAACTGAAACCATGTTGATTATTCTCGAAGCAGGTGGTTTCGCCGGAGGTGGTGTAAACTTTGACGCTAAAACCAGAAGAAACTCAACTGATCTCGAAGACATTTTCCTCGCTCACATCGGTGGAATGGATGCATTTGCCCGTGCAGCTATCATTGCAGAAAATATCTTGAATCATTCGCCTTACAAAAAGTTCAGAACGGAGCGATATGCTTCATTTGATTCAGGCGCCGGAAAAGATTTCGAAGAAGGAAAATTAAAACTTGAAGACCTCCGCAAACTCGCCATTGATTTGGGAGAACCCAAAGCGCGCAGCGGTAAACAAGAATGGTTGGAAAACATCATCAATCAATATATTTAGAAATTGATTTGAATTTAAAAAAGGCCTGGGATAAATTATTTATCCGGGCCTTTTTGTTTGCCCATCCATCGTATCTTCGAACAAACTATTGCGCATGAGAAAGATTCTATTGACCCTGTCAATACTTACACTTCTAACTACTCAGGCTTGCAAAGAGCCTCAAACAACTGAATCCGTTGATACCATCATTTTCAACGGAGCATTCTATACCGCTGATTCAATTCAGAAAAATGTTACAGCTGTAGCCATCAAAGATGGCAAAATTGTGGCCCTAGGCTCAACTGAAGACATCCAAAAGATGGCATCAGAAAAAACCGAGAAAATAGATGCCAAAGGTAATTTCGTTATGCCGGGAATTATAGAAGGACATGGTCATATCCATGGACTTGGCAGTTCTTTGGTTTCTCTCAATTTAATGGAAGCAAAATCTTGGGACGAAATTGTAGCAATGGTGGCCGAAGCTGCAAAAAAGGCAAAGCCGGGTGACTGGATCATTGGACGCGGTTGGCACCAAGAAAAATGGAATACGGCGCCACAACCTAACCATATGGGCTATCCCTATCATGAAAGCTTGGATGCTGTTTCGCCCAATAATCCGGTTTTTTTGAGTCATGCTAGTGGCCACAGTTGCTATGTGAATGCTAAAGCACTAGAACTTTCAGGTATTACTGATGCTACCGCCAATCCTTCCGGTGGCGATATTGTAAAAGATGGTAAAAAGAAGATTGTGGGTGTGTTGGAAGAAACAGCACAACGACTCATTTACCAAGCTTACGAAACTTGGGAAAACCAACGCTCTGAAGCAGAAAGAAATGCTTCTTGGGCCAAGATGTTCGATTTGGCCGAGGGTGAATGTTTGAAAAACGGGATCACGAGTTTTCACGATGCCGGATCTAATTTTCAGCAAGTTGCTTGGATGAAAGCATTGGCCGATTCTGGTAAATTGAAAGTAAGACATTGGGTGATGGTTCGCGAAGGGTATACCAATTTAAAAACAAACAAAGAGGCTTTTAAAATCAAAGATGCCGGAAATGGCAAACTAACGGTACAAGCAGTGAAAGTGTCTCTAGATGGTGCCCTCGGTTCTTATGGTGCTTGGTTGTTAGAACCTTATTCTGATAGAAAAGGCTGGGTAGGCTTGAATACCTTCAATATCGATTCATTAAAGGCAATTGCCGCTTTCTGCTGGGAAAATAAACTTCAATTATGCGTTCATGCAATTGGTGACAAAGCCAACCGTGAAACCATTAATATTTTTGCAGAGCAAATTCAAAAGCAACCCTCTTCTGATCATCGCTGGAGAGTTGAACATGCGCAGCACGTAAACCCATCTGAAATTCCTAGATTCAAACAATGGAATGTGATCGCTTCAATGCAAAGCATCCATTGCACCAGTGATGCACCCTTCGTTGAAAAAAGACTCGGAAAAGAACGTGCTGCCAATGGTGCATATATGTGGAAGGCCTTCCTGAATGCAGGCGTAGTGGTAACCAATGGAACCGATGTGCCGGTTGAAAAAATTGACCCATTCGCTTGTATCTATGCCGCAGTTACAAGAAAACAGAAAAATGGAGAAGCTTTTTATCCTGAACAAAAAATGACGAGAGAAGAAGCGTTGTATTCATACACCATGGCCAATGCCTATTCTTCTTTTCAAGATAAAGAGAAAGGCAGTCTCTCAGTTGGAAAGTATGCCGACATAGTTATATTAGATAAAAACCTATTGACCTGTGATGAAGAAGCAATCAAATCAACCAAAGTGATCAAAACAATTGTGGGGGGTAAAACGCTTTATTCTAATCAATAAGAACAAACTACAATAAAAAAGGGCCAAAGCTGTGCTTAGGCCCTTTTTTGTTTATTGACTGTCCAAAATGCCTTCAACCCTCGATTGAAAGTCATCCATTATTTGTCGTCTTTGGCTGGCTTGAAGATTTTTTACAAAAACAATTGCGGCGTAATTTCTTTTTCTATCGATATAAGGCCAAGTTCCAAATAAACCGGGACAAGCAACTACAATACCGTTGCCATTTTCATCCTGATCGAGAATCCAAGCACCAAACCCATAAAGGGCGTTTCCTGCTGCGGGTGGCGCATATTTTACGGGGAAACCGGCCGTCTGTACTTTCAGCATCATTTCAACAGACTCCGGACTCAATACTTTCTTCCCTTCAAATGTTCCTTTATTCAACAGCATTTGTAAGAAATTCATATAATCAAGTGCAGTAGATTTAGCCCCTCCACTTGGGTTGGGAGCACCACCATTGTCATTGGTGAAATTCGTTGAACGCATTTTCAGCGGTCTCAATATTTTTTCCTGAACCAACCGATCAAATGATTTCTTTGTAACTATTTCACAAACACGCGCTGCAATATTCAATCCAACGCCGCCATAAAAAAATTCTACTCCCGGGTTGTTCGAAATTTCTTTTGCTGCTATTGCGTTTACCTCTTCTTCCAAATTTTGATAATTCGATCGCTCTACGATCTTCTTAATTAATTTGCTTTCCCTTTCAATTCCGGTTGTGTGTGTAAGGCAATGTCGGATGGTGACATAGCTTTTCATATACTTGTTAAAGATGGGAATATAGTTCGCCACGGGGTCATCAAGGTGTATTTTCCCTTCATCTACTAACGTCATCACCATTGCTGCTGTCAACCATTTGCTGCAACTGGCAATGGGTGCCTGTGTTTTTACATTAAACTCCCCAACTTCTTTTTGATACAGCACTTTCCCATTTTTCATGATAATACTCACCGCATCGCCACCAAGATCTTTCTGGTATTTTTTAAAAAATGCATCCAATGAACTGAAATCTTGCTGCGCCTCCGATTTCTGTAATATCAGCAGGAAAAACCCAATTAGTATGACGGAAATGCAGTGTTTTCTCGATTTTAGTGACATAAATTCTTGATTTTTAGCTTGGATTGCAATTTGTTGCTTTCTATAAACATACGATCAAAAGAGCAAGAACGTAAGTAGTACCTCTTAAAAAAAGATGAAATTTTACTAATTACAGTTGGCTCAGGGTCTCAAACAACAATTAAAATCTTATTTATATGAATCTAGGAAACTTTACCATCAAAGCAGCAGAGGCAATTCAACAAGCCCAGCAACTGGCTTTCAATGGCAAAAATCCAACCATTGAAGTGGAACACATATTGCAAGCCCTTCTGGAACAAGAAGAATCACCGGTAAGCTACCTGTTGAAGAAGAATAATGTAACGATAAACTTATTAGAGAGTAGGTTAGAAGAAGCCATCAAGAAGCTTCCCACTACATCAGCAGAACCTGCGCAGCAAATTTCAAGAGAAGGAAACAGCGTGGTGCTCAGGGCAGGTGCGGCGCTTAAGTCGTTCGGCGACGAGTTTGTAACACCTGAGCTCTTGCTTTTGGCAGTACTTCAGGGCTCTGATGCCTCCAGTAAACTTTTAAAAGATGCCGGACTCACTGAAAAAGGATTGATTGCCGCTATCAAAGATTTAAGAAAAGGTGAAAATGTAACTTCTCAAACGCAGTCACAAGAATTCAATGCTTTGAACAAGTACGCTAAAAACCTGAATGATTTGGCAAGGCAAGGAAAATTGGATCCGGTAATTGGTCGCGATGAAGAAATCAGAAGGACTTTACATATCCTTTCTCGTCGTTCAAAAAACAACCCAATTTTAGTGGGTGAGCCCGGCGTTGGTAAAACTGCCATCGCAGAAGGCATTGCACATCGAATTGTTAATGGCGACGTGCCCGATACATTAAAAAATAAGACCATTTATGCGCTTGACATGGGGCAATTAATTGCCGGTGCCAAATACAAAGGAGAATTTGAAGAGCGATTGAAAGCGGTAGTGAAAGAAGTTAGTAATAGCGATGGTAGTATCATCTTATTTATTGATGAAATTCATACGCTCGTAGGTGCAGGAGGCGGTGAAGGAGCCATGGACGCTGCAAACATCTTGAAGCCGGCGTTGGCGAGAGGTGAACTCCGTGCGGTAGGTGCTACTACTTTGAATGAATACCAAAAATATTTTGAAAAAGACAAGGCCTTGGAACGTCGTTTTCAAAAAGTAATGATCGATGAACCAACTGTAGAAGACGCTATTTCAATTTTGCGTGGTTTAAAAGATCGCTATGAAACTCATCACCATGTACGTATTAAAGACGAGGCCATTATTGCAGCGGTTGAATTGTCGCAACGATATATTACCGATCGTTTTTTGCCTGACAAGGCCATTGATCTAATTGATGAAAGTGCGGCTAAGCTACGCTTAGAAATGAATAGTATGCCGGAAGAACTGGATTCTTTAGAGCGTCAAATTCGTCAACTCGAAATTGAACGCGAAGCAATTAAACGTGAAAACGATGAGGCTAAGCTAAAAGAACTGAATACCGAAATCGCCAACCTTTCTGTATTACGTGATACATTGAAAGCAAAATGGAAAGGGGAGAAGGAATTGGTTGAAAAAATACAACAGGCCAAAGCTTCTATTGAACAATTTAAAACCGCGGCTGAGCAAGCAGAAAGAAACGGGGAATATGGAAAGGTGGCTGAAATCCGCTATGGCAAAATAAAAGAACAAGAAGCCATTATTGAAAACCTGAATCAGCAATTGGCACAGTCTACCGAAAAAAGACTATTGAAAGAAGAAGTTGATGCAGAAGATATCGCCGAAAGTATTGCAAAAGCTACAGGTATACCTGTTTCTAAAATGATGCAAAGCGATCGTGAAAAATTACTTCATTTGGAAGAGCATTTGCAAAAGCGAGTGGTAGGTCAAGAGGAAGCAATTGAAGCCGTTGCGGATGCCATTCGTAGAAGCCGTGCCGGTTTGCAAGATCCCAAAAAACCTATCGGTTCCTTTATATTTCTTGGAACAACAGGCGTTGGTAAAACTGAATTGGCAAAAGCGCTGGCAGAGTTTCTATTCGACGATGAATCGATGATGACACGAATTGATATGAGTGAATATCAAGAAAAGCATACGGTATCGCGTTTGGTTGGTGCACCTCCGGGTTATGTTGGATATGATGAAGGCGGACAGCTAACTGAAGCAGTAAGAAGAAAACCATATAGTGTAGTATTGCTCGACGAAATTGAAAAAGCTCACCCCGATGTTTGGAATGTACTCCTGCAAGTTCTTGATGACGGCCGATTGACGGATAACAAAGGACGTGTGGTGAATTTCAAAAATACAATCATCATTATGACTAGCAATCTCGGCAGTCATCTCATTATGGAGGCATTTGAAAATGTTAATGAGAAGAACGTGGATGTAGCAACGGAAAAAGCAAAAGTAGAAGTGATGAACCTTCTCAAAGATACCATCCGACCTGAGTTCTTGAATCGTGTGGATGAGATCATTCTGTTTCATCCGCTACTAAAAAAACAGATTGCCGGCATTGTAAATATTCAATTGAACCACTTGAAGAAGTTGGTAGCCGAGAATGGAATTCAACTCGATTTCAGTGAATATGCTTTAGCGTATTTGGCAGAGCAAGGTTACGATCCTCAGTTCGGAGCACGACCTTTAAAGCGATTGATTCAAAAACTGATTGTGAATGAACTGAGTAAAAAGATACTGAGTGGCAGTGTCGATAAACAGAAGCCTGTTTTAGTCGATGTTTTCGATGGAACCGTCGTTTTTAGAAACGAAAGCCCCGAACAGCTAAAATTGAGTAATTAACAATATATATATTTAAATATATAATTATTAAATATTAATTATTAATTACTTACATGATTTAACGGTTTTTTTACCCAGAGATATTGCCACGGGAATCAAATTCCCCTACCTTTCGCCCTCAAATTTGATCCGTTACCCGTCAACAAAACTGTGGAACTGATGTTATAGAGTACAGGGTTTTGTTAAACAATAAACTCAAAAGTTATGGCATTTAAGAAAGAAGAGCTAGATATAATTGAACCGAAAGACATATTTGTAGGAAGTAAAGACGCGCCTGTAACCTTAATGGAATTCGGTGATTATGAAGATGAAGGTTGTGCGAAAGTGAACCAAGTTGTACAACAATTACTAGATAATTACGAAGGTAAAATTCGGTTGAATTTCCGACATTTTCCTATGACCAAAGTGCATCAAAAAAGCTTAAAAGCATCTGAGGCAGCGGTTGCAGCAGCCCAGGAAGGCAAATTCTGGGAAATGCACAATGTATTGTTTGCAAATCGTAGAAACTTGGGAACTACCTCACTTAAACTGCATTCGAAAGAAGCAGGAGTGACCAGTAAGAAGTTTTTGGATGACTTGGTGAATGCAACATTCGGTTGGCAAGTGCAAGGAGATCTTAAAGAGGGAATCAATAGAGGTGTAAAGGAAGTTCCGGCGTTCTTCATCAACGATGTACCTTTTTCAGGTAAACCTACTTACGAGAACCTCTCAAAAGCTATTGATGAAGCGTTGAAAAAAACAAAAAAGAAACCTGCGTCAAAGCAACGAGCATAATTACAGGCCCGGTAAATACCGGGTCTTTTTTTTTATGTAACTTTCTGGAAAATTATAACGATGCGAAAACTTGTGTTTCTACTCGGCCTTTTCCTAATAGCCGCTCCAACTATTTCTCAAACTACCGGTAAAGTAATTGAAGAACTTTCTGTAAAGAGTACGATCCTAAATCATTCAGTTCGCTATACCATTTATCTGCCCGCCGATTATGCAAGCTCTGAACGTACCTACCCGGTTGTTTATCTGCTGCATGGGTATACCGATGATAATACCGGTTGGCTGCAATTCGGAGAAGTAAATCGATACGCCGATAAAGCAATTGCGGAAGGCACCATTCCTCCAATGATCATAGTAATGCCAGATGCGGATTCAACATGGTATATCAATTCGTATGACGGAAAAGATAAGTACGAAGATTTCTTTATCAAAGAGTTTATTCCAACCGTTGAAAAGACATTCCGTATCAAAAAAGAAAAACGTTTCCGCGGAATAGCCGGCCTTTCAATGGGTGGCTACGGTACTATGATTT
>DGDD01000020.1:0-21775 GCA_002385265.1 Chitinophagaceae bacterium UBA3961
AGCCTGCCGACTGTAACGATGAAAATGATAAAGTAAACTTTTTTACAAAGCCAACCTTAACCGGCGGCATCTTTATCACAATGAAGCAAGTTGATACGTTTTGGGATAGTGTGAAAGACAAAGCAACTATCAAAGCCCCCCTTGCCGACAGAGAATATTTGATGCGTGACTTTTCAATACTTGATAATAATGGATACGAATTGGTCTTTGCTCAAGACATAAGCAAATAACGCATAAAAAATAGGATTCACACAATATAGGATCTACTGCCATGTTGGTTTAAACCCAATATTTAAATGCCGATTCTCTATCAACTGCAGATTTACCAAACGGTCTCCTGTTTCCGTCCTGAAAAAACCCTAAACATTTGGTCTATTGTTTTACAACATTTCAATACTTTTAGCCTATGTCAATACTTCAAAATTTTAAAAATACTTATCACTCAGTTGAGAAAAGGCGCACAAACCGACCTTATGACGCAATTTGACCCCGTATTTGACGTAATTGGCCATTTCAGTCTATTACCCTATTTATAGTTTTGTAGAAAAATTAAAATGGAACACTATTCTCTACCTACCGACCTTAATTTAATCGGCTTTGAAGTAAAAACATTTCCTAATGGAATTGGAGATAGTTTCGATATTCTGTACAATACATTTGGTCAGGAGCGGTCTTACTATGGTATTAGTTGGTTTGATGAAAACGAAACGATCAAATACTATGCAATGACAACTGAGCTTCCCGCCGATAATCAGTTAGCTGAAAACTACCAAAAACTGGAAATACAAAAAGGCAACTACCGCACCATTACTGTGTTCAACTGGCTAAGCAAAACGAATTCGATAAAAGATGTTTTTCATGAACTATTGAAAGATGCTAGACCAAACCAAAACAGTCCTTGCATAGAATGGTATAAGTCGGATACAGAAATGGTTTGCATGGTTAAAGTAGATTAATAAATAAGAGAACTTTCGATTTTCGAAAAAACCTGGGTATGGCTTGCTAAAGGAAGAACTATAAATAAATGTGACACTAGTAACTTATATCGGGGCTAACCGAATTCAATATGGCTTTTAGTTCTTACCTTCAATACCAGTATATAATCACGAAACCATGACCGTAAGAGGTCGGCTTCAGTTCCTGAGCACACAAATCAATAATTTCAGCTCTCAGGCACGCTTACTCATTAGGCGCAATACTTGGTCGAAACTTTCATACTTTAAACTAGTAACATCATGACTTCCAACTTAACAAAACTCTTATTCGTCCTGATATTGCTACCAATTATTTCGTCATTCAATTTGCGTAAAGACAAAGCTCAAAAAACGGTTTTGGTTGTTTTTGCTCATCCCGACGATGAAATGTCTATTAGTGAAGTGCTTTTCCAGTTTGGTAGAAAAGGATACAAAGTTGTTCTTATCAGTGCTACTGATGGAAAATATTACACAAGAGATCCGAAATTATCGGAGGGCGACTCTTTGGCCGGCATTCGGAGAGAAGAATCCAGATGCAGTAGCGATAAGTTGGGTATTGATCATCCGATCTTTTTTGGAATAGACAGACTGGACACTAAAAACGGTGTTAGAAACTATTTCAACAATCACAAACAATTGAGAGATTCATTAACACAACGAATCCCATCCATAAATCCAGACTTTATCATAACCTTCGGACCAGACGGAGATACCCATCATGCCGAGCATCTCGTAGTGGGTGGTGCCGTTACTGAAGTTCTATTGCAGCATGACTGGGTTCAAAAATATCCGCTTTATTACATTGCATGGACAAAAGATAATGCTCCCGAAGAAGCAGGACTAGGAATCATGGACCCTAAATACATCAATGTTGAAATAAGATATTCGCAAGAAGAAGAATTAGCAGGACTGGAAGCCAATAAGTGCTTTAAGAGCCAATTCACAAAAGAAGACTTTGAAGAAGATCGCAAGGTTAAGTTAAGCGATACAACAAACAGAGCCTATTTCCGGAGGTTTGCAGTAACCTTAGGCAAAAAAACAAGTTTTGACTAATTGCTGAATTTACGAAAATGCAACTCATTGTTTGGTTGCCAAAGTCAAACAGTTGAGATGAGTATCACAGAATATCAAGGGTAAATTAAAGAGCTAACGTGTTGTGCTATTGAAATAAAGGGTCTCAAACATTACATGACATTCTAGTTAATGTGTGTTGACGCGATATGAAAGTTTAATTTTCTCACCAAGCGATTCCTCCAACCGATATTTTGAGTGGGCCCCCCAGGGTCCACGAAAAATATCGAGCATTATATAATCAATTGCTATGTCATTCCGAACGAGCGAAACTGCGAAGCAGATGAGCGAGAGAGGAACCTCAAAACGGGTTGTCAGAGAAGAGTCACTTTTGATGCAGTTTTTGAGTGATTTAGTTTTTGAGTTTGTGGCCATACACAGCGCTTCGGCTTAAAATACGAGATATGCTAATGGCGTAATGGTAGGCGAGAAAATCTTCTCAATGCAATAACTTAAAAACTAAATAACCTAAAACTTATAACTCAGATTTTATTCTAGCGCAGCTTCGCTTCTTTACAATTGGATACTCGCTTTAAAGCTCGCTCCCAGAGTTTCCTCTCTGCACTTTTTTGCTTTTCAAAAAAATGCTTACTTTTGACGTTACTAACGCAATACGTTATTATGATAGTTTCATTTGGAAATACCGATACAGAGAAGATTTGGCAAGGTGTTAGGGTAAAAAAGATTCCGAATGACATACAACAAACAGGAAGAAGGAAGTTGAGAATGATCAATAACTCCATCAACTTGAACGATTTGCGCATACCACCAGCGAACAGGCTGGAGAAGTTATCCGGTAAATTCAAGGCTTTTTACAGTATCCGGATTAATGATCAATGGAGGATTATTTTCAAGTGGAACTCGGGTAATGCGTTTGAAGTAGAAATTCTTGATTATCATTAAATAAATTGATTATGGCACAGCTGCAAAATATACATCCTGGTGAAATACTTCTTGAGGAGTTTCTCCAACCCTTGGGCATTTCTGCTTATCGGCTTTCCAAAGACCTTGACATTCCTCAAACCCGCATTTCGGAGATTTTGAAGGGTAATCGTCGTATTACTGCAGATACCGCGCTACGCTTATCTAAATATTTCGGTAATTCCGCAAAATTCTGGCTCGGCCTGCAAGACGACTATGACCTGGAGGAGGAACGTAAAGAGAAGGGGGCTAGCTTGGATGCCATAAGAACGTATGATTTTAAAGCCGCATAAGCAATCGAAATAATCAAAGCAAGTTTAAAAACGATTGAAAACGGAAAATGCCAACCCCCTCAGCAACCGCTTTGCGCTCTCCCCGTCCTTCGCGGTGAACCAAAAGTCTTCACCACCAAGCAGTTACACCAGTACAGGTTTGCCTCAAAATTGAGCCCATTCTTTCCCTAAATCTTCAACAAAAAAAATCGACCAATCATATAAACATTATTATACATGTTTTGATTTTTTCTACAAAATCCACTGCCATCGCATTGTTGCAAATTTCCCATCTATTTTTCAACACCCCGTGAATAACAACTTCCCCTCCAAATCCATTCTGTTCCTACTTTTACCGTGATATGGTTTCCGCATTTGCGGGATTAAAAGGGAACCTGGTGTAAATCCCGGACTATCCCCGTAGCTGTATTCTCCCCAAACCTTGTTTTTCTTCAGCCACTGTGTAAAAACGGGAAGGCGTAAAACAACGGAGTGAGTCAGAAGACCTGCCGTATCAAACCTTTGTGTAGCAATGCTTTCGGAGGAAAAGTGTGGTACTGATAGTCGCGGAAACCCCATCTGTGCAACTTTTCAGCCCCCTAACAATCCCTGAACCAATCCAAAACCCTAAGAAAAAATCATTTATCAGTAGTAGTAAAACTGACGGAACATCATGCAAACAATTAAAATAGCAACGATAAATCGCTCCGAGAACCCACTTCCGGAATACGCCACTACCGGCTCTTCAGGAATGGACCTTCGCGCGAACCTAACAGAACCGGTGAGCATCAAGCCGCTAGAGCGAATCTTGATTCCAACCGGACTCTTCCTCGAAATCCCACAAGGTTTCGAAGCACAGATCCGACCCAGAAGCGGTTTCGCCTTCAAACAAGGCATTACCGTGCTGAATTCACCAGGCACGATCGACGCCGATTACAGAGGCGAATTGAAAGTGCTCTTGGTAAACTTGTCGAACGAGGCTGTTACCGTAAACAACGGTGATCGCATCGCTCAAATGGTATTTCAAAAAGTAGAATCCGTACAATTGATTGTTGCAGAAGCACTCACCGACACCGATAGAGGCGCCGGCGGCTTCGGTCACACAGGAAAACAATAAGCACTAACCACTCAACTATACATCGCATGGGATTATTTGACAAACGAATCAACTATAAGCCTTTTGAGTATCCTGAAGTACTCAAATTCACAGAGGCTATCAACAAATCTTTCTGGGTACACTCAGAAGTAGATTTCACTGCAGATACACAAGACTTTCATTCGCACCTCAACCACGCAGAAAAAACAGCGATCAAAAACAGCTTGCTTACCATCGCGCAAATTGAAGTGTCGGTAAAAAGTTTCTGGGGTAATTTGTACCACCACTTTCCAAAACCTGAATTGAACGGCCTCGGAACCACATTCGCTGAATGTGAATTCCGCCACTCAGAAGCTTACTCAAGATTGTTGGAAGTATTGGGGTATAACGACGAGTTCGAAAAACTCATCGAAGTGCCTGTAGTAAAAGAGCGCTTGAAATTCTTATCAAAAGCCCTGAGCAAAGTAAACTCTTCGAACGAAAAAGAATACGTTACTTCTTTGATCCTCTTCACGATCCTCATCGAAAACGTATCGTTGTTCAGTCAATTCGCAGTGGTACTTTCTTTCACTCGCTTCAAAGGTTTGATGAAGAACGTGAGCAATATCATTGCTTGGACTTCAGTTGACGAACAATTGCACGCTAACGCCGGTATCTACCTCATCAATAAATTGAGAGAAGAATATCCTGATCTGATCGATCAAAACCTCATCAATGAAACGGTACAACTTGTAACCGACTTCATTGAAATTGAAGGCATGATTATTGATTGGATCTTCCAAGAAGGAGAAATCAATTCTATCAACAAAGCTGATTTGTTGAACTTCATCAAATTCAGAGTAGACGAGAGTTTGGTGAAAATCGGTTTCCCTGAACAATTCTTCATCAGCGGCAGTCAGTATGCGCCAATGAAATGGTTTGAAGAAGAAGTGTTCGCCAACAGCTTGGATGATTTCTTCGCAAAACGTCCGGTTGATTATACCAAACACGACAAGAGCATCACCGCTAACGACCTATTTTAATTAGTACACCCATTCAATTCAAGCATAGACATGGTAGATATTGCAACGCCGCCACTTATCCAAGAAGCACCTCGTGCTGAAAAACTCTGGTGGAAAAACGAAGAAAGTGAGCAAATGCTCAACCGCGGGTACCTGCTGAAAGGTGAAACCCTCGATGGTGCCATTGAAAGAATTTGTAAAGCAGCAGCACAACGCTTGTACAAACCTGAACTAACCGATGCCTTCCGCGAAATGATTGAACGCGGTTGGATGAGTTTGAGCTCTCCTATTTGGGCCAATATGGGTACCGAAAGAGGATTGCCCATTTCATGTTTTAACGTAGACATGCCCGATAATATCGAAGGCATTACACATAAACTGGGCGAAGTGATCATGCAAACCAAAATTGGCGGAGGTACTTCCGGTTATTTTGGTGGATTGAGAGGTCGCGGTAGCGCCGTTACCGACAACGGTAAAAGCAGTGGAGCCGTTAGCTTCATGCGTTTGTTCGACACCGCTATGGATACCATCTCTCAAGGTGGCGTGCGTCGCGGAGCATTCGCTGCTTACTTAGACATCGACCATCCGGATATCGAAGAATTCTTGAAGATCAAGAGCATTGGTCACCCCATTCAAAACCTTTTCTACGCTGTTTGTATCCCCGACTATTGGATGCAAGACATGATTGATGGTGATGCAGCAAAAAGAGAGATCTGGGCGAAAGTATTGGAAAGCCGTCAACAGAAAGGCTTGCCTTACTTGTTCTTCACCGACAACGTTAACAAAGAAAAACCGCAAGTATACAAAGACCTCAACTACACCATCAACGCAAGTAATTTATGTAGTGAGATCATGCTTCCATCTAATTTCGATGAAAGCTTTATTTGCTGCTTATCGTCTATGAACTTGGAATTATACGACGAGTGGAAAGATACCGATGCTGTTCGCTTGGCCATCTTCTTCCTCGACGCTGTTCTTCAAGAGTTCATTGCAAAAACAGAAGGAAATCATTACTTAGCCGCTGCCAATCGTTTCGCGAAAAGACACCGCGCCTTAGGCTTGGGTGTGTTGGGTTGGCATTCCTATCTTCAAAAGAACATGATTCCGTTTGAAGGTTTGAGAGCTAAACAATTGACCTCACTTATTTTCCGTGATATCCGCGACAAGGCCGACAAAGCAACGGTTGACCTCGCTCGTATTTACGGTGAACCTGAAGTGTTGAAAGGATACGGTCGTCGCAATACCACCACCATGGCCATTGCTCCTACTACATCTTCATCTGCTATTTTAGGTCAGACATCTCCCGGTATTGAGCCTTTCAGCAGCAACTACTACAAAGCAGGTTTGGCTAAAGGAAATTTCATGAGACAAAACAAATACCTCAAGAAATTATTGGAAGAAAAAGGATTGGATACGGAAGACGTATGGAGAGGCATTATGTTGAATCACGGAAGTGTTCAACACATGACTGAATTGACTAAAGAAGAGAAAGACGTATTCAAGACTTTCAAAGAGATCAGTCAATTGGAGATCATCCAACAAGCTGCGATCCGTCAGAAATTTGTAGATCAAGGCCAGAGCTTGAATTTGAACATCCCGCCAAACTTACCGGTAAGAGATGTAAACAAGTTGATCATTGAAGCTTGGCAATTGGGCATCAAATCGCTCTACTACCAAAGAAGTCAAAGTGTTTCAAAAGAGCTTGTGACGAATTTGGTGACCTGTGTGAGCTGCGAAGCGTAAAAGAGAAACCAATTAGAATACAAAAGGGCAACAATTTTCTTGTTGCCCTTTTTTTATGATAGAAAATTTGAGATAGAGACTTTCATTCTAACCTACTTAATCAGCCATGCGAAATACAATCGGCAATACGAAGTACATTTTCACAATGTTTCCATCCATAATAGCTGGAGTCCATTTCGGCATTTTTTTCACGAGTTCAATGGCTGCTTTCGCAAGAATAGGATCTATATTATTGATTACAGTTGGTTCTTCAATAGCGCCCTCCTTATTAACTATGAATTGAACTCTCGCGGTTCCTTGCAAGCCCAGGCGTCTCGCTTCAACGGGGTAGTCAAACTTTCGAACAATGAACTTCCTCAAACTATCTACACCACCCGGAAAACTGGCTGCCTTTTCATATTCAAACCAAGCAGTATCGGCACCCGTAGAACTGAAACATTGCCCGTTCACCATCTTGCCCTTTTCATAAACATCTTTGCGCTTAACTACTCCAGACTCCCAAAATGTAGAGAGTAGGCCATTCAATTGACCGTCACTATAATTTTTCTCTTCTATTAATCTACCATCTATATATCGTTTGGCGGTTCCGTTCAACACTTTCTTAGGGGTGTAGGGATAATAGTTGTATTCGCCTGTAACTGATCCCTTCATATCGTGGTACACCGATTTTACCCGTTGGGTATCTTGGGGGTCTTTGTAATTAATAATAAAGCTAAACGCAGAATCTTTAACGGAAACAACCGTTCCTGTTTTATTGACCCAAATAGTGTCTTGTGCGTTGGCAATAAAACAGCTTGCTAACAATAAAGTGCTAATAAAAAGAAATGATTTCATGGTAAGAACAAATATCAGAATGAAAAAGCAAGATCACAAACCGTAGGTGGAATTTTTTAAATCAATTGGACTCTTTCATTTTCCGCATCAGCATCCGAACACCCTCTAAAGTAGCTTCATTGTAGGCATTAGCAAAAACGATGTATGCAAGACCTTTTCTGCGATCAATTTGAGCAATGGAATAATAAGTAAAATCACCGGTACCTGAATGCGATGAGAAAATGTTATCGCCCTCCACTATATTAAACCATCCTAATGCGTAAGCCGGTCGGCAATTATGTATGAAGAAATAGGTGGAGGCTTTAAGGTAGGCGTCGGACCCGGAAAGCCCTTTGAGATTGAGTTGAATAAACCGAACATAATCGGGCATTGTCATATTAATATCTCCTGCCGGCTCTGTATAGTCGAGGTGGTACATTTGATGAGAACCTAAAGGCTTCATGATGCCATCATTGGTGCGATGACCCCATGTATCCTTCGTAGTTTGATTATCGGGCCAAGAAAAACCAACGTTAAGATTCAGGTCTTGATTGAATACCCTTTTAATTAATGTTTCCCAAGACATCTGGGTCACTTTCTCTACCATTAGAGCCGCTAAAGTGTACCCTGCATTGGAGTAAACGAACGGATGCTGCGCAGATGGCTTCTCAGGCGCTTGCTTCAATACAAATTTTGCAAACAAGTAACGTTTGTGGGCATTGTCGCCTTGAAAATTTGGAATTACAGGATCTTGATCACCTTGAAATGGAGGAATACCGGCGCGATGTGTTAATAAATCTAGTAAGGTAATGTTTCGATAATAGCGTTCACTTTGAAATTTCCATTCCGGAAAAAGATCAAAAAACTTGGTTGTCCACTTGAGCTTTCCTTCTTCCACATATTTAGCAATTACAAAAGCCGTCATGGCCTTGGTATTTGATCCCAGATGAAAGCGGTCGTTTAAGGTAGCGGTATCCGGAAGTAAGATCGAATGTCTTCCAAGTGCAGCCATTTCGAATACACTGTCTGCTCGAACAACCGCATAACTCAATTCCGGAATATCATAGTGCCTTCGAATAGAATCGGCTGCTTTTAATAAAGATTGCGGATAGGCGTCATTTAAAAAACCAAGAAGCAGTAGAATGATCAAACGAGTTTTCATATCAATTTGCAACCGAGTAAACGATGGTCGGTTTCCTTTCAATGCAAATTATGGAGCAGGCAAACACATGAATGTGACCTAGGTCAAATCTTTGTATTTACTTCGAATTCTGCTCAAACGTTCTCTGGTAATACCCAGATACGAAGCTATATGTGCCAACGAAATTTCTTGAAGTAAACCTGGACGCAGTTGTATCAACTGCAGGTATCTTTCTTCTGCCGTAAGAGACATCACTTCAATCAACCGATTTTCTAAGATTGAAATGTAATTTGCCATGATATTATTTGTGATGAGCGTGTATTTATCAGGGGTACAAGCTTTCTTAAAATCCTTCAAATCACAAATAAGCACAGTACTTTCTTGTACCGCTTCAATAGTGAAATTATTTGCAAATCCTTTTAAAAGGGAAGTTGGGCAACAATCGACATCGTCGGTAAAAGTGAATCCGAGTACATAGCTCTTATTGTTCTTTACGATGGAGGTTTTAAATGTGCCTTCTACAATATAAAAGAAGAAAGTAGGATGAGACTGATTTCGAATAATGGAACTACCTTTCTTCACCACTCGCTCTTTTCCAATTTTATGAATAATGGAAAGAAAATACTTCGATTGCTTTTCAGGGATAAACCCATACATGAATTCAGGAGATATCATACGCAAGCATTGAAATCAAGTTCTAAAGATAGTCCATTCGTCATTTTATCTTTATCATTCGAAAAAGAATTCAATCCAACTTCTTTTCTATCAACCATTTTTCCATCAAGTTTGCAATTTCCACATTATTCAAATCAGAAAAAGGGAAATGGGTATTGCCCTTGATGCCTATTTCTGGCAAGTGAACAATGGTTACATCACCACCGTATTTGTTTACCAGTGCTTGCCATTTGCGCGCCATTTGAAGTCGAGCTCTCCAACCATCGAGACCCGGATTGGGTGACTGTACCGTTGGAATATTGTCTCCATAATAAATGATAATGGGAATTTTTGTGAGCTTCAGAAAATCACTCATTGACACGGCGGAAGCTGGCAAACTGCCTCCAGTAAATACGATGGGTTCAGGCACTTCACCTTCCGGAAATAAAAATCCACTGCCGGGCTCATAGGAAACGATTGCCTTTACTTGAGCATTCTTAGCTGCCGTTAACCACCCCATGCCACCGGAATGAGAATGCGTCACCAAAATAGCAGGGCCAATTTTCGTTACCAGAGCAGACGCCGCATCGGTAGTAACAGTGATATCGATTAGACCAACATTCGGTGTCATTGATCGGAAGTATTGATCAAGTGTATTGGTGTCTTTGGCAAATTGAACTCCATCAAAATAATTGGGCCATACTCCAATTCGAAAGGTGCTAAACCATTGTTGTTCATCCGGCGTTGGTGCTATTGAACCCGCTACCATGCTTCTACCCGCATTGCCTCTTCTTGGTTGTGTGAAAAGGTAGACAGCATACTGTTTGCGTAGGAAAATATTCTGATAGCCTTCTCGTCCATCAGGTGTGGTCTCCCAAGTTTTTGAAAACTGTCCGAACCCATGCCACATGATCAAGGGGTATTTTCGAGCATGTGCAGGTATTTGATAAAACACATATCCGTGATCCCCTCTATAGCTCTGTCCGTCCGGTTTCGGATTGTTTGGATCAAATACGCCGGGCGCTGTTACTACAGTACCTCCAATGCTAAAACTGCCTTGGTCAACCACGTATAAACCGGATTTTTCGGATTGCATTTTTTTAGCCGAGCAGGCAGTCATGCACAATGAAACAGCATAAAATGCTAATACAGAAAATCGATTCAGAACAATACTTGAATTCATGCGACAATTTTGCATTGGTGTAGAATGTACTGCAATGTACTATTTCGTCATCTTAACTGGGCGCATCAACCTAGAAAAAGTAAGAGAAGCCATTTTCCATTGACCTTTCTCTTTTACATACACTTCTGTAACCATGAAAGGATTGGTAACAGTATTAGATCCAACTACTGCTTCCAAATCAATATCATTCAACAAAACGGCTGTATTGCCGAACATATTCACAACCACATTATAAACTTCTGCCTTCTTATACCAAATACCTCCGGTTTTAATGGTATTCAGTTCTACTTCCTTGCCCCACGTGCCTCCCATGTGGATGAACATCGATTTCTCAGCAAACAATACAGCCAAAGAATCTACGTTTTTTTCGCTCATCCAATCCCACTTCTTTTTGGACAAATTTATTAACTCCTTTTGCTCAGGACTATGCTCTGCAGCCGTTTTAATTGTTTCTGTTGGTGGCTGTTGGGCAATAGCTTCACCTACAAAAGCAAAAAACAAGAACAATACAAATAATGTAGATTTCATTTTATTAGTTTTAAAGTATAAAGCAATCTCCGGAATGTGCACTCAAATCTGTTATCTTTTCGGATTACTAAATTGAGGCTACCCGTACTTTACAAATCTCGCTTACATGGCTTTCTAAAACTGTATACATTTTCCTGATTCTTGTACCAATATTCCTGAAATCAGTAGTTCAACAGCTTGCATTTAAAAGAATAAGGTACTTTTAATGAGAAAACAATCCATTATGGACCCCATTAAGCGATTCGAAACCATACATGAATACAATGTGTTTAACAATAACGAAACCTTGCATCCACTGGTCAGTATTGTTGATCTCTCAAAAGCAACACCTCGTAGTGGCTCGAAAATGTATTTTGGTTTCTATACAATCTTTGTAAAAGAAGTAAAATGCGGAGATATTGTTTACGGACGTCAAACCTATGATTACCAAGAAGGCACATTGGTATTTCTGGCACCGGGACAAACGGCCGGAGTAAACAGCAAGGGAGAAATCTATCAACCGAAAGGGTATGCACTGGTGTTCCACCCGGACCTCATTATTGGCACACCTGTAGCGAAAAGAATCAAAGAATATGCTTTCTTCAGCTATCAATCGAACGAATCTCTTCACCTATCAAAAAAAGAAAGAGAAATCATTTTCGATTGCTTTTCAAAAATTAAGTACGAACTCGAACAAACCATCGATAAACATAGTAAGAAATTAATTGCTGCTAATATAGAATTGCTATTAGACTACTGCCTTCGTTTTTACGACCGTCAGTTTCTAACGAGAGAATATGTTCACAAAGGAGTAATGTCTAAACTCGATGAAGTAATTGCTAACTATTTCATCTCGGAAAAACTATCATCAATCGGTTTTCCTACCGTAGCTTATTGTGCTCAGGAACTACACCTTTCTGCTAGTTACTTCGGAGATCTGGTCAAAAAAGAAACCGGTAAATCAGCTCAGGAATACCTACAGCATGCAATTGTTCAATTAGCGAAAGAAAAAATAGTAGACTACAATAAAAGCATCAGCGAAATTGCATACGAGCTAGGGTTTAAATACCCACAGCATTTCAGCCGGTTCTTTAAAAATGCCGTAGGCGCCACACCTCAAGAATACCGCCAGCAACAGAACTAATATACATGCTCGAACAACGTATTAAAGAACAGGCCTGTTAAAATAACAGGCCTGTTCTTTTTATTTCACCAACTCACTCAAAAACTCCTTATCACTTCCGTTTCCATTGTTCTTGTACAAAACTATGATAGCATTCTTATCTGGATAAAACAGGGTATTGGCTTCTACCCCTAACAAACTTCCATTGTGACCACAAGCAATTCCTGCACCGGTTCTCCAAATCTCTATACCCAAACCGTATTCACATTCTGTACTATTACAAGAGCTTAGCTGCTTTCTCTTCATTTCATTCACGAGTAAAGGAGATACCAGTTGACCGTTAAACAAACCTTTCATAAAAAGAAATAGATCTTCAGCTGTAGTGATCAATCCACCATCTGCTTCAGCATCGCCTTCAGCTTTATCAAACAGGGTTACATCCATTACCTGACCATTTTGAAAAATATCAGCATAACTACGCGATACATTCTTATCATCACGGATTTCCAAATACGTATTCTTTAAACCCAAAGGCGTATAAATACGTTCATTGAAAAGTGCATTCAAGGTTTTTCCACCAAGTTCTTCCGCAATAGCACCAAGCAATAAGAAATTCGTGTTGCTATAAGAATACTCGCTTCCCGGACTGAATTTTAATGGCTTCCCACTCAAGTACTTTTTGATCTTTGCCTCAACACTCAATTTAGCCATCTCTTCCGGATGGTTTAATATATCTGTTTGATATTCGATACTTTCATTCACCGGATCAGGTATCCCACTCAAGTTTGCCAATAGATGACGGATCGTAATGGCACTGCTATTGTCGATATACTTTGAAAGATTCGGAACAAATGAACTCAACTTCGCATCAAGCGATAATTTGCCTTCTTGAACGAATTGCATAATAACCACTGAGGTGAACATTTTCGTAATACTAGCAGCACGAAACTGATGGTTTTTTCGCATAACTGTATTGTATTCTAAATTGGAAAATCCATCGGATCCAATCCACAAACGCTCATTTTCACGACTTACCAAAAGAATGCTTCCCGGTGAGGAAGTTTGAACTTTGTAGGTGTGGAGTGCCGCCTGATACTGCGTTTGCTTCGGATGATCATTATAGTCTACATCAGCTATTGGATCAGGTTTTATACTATTCTCCTTTTTACAAGAAATTGCTAGTAAAGCAATCAATACAATTTTATATAATTTCATTTTAAATGTTTTTTATTAGAATCGAAACTGAGTACCTAGATTAAAACTTTGATGCGGGAGCACGGGAATTCCTTTGTAACGAAACGGCATTTCTCCCATCAACTCATAACGTGCAAATACAGCCGATTTATTGAAATGGTACCCCGTACCCAAACCAATCACCGGCATAAATCGTATAAGTCTACCGGAGGTTTTATCGTACCCTTCTCCCGATGGCCTGTAAGTTGGAAGATCAGTATTGGAGAATTGAACTCCACCACCTAGTGTTGCATCGGCAAACACACGACCGAAAAAATGGCGGTACCCTACTTCACTAGACAAGAAAAAAGCGGAAGCATAATTCTTGTGTCGGTATACCCCAACATTAAGTGTTTGAAAAAATTGCTGACGACTTCCATTAGAGTAATAGAACTCCGTGCCGGCCTTTATTCCAACGCCACTCTTTTTAAAGAATCGACTTAAATTGGTAAGACCAATTGTTTCCGCGAAAATGGTCACTTTAAAAGGCATTTGCCTTGAATGAGCAAAAGGATTCTGGGCCTTAAGATTCATATTCGAAAACAATACGAAGAAAAGGCAACACAGATAAATACGTTTTTTCATGTATAGTAATCTTTGTTTTAGAATGAACAGAAATCAGATTCCATCGACAGATGAGTCTGACATAGATTTTTGGATGCTTTGTTTTAATTCACCAATTTGAAACTGCTTGAATAATCGTTTACCGGTGCATTGGGCTGAATCCGAAGCCATTGTCCATCTAAGCGGTAGTAATAGCGCGCGGTTAAATTGTTTTCGAGTTCAGTTGCAGTAGCATCTCTATCTACCACAATACTTCCCCAGCCTTTATAGTGGGCATTACATGGAGAAAAAATAAATGATCCTTCGGTGGCTGTAGATCCAGCTTCGAAGAAGATAGAACCGGTGGCCTTTGTGGCCGTTTGTGCATACTGTGATTGTGCAGAATAATAAAACTCCGCTCCCTTTCCATTGTTGGTGATTTTGAAAAACTTTCCACTCACCCAAGCGTTCCCAACATATTTACCATTATAAACGTCTACCAGTTGAGTCATGGAGGCGTATCCACTTGCCCAATTTCCGACCAATCCGGCGGGTGCTGCAGAAGCGGGTTTTCCGCAATCACTTACTGCGTTCGTTTCTTCTTTTTCGCAAGATGCCATCACAAAAAAACTGAGAATAGCTATTGCAATCGTGCTAATTTTTTGTTTCATGTCTATTGTTTTACTAGGAGCAAACATAGACAGCCTTAGCAGCACAGAAAATGCGATTCGAAATGAACTGAGTTAAAAGGTAGATGAATTGTATTTACCGTGAGTGCACAGCCCTTTATATGTCATGGGCCAATCGCTCTATTTCACTTCCACCCTCTAACCCTAATTTCTTCTTGAGTCGGAAGCGAATGCCTCGAATGGTCTTAGTGCTCACGCCAAGCATGGCAGTCATTTCTTTGGGAGTAATATTCAAAACGCGCAAATAACAGATGTTACAGGAAGAATCATTCAGAACTTGAAGTTAACAGCAGGAAGCAACTATGTGAATACAGGCTCATGGAATTCCGGCATCTACTTCTTAAAAACAGCAGATGGACAAATAACGAAACTAAACAAGGATTAACACTAGATACAAACGGTTCATTAGTGCTCATTCCAAAGCCGTCTCCTTGTGAGGCGGCTTTTCCTTTACGAAATCATATTATCTAATCAAAGCAAACCCTTCGTATACGCTATCTTCAAAGCCTGCGCCTTGCTGTTGACATGCAGCTTTTGATAAATACTGATCGTATGCTTTTTTACTGTGTTTGGACTAATAAAAAGTTTCGCTGCAATTTCTTTGTAGTCGAATCCTTCGCTTTGAAGTTTTAGAATTTCCTTTTCACGATCACTTAAATGGAATTGATCTGCTTGGGTAGTAGGTCTAGGGATATCGGGCTTCTGTAGCAACTGCAATATTTTATAGGCCACCGATGGCGACAAGGGCCCTGCGCCGGTTTCCCAAAGTGTAGTAATCATTTCTTGAAGTCGCTCGGCTGTTTCTTCTTTCAATATATAACCGCAGGCACCGGCTTTCACGGCTTGAAAAACACGCTCGTCATCATCAAAAATGGTCAACACAACATATTTGGTTTGCGGATATAATACTGATGCTGTGGCAATGGCGGTAACACCATCTACCAAGGGCATTTCTAAATCCATCAACACAATATGTGGACGTTTGCTTTCCTCCATCGATTTCATCTTTTGGAGAAAGTCTTCACCATTCACCGCTTCCAACACCAATTCGAAAGCTTGATTTCTTTCGAGCTTGTTTCGAATAACAGCGCGGTTATTAGCCTTGTCATCTGTAATCCCAATTCTGATCATTTGTTCTGACTACTATATTTTTAGTGTTATGGTTGTTCCTACACCTTGAATACTCTTGATGATCACTTCAAATCCACCGGCTGCAGCTCTATCCTTCATGTTTTGAATACCATTGCCTTCAATATTTAGTTGTTCTGAATGCAAATCGAAGCCTTTTCCATCATCAGCAACTGTAATGATCCAATCCTTATCGAAGCTACTGTTTACAGTAATCGTACCAGCCTTTGCATGCTTGATGGCATTGGTCACAGCTTCTTTCACTATCATGATCAAATGCAAGGCTTTTACCGAAGTAAGCAATTGCGTTTCAGGTGCAGCACCTGTAATTTGAAAACCAATACCGGAGAAATTCCGTTTGTTTTGTTGCATGAATGTAACCAATCTCAACCATGTTTCTGTGGCAGTTACTTCTGTAGCTTTCAAAGCCCAAACTGTTTCACGTAAACTTCCCAACATTTCTCGCGCTGTTTCTTGTAAATTTTGAATAAGTGGGCCGTTTTCTGATGATGCCTGTTCAAGTAAAGATGAATTGTGTAGAATGGCATTGGCGTGTACTCCCATATTATCATGCAATTCAGCAGCAATGCGTTTGCGCTCCTTGTTCTCTGCTTCTTCAACTGCAGCTTGGTTTCGAGCAAACTGCTTTCGTTTGTATTCTTTAAAGTAGAAATAGAAAATAGTAAGAGTGAGAGCCAGCACCAATAAGCTGGCAATAATGTATAAATTACGATTGGCCAATTCAGCTTTTTGATTAGCGATAAGAGTCTCCTTCTTTTGAAGATCGTACCGGGTCATCAATTCAGATATCTTCTCATTATCATTCAAGCGAATAGCAGTATCTGCATCCAAAATAAATTGCTCTAAAGCAGCGCTGTACAATTTGTAGTCGCCTTTTTGTTTATACAAATAAGATAGCGGACCATATACTCTGATAATTGCTTCTTTCAAATGAGCCCTTTTAATCAATTGTATGGTTTGCAACAATACGTTAATGGCACTGTCGTATTGCTTTTGTGATTTGTAGAATCCTGCCAAACGGAACATATCATTAACAGTATAGAGCGGATCTCCAATCTTTTGCCGAATGGCAAGCGCTTCTTTAAAGTCTGCTTCGCCGGCTTTGAGATCTCCAATAAGACCAAAATAATCGCCTCGATAGCTGAGCGCCGTTGGCAATAACCAGTAAAAATGATATTGCTTACTGTTTGCAATAACGGCATTATTGAACATAAGAAAACTATCTGTTTTCTGGGCATTGAGCGTACTGTCTATTTGTTGAAAATAAAACAATGCAAGATTGGAGGTAATCGTGGTTTCAATCTCCTTTATTTTTAGATCAGAACTGCCGGCCACCATTGCCAGCGCCTCCAACCACATGGTGTGGGCTTCATAGATCCTTCCGCTGTTCAAATAACTAGCTCCAATATAGTTTCGGAGATAACTTTGCGCTAGTACATTCTTATCTTTCTCAGCCTCTGCCAACAAGCTCAACTGCATTTCAATGGCTTTGACTCTCTCATTGGTACGGTTAAGCACATTCGCTTTTAGCAATTGTAGTTTATAATACAGTTCTTGATCGTCATTTTTAGAGAAGCGAAATATGGGGTTGGCTTCCAATTTCGGAATCACGCTGTCGGTATTTCCTTTTGTTAATTCCCCTGCCAACAAGTAATACTCAACCCAACGCAATCTTCGCGTGTCATTCAGTCGAACAGCAATATCTCTTCCCAAGGTAAAATACCGCTTTGCGGTATCGGCATTAAGTGAATTTCGAAAGCTACCCAATTCAATGATGGCTGAGAGTTGATCTTTTTCTGTAGCAGCATGATAAAATCGATCGCGAATGAGGTCAATAGCAGGAAACTGGGTCCGAGAACTCAGTCCGATACAGAGCAGTAGAATAAGGTATAGTGATCTGATAGCGATCATTTTCAACATTACTACGTAAATATAGAGGTACGGTTCGGATAAAAAAACTATCCAAATGGACCATAGGTCAGATTTGGGAAATAAGAGAGGTTTGAAGCCTAAATGTCAAACTATGCGCCTTACTACACTGCTTTCAGTATTTCTCATCACTTTTTTGAGTTGCAAAAAGGGTGACAGCACCCCTACTCCTACTCCCGATCCAGGGCCCGTTAAGCAAACTGATATCACTGCAGTAGATAGCAAAGTGCAAACGTTTATGAGCTCCTACAATATCCCAGGAGCCTCCCTTGCCATTACAAAGAATGGGAAATTGGTATACGTTAAAGGCTATGGGAAGGCTAATACCGCCACCGGCGAAGATGTAACCCCTGCACACCGTTTCCGATTGGCTAGTGTTTCAAAAACCTTTACAGGCGTGGCCATTATGAAGTTGGTTCAAGATGGCAAACTAAACCTTGATGCCTTAGTATTTGGAGCAGGTGGTGTATTGGGTACCGACTACGGCACTGCTCCTTATAATGCGAATCTCTTAAAAATAACCGTTCGCCATTTACTCCAAAATGTTAGCGGCTCTTGGGGCGCCAGTACTGGTGGCGATGTAATTGACCAAAATCCGTCTTATACCTACAAACAATTCTTCGACTGGTTGCTTGCAACCCGCCCCAATCCCAAAGCACCGGGTACAGTGTACGATTATTCCAATGTAAACTTTGTACTCGCCGGGCGAATCATTGAAAAAATTTCAGGTAAAACGTATATCAATTACATAAAGGAAGACATCATGGCACCTATTGGTGGCACCCAAACAGAGATGAGTGGAAAAACAGAGGCAGAGCAGAAAACAAAGGAGGTAAAGTATTATGGTCAAGGCAACGATTTGAACTTTGTTTATAGTATTGCCTTCCCTCGCAGAGATGCCGATGGTGGACTCATGACTACAGCAACCGATCTTATCCGTTTAGTAACGGCAATAGACGGATCCACTACGCGCCCTGATATCTTGAACAGCACCAATTTAACAGCACTCACCACCCCTTCATCGGTATTTAGCGGTTATGCATGTGGTATTGGAATATGGACTGCTGAAAATGTGTGGTTCAACTACGGAAGTTTGCCCGGTACACGCACTGCCTTCATGCGCAATGCCAATGGCATGTGTGTGGCGCTGTTGCTAAATTCTCGAGTAGACCCAACAACCAACGAAACACCGTTTGTATATGCGATGCAAGACATGATTTTAGATTTCACCAAAAACAGTTCGTATAGTTGGCAGAATATTGATCAGTTTTAAAACTTCCATCGAATCGATAAGTTCAAAACCCGTCCATCAATGGGAGCCCAAAGCGATTTAAATGTAGGATTGGTAACCGTACCCGTATAAAGGGATTCCACTTTGCTTTGGCGGTAATCGAGTAAATTCTCTCCATTCAATACCAAACTAATATGGGAACCGAATTTCTTTTCCACCATAGCGGCCATAAAGAAATAACCCGGTGTTTTCGTATAATCTTCACGGTATTGAAATCCATTATACGAACCCTCTAAACCAAAACGAAATCCTTCTTCCTCAAAATCTCTCACAATGGTAAATGCAAAACGATGTTTGGGAGTAAGCGGTATGAATTGATTTTGAGTTAAATACTTTCGCTCTGCAACGGTAAAAGTATAGCCTACATAGAGCTCCCACTCATGTACCAATGCTTTTACATAGGTATCGGAGCCTCTGGTTAAAATTGGTTTCGATTGATTTTGAAAACTCACATCTCCATTAGAAGCAGCCGTTGCTACTACAGGATCTGTTAACTGAGTCAGAAAAAAAGCCTGATTGATAAAGAGCTCATTCCCTACACCCCATTCTACTTTGTAATTGATCTCAGCATTGTACCCTACTGACTTTTCAGCTTTTATTGTAGAAGGCAAGCTCGTGATCTTTTGTATTTCAAAATCAGTATTCTGTGCGGCCAATGCATTCGGAGCTTTGTACCCAAAGCCAATACCGGCACGAGTAGCCCAATGTTCGTTTATTCGATGAAAAATAGCAAGACGTGGTAGTATAAAGTTTCCGTAGGTAAAATGATAATCGTTGCGCAGTCCAATTTCAATATTGGTATGCTCTTGCAGGTTGATTGATTCCTGAGCAAAAACCCCAACCGTATTGTTATGAAAATTATTCAGAGGAATTGTATTGGTGAGTTTCGTAAACTGATCACCCGTAGCATTCACACCCACCACCAAATTGTTTGCATTGTGTGGTAAGAAAGCAGAAAGCTCGGTGTAGTAGTTAGTTTGTCGGCCTGTAAAATCAACTTGATTGTTAAGTATTCTTCTCTTAAAGGAACTCAAACTACTCTTGAACTCTAGTTTGCGATTGTTCGCCAAATTACGCTGCGCCGTCAGTTCCCAACTATTTCGATTGATGGTATTGTTCTCGAAGTATTGATGTGTAGCGTCTGCCTTACCTGCCAATACTTGCATATCACCTCCATTTCGTTTCTCAAAAGTTCCTGTATACCCAACAACAACCGTGGTTTTGTGATCGGGATAGAAAAAGAAACGCGGGTGCAGCACCAAGCCTTTTAAATCGGACAGATCTGAAAATCCGTCTTTATTTACATCCACCGCTTTCTGATAATTATACCCACCGAAAAAAGTATAGCCCACTTTTTTATCCTTGCGAGAAAGAAATGTATTGTAATTGGTTTCTTTAAGAGTGGTTTGATTGATACTGAAAACCGCTTCCTGCTTCGCTGTTGGTTTACGAGAAATGATATTGATCAACCCTCCAATGGCGCCTCCTCCATATAAAGTGGAGGCCGAGCCTTTGATCAATTCTGCTTGCTTCAAATCTAAGGGAGGAATACTCAAAATACCAAAGCCGCCACTAAAGCCATCGTACAAAGGCATCCCGTCTTTGAGGATTTGGGTATATCTACCGTCAAGACCTTGAATTCTTACATTGGAATTTCCATTGATGGCACTGCTCTGTTGAATTTGAACACCACTCACGTCTCCCAAAATGCTCGCAATACCGGCGGGTTTAATAGTACTCTCCTCCTCCATCTCTTCTCTTCCTAGTACTTCTACCTTTAACGGCGAATTTTCAATGCGTTGGTTGTTGCGGGTAGAAGACACAACGGTAACTTCTTCCAATTCCTTTTGTGCACTGATCATTTGAATGAGCAAGGTATCAGGAAAGGGGGCCACAAGCGTTGTATCCTGTGTTTTGAACCCTACGGCAGAAAACGACAATTTTGATTTTTCATTTGCCAATTGCAAAACGGCCAATCCATTCGCATCGGTTGATTTGATCGATTTCCCATTCAAGGCGATGCTTACACCCTGAACTACATCACCTGTTCCTGAACTTACTGTTTTAACAACAACTTTAGTCTGCGAAAGCGCAGCTACTGTAGTAATAAACAATCCAAAAAACAAAACCAATCTTTTCACTTCGTTTCTCTTTTTAGTTATAGAAATCATTCATGTACCGATAAATTGTTGAGAGTTTTATATTGATAAGAATTAACTCTCAAATAGAAAGCAAAGTTATCATTGATTCTCTGAAACATTCTTTATCACGAACTTAAGGAGCGCTTTGAATAAAAGAAATGGGCCTCATTAACAAATAGAAAACAAATTCTAGTAAAACAGGCGTTAGGAATTAGGTATTAGGCGTTAGGCCTTAGGTTTTAGGCTTTAGGTGAATACAGTGCAACGTATAAATTTTACATTGTTAAAAAACTAGTAGCCT
>DGDD01000020.1:22155-22305 GCA_002385265.1 Chitinophagaceae bacterium UBA3961
AACGAGATTATACTATCCATTGTGCTACAGTTCTAAGTTGTGAGTTTTAAGTTATGAGGAGAAGGCTTTGGGTATAAGGCGTTAGGCTTTAGGCTTTGGGCAAATACAGTGCAACGCACAAATCTTTCATTGTTAAAAAACTAGTAGCCT
>DGDD01000020.1:22676-23974 GCA_002385265.1 Chitinophagaceae bacterium UBA3961
AACGAGATTATACTATCCATTGTACTACGAAATAAAAAAGTGAAGTAGTAGCCTCGTCAGGAATCGAACCTGAATCTGGAGCTTCGGAAACTCTTATACTATCCATTGTACTACGAGGCCTTATAACTATATATCTACTTAATCAACCCATGCACATTGCTCGCAAAAATCTTCACAGCAATCGCCAACAACACCACCCCAAAAAATTTACGAATCGCTATCATGCCCGCCGGACCCAATAATTTCTGAATAAAATTCAAACTCTTTAAAACAACGAACACAATGATCAAATTGAACAAAATTGCCAACAACACCACCTGATTTTCATAGTTCGCTTTGAGCGACATAATCGTAGTCAAAGTTCCTGATCCAGCTATCAACGGAAAGGCAATGGGAACTACCGTACTCGCTTTGGCATCTTTCTCACTCTTAAAAAACTCTAGTCCTAATACCATCTCCAATCCTAAAATGAAGATCACAATGGAACCACCCACTGCAAAGCTGCGCTTGTCAACTCCTAAAATGTTCAAGAACTTCTCACCCACAAACAAAAACAAGATCATCAATCCACCCGAGATCAAGGTTGCTTTCACTTCATTAATACCTCCAATCTTCTCCTTCAAACCAACCAGAACCGGAACAGACCCAATAATATCAATTACAGCAAATAAGGTGAAACTCACCGTCAGTAACTCATTGATTTCTAATGACATGTGTTTCCGTTTGCTGCAAAGATACAGAACCCGCAGCACTTTATAAGCCTCCTATAAACACCGGCTTTTATATGTAAATGTTTTGCTAATAAACTAAAGCCCTTGCAGCAATTAACGCTTCCAACCCTTCTTATAGATAGATCGTATATACTATCAAACTTACTCGGTCTACAATTTAAATTTTATTGGTTTTCAGTTTAGGTTTAAGGTTTAGAGAAATGCCATCGGGAAATTACCGGTGGTATTTTTTTGGAACAAATTTTTTAGTAGTTGGAGGTCAGTCTATTTTTCACCGCTAAGGCCGCTGAGAGCGCGAAGGTTTCGCAGAGAGCCTTCATCCCCTTTTCCATCTTCCCGACTTTCGATCTTTCTTTTCACCGCGGCGGTCCTTCGACTCCCATTTTCGCTTCGCTCAACTGGTCGCTCAGGAACCTCGCAACGGTCGCAGCGGAAACGCAGCGTTAGCAGCCACTGTGGGTTTCAGGTCCCACTGCTCCTCCTCTTGTTCTTTTCTATCTTTCCTCACTTCCCGAATCGGCTGTCGCCTCTCGAGGCTAAAATTTAATCAACCTGACTGCCGGCTGT
>DGDD01000273.1 GCA_002385265.1 Chitinophagaceae bacterium UBA3961
TAATGTAGTTGATGCCGGAAGTTTAAAAGGTGAAGCAGTAATCAACAGCAATGATTACGCTCGAATTCCAAGAACTGAACTACTAAAGAAGGGTAAAGACGACTACCGAAAGGCTTACCTCACTAAAGACAATAGCGATATTCAAATTTCAGACTTGACTTTTGAAAATGAAACCCATGATTCGTTGCCCCTGGTTCAAAAATTCAAGTACTCAACACCATTAGGAGGATCAGGAGACTATCGATTCTTTAGTGTAAACATGTTTACAGGCTTAGAGAAAAATCCATTCGTAGCAGAAGATCGTTTTAGTGATGTATTTTTTGGAATCAACCAAAGCTATACTATCATTGGCAACTTCAAAATTCCTGAGGGATATATTGTAGAAGATGCTCCTAAAAACGTTCGAATGATGATGCCTGATACAAGTATCACGTTCTCACGAATTACCGCTTCAGAAAACGGTACAATTTCCGTGCGCATCAATTTGGATTTCAAACAACCCTTTTACTCTGTTCAAGACTATCCAAACTTCAGAGAGTTTTACAAAAAACTCTTTGAACTCCTAAGTGAACAGTACGTAATTAGAAAAAAATCAGCCGCCATACCAAAACCATAATTTTTCGTCCATGAAATATAGTTTTTTGTTCATTTTAGCCATTCTTTCGGGAATGGCTTTAAATGCTCAGGTTAAGCCCTTATACGCAGCAACATATATACCCGATAGCCTAAAAAAGGAAGCAGATGTTGTTGTGAGAGATCAGCAACAAGAGCTTATCATTAAGAACCCTGGCAAAGGTACGCTTTCGGTTAAGAGAGTTGTAACCATATTGAATGCGAAAGGAAAAGACGAACTCATATTCAGAGGGTTTCAAGATAAGTTCAATAAAGTTGGAGATATAGATATTGACATGTTTGATGAATGGGGCAACTATGTGAAAAGATTGAAGAAAAAAGATCTCTCCAAGTTCCCAATTGGAGATGGTATTAGTATTGCAAATGATGACTATATCATTATTGGTGAATTAACAACCGACAAATACCCGGTAACGGTTGAGATCAACTATACACTTACTTACAACGGCTTCTTAGAGTATCCCGATTTTGATTTTCAAGAGTACGATGCTAGTATTCAAAAATCGAGTTTCAAAATCGTTACTTCAAAAAACAATAGGGTTCGTTTTAAAAACTATCGTTGCAATTTAACGCCATTAATTCAGGAAACCGGCGACAATATCAGCTATTACTGGGCTGTCAACAATGTATTGCCCCTGAAATCGCAACCCGGAAGTGCTAAGCGCGACAATCCGCGCGTATTGATCTCCCCTTCCTTGTTCGAAATGGATGATTATGCGGGTGATATGTCAAGCTGGAAATCATTTGGTAAATGGCAATCAAGCTTGATCAAGCAAACCAATCAGCTTCCTCCGGCTCAAGCAACATTCTATAGAGAATTAGTAAAATCGGCGGGGTCTGACCGTGAAAAAATCAAGATTCTATACGAATACTTACAAAAGAATTTTAGGTATGTAAGCATACAACTGGGTATTGGCGGTTGGAAACCTTTCAGCGCTGAATTCGTTGATGCTAAAAAATACGGTGATTGTAAAGCCTTAAGCAATTTCATGCAAGCAATGCTGAACGCAGTAAATATCAAGAGTCACTACGCTGTTATCAATGCCGGGAGTGATCAAATGCCGGTAGATCCCGATTTCCCGCAAAGCGCGTTTAACCATGTTATCTTATGTGTACCTCAACCAAAAGATACCATTTGGCTAGAATGTACCAGTAGAACGCAACCTTTTGGAGTGCTGGGAAATTTCACCGAAAATCGAAATGCTTTTTTGATTACCGACGATGGTGGTACAATGGTTTCAACACCTAAAAGCAAAGCAGAACAAAATACCTATTCTGCAAATTCCGTGATTACTTTTAATGAAGATGCAAGCGGTTCGGTTACAACTGTTATGTCAATGACCGGAGAGTACATTTCTGAATACGACCACTATTTATTTGAAGCTGGCGAGCAAACTAGAAAACAATACCTGATCAATGTTAGAGGATTCAAGCAACCCGATGAAATGAAACTTGAAAAGAAAGTTGGCACGCATGAATTGTTGGTAGTTGAGTTCCAAGGTGAATATGAAAAAATTCCAGATTTCAGCACCGGATCTAAATTCTTTTTGAGTCAACGTTTGAATAAATTCTGGGTCGACAATTTGCCAAAAGTCGAAAACCGAACCAACGACTACTATATGGATTTTCCTTTAGTACAAAATGACACGACAGTTATCAGGATTCCAAAAGGATTCATTGTAGACAATCTTCCTAAAAACAACTCCTTCGAGTTCGGTCAAGGTTCATTTAAAGCGCTCTATGCTTTCGACGCAACGAAATCGGAGGTTAGCATAATCAACTTTATTAAAGTAACCGGGAATAAGATACCTGCAGCAAAATATCAAGAGGCATTCGATTTCTTCAACAAAGTGCTGAAAGAACTGCAGCAAAAAATAGTTCTTAAAAAAGAATAGTTATGAGGAAATTGATAGCGTTAGCGATTGTTCTACTAAATTTTAAAGGATTTACGCAGAAGCCTGCCGGTATTCCAGACTATGGCACTATCACACCGGAAGACATTGCATTAAAAGTATGCGATTTCGACCCCGATGCAGATGCTGTTGTTTTATACGACTATGCTGTTGCTGTTCCAGGTTCTAATTACGAGTTAATTACAGAGCGGAGAGTTAAGATCAAAATCCTAAAAGAAAGTGGAATCGAAAGAGGCAATATTGTGATTCCATATTACAGTAAAGGCGATTTTGAATCTATAGCGGCAATAGAAGGATATGTATACACCGTAAGCTCTGAAGGATATCCTACTAGAACTTCCCTGGACAAGAAATCGATCTTTCGTAAACAAGAAAATGATTTTTACAGTACGGTTAAAATTGCCATGCCCAATGTAAGAGTGGGAAGTATTATCGAATATAAGTACGAAGACACCAAAAGAAGCTATTCGGGCCTTGATGACTGGGAATTTCAAACAGACATGCCCACTCTTATTAGCCATTATCACCTAACCATTTTGCCTTCAGTAGCCTTTCAGTATAGGGTTAAAAAGAGTCCTTTTCTACCAATTGCTATAAAACCAATGCCAGACGAAGGAAAGATTTCTTTCGAAATGAAAAACATTGCTTCACTTAGGGATGAACCCCTAATGGATTCCAAAGAAGATTATCGGCAGAAAGTAGTTTTTCAATTAGCGGAATATCGAAACTCGTTTGGAACGTTGCAGAAGTATGCAACCAGTTGGGAAGAACTTGCCAGAGAACTGAATTCATCAGAATATTTCGGGAAGGAAGTATATCGAAATGTTCCGGGTGCTGATGCGTTGATAAAAGAAGCCAAAGCAATTGCAGATCCATATTCGAGAATGCTTTTTGTTTACAATTATATTCGTAAAAACTTCGCGCACGATGGATACGGCTCACGCTATGCCAGTGAAACAATGAAGCGAATTTGGGATAAAAAAACAGGTAATGATGGATGTTTGAATATTCTATTGGTCAACTTATTGAAAGAAGCAGGATTAGATACTGAACCGGTATTGGTAAGCGAAAGGAGACATGGAAAAGTAGATCCCTCCTACCCTTTCGAAGATCAATTCAACAAAACAATTTCAATGACTTTGATCAATAGCAGACCTTATTTCCTTGATGCGATCGACTATAAAACTCCAATTGGACTGATTTCCTACCAATTGTTGAACACAACCGGTTTTGTAGTCTCGAAGAAAAAGCCAATGCTCATAAAGCTTGCAGATAGCGAACATGCCATCAAGAATTTTATAGGCATTCAGTCCACCATCGATAAAACAGGATTATTACACGGTCAAGTTTCAATTTCTAGCTACGATTATGCGAAAATCAACAAGCAATTGACACTTGCAACAAAGGGAATGGAAACCTATAAGAACAGGTATCTTTTGAAAGACAATACGGCTTTAAAAATAGATAGCCTAAAATTTAAAAATGAGAACTCTGATTCATTGCCCCTTGAGCAATCATTTGATTTTTCTTTGGCCCCAAGTGTAAATGGAGATTATTTGATATACTACCTTAATTTGTTTACTGAGTTTTACAAGAATGAATTTGTTTCAAAAGTGCGGTTCACCGACATCAATTTTGTAACCAACAATATACTTGCCTATACTCAGGTTATTACAACTCCCTCCGATTTTAAACCCGAGACTTTGCCGAAAAGCATGACGCTGCAAATGCCCGATAAAAGCATTGTTTTCACGCGAACAGTGAACAGGGACGCCGCATCCAATCAGATTGTTATACGGTATCGGTTGGATTTTACACGATTTGTATTCGTTGCAACGGAGTATCCAACCATCCAAGATTTTTACAAAAAGATGATCGATTTAATGAACGAACCATTGGTATTGAAAGTGGTGAACTAATCGGCCACCGCTTCTTCGCCATACATTTGGCTCTTATATTTGAGCGAAGGCGAGGGCAAGAACTCACCCAAACCAAGTTCAGCCCATTTGGCGTCAACCGCTTCAATTGTTTTATCATCGGCCACAATGATATTCGGCCAGTTTCGCTGGAAATTATCGAACTCTTTGGTTTTAATGGTTCCGTCTAAGCCAATGCAGGCATGTACTTTTCCTGGAACTGTTTTTGAATCAGTTTGCACCATTGTTTGATCTCTTTTGGGATCCATATTGTTACAAAATCTCCAAAGTGCAACAGGTAAATCTCTAGGGTTCACCGTATGTTCAACATAGAGAATCATTTTAACCCCTTCCAATTCAGGAAGCTTCGCTAAGTTTTCGTGCAGTTCGCGAACTTCACCTGATTTTGATTTCTTTACAGAAACAATCAAACAAGCAATATCTTCTTTCAACAAATCGGCATTGATGGCTACCACTGATGCAAACTTGTTTTCTATCGCGATGGTATCTAAATTTTTTGGGGGAGCTATATTTAAAACTTGGTCGTCAATTTCTTCATCAAATTTGAAGGTTCCATCAATACAGATCTTCCCACCAAATCCAAGTTTGCTGCAACTATGATCCAACACATCCATAGGCCCTTGGGAGATGGTGATGTCTTGAGCGGGGTTTAAGTTTTTGAACACGTATTGGGCCAATGCCTTATAGTCTTGTATTTTAACCTTTGTATCGGCTAGCACTAATATTTTATTGAACATCATTTGACCGGCTCCCCACATGGCATTCATTACTTTCTGACCTTGGCCGGCATAATCTTTCTGAATTTGAGTGATCACCAAATTATGAAATACTCCTTCAACAGGCATATCCATATCGGTAATTTCGGGAACCATGGTCATTTTAATTGGAGCAAGGAAAATGCGTTCTGTTGCTTTGCCAAGCCAGGCATCCTCTTGTGGTGGTATACCTACAATAGTTGCTGGATAAATTGCTTTCTTACGATGGGTAATTGCGGTAATATGAAAACGTGGATAGAAATCGGGAAGTGAATAATAACCGGTATGGTCTCCGAAGGGTCCTTCCCAAATTAGATCATCATTCGGATCCACATAACCTTCAATAATAAAGTCGGCATCTGCAGGAACTTCAATTTCCGGCTGAGTTATACACTTTACAAGTTCTACTTTCCTTTTTCGAAGGAATCCTGCTAACATGTATTCATCAACATTCTCAGGAAGCGGCGCTGTTGCTGAGTAGGCATAGGCTGGGTCTCCTCCAAGGGCAACCGCAACAGGCATTTTTTTACCTAACTTCTTATATTCAGAGAAATGCTTTGCACTTACTTTGTGTTTATGCCAATGCATACCTGTCAACTGTGGTCCGAATACTTGCATTCGATACATTCCAACGTTTCTAGAACCCGAGAGCGGATCTTTCGTATGAATTACGGGTAGTGTAACAAAGGGCCCACCATCTTTTGGCCAACAAGTAATTACCGGTAGCTTAGTAATATCCGGATTCTCAGTAATTACAACTTCTTGACAAGCTCCTTTACCGGAAATGACTTTTGGCATCCAACTGGAAAACTGAGCCAATTTAGGAAGCATCTTAAGTTTATCCAGAATCCCTTCTTTGGGCGCACTCAACATTTTAAACAATCCTTCAATCTCATGTGCAACATCATCAAGGTGATTGACCCCTAAAGCCATACACATCCGCTTTTCACTTCCATAAGCATTCATCAATACCGGAAAATCGTATCCGGTATTTTCAAATAAGAGGGCTTTCCCCCCTCCTGCTGTTTTGCTGATACGATCTGTTATTTCCGCAATCTCAAGTTTGGGATCAACGTACGATTTTATACGGATAAGCTCCCCTGCTGTCTCTAAAGCTTCTATAAACTGGTCTATGTTTCTAAATGCCATAAGTATAAATTCGGTGCAAAAGTAAAACACCTCAGGCAGGAAATAGTTGAACTTTGTTATTTCTTGGCTAGAATTTATGTAATGAGCAGCATTTTAAATGATTTAGTAGTAAACTCTTGGACAATCAGTGGAAGATCGAGCGGAAGGTGAAGAAGATCTGTTCAATGAAATGATCAAGTGTAAACCGTGAAAATAATACCAGTCTTTCGATACGGCACTGCCCCGAATGGTACCTTCGGCTGGATAGGTTGAAGGCGCCGCCTTAACCTCGTCACCACGAAAAGCGAGTTCTACAGCCTTCAACCCTTTGAAGCTTTGAAGGCGGTTTTGATCAACATAAGTGGTGCTTACATCGTCGATATAATCTGTAAATGTTTTACGAAACCCCAGTTCATAGGCGATGGTAAATATTGAACTTATTTCAAATCGTACACCTCCACCAAAGGGCAGTGCAACTTGGTTTAACTTGTAAGGAGCAGCTCTTCCGGGAAGTCCCTGTCCTTCAGTAGACAGCGGTTGTAAATAATACCTCGTGCCCGTACTATCGAAAGTGTAAGGATTGAAATGGAAAAAAGCGATGCCTGCAAAAAAGTACGGAACAATATAAGAATCTTCAGGGTCTAATAAAGACCAATCAGCGAGTAACGCAAGCTCCTGTATTTTTGATTTGAAACTTAGATTTCGTAATTGATATTGTGGATCATTCCAAAGATCATTGGCCTCCACAACACCGTAGTTGTATTCTACTCGAATGCTTAGTTTTGAACTACTTGAATACATTAAGCCAACACCCAACCCTTCATTTGCAGGATTCAACGAAAAATTCTTCGACTGCAAATCACCTCGATAACCAGTGTACCCAACTCTTGCAGTAAACTTTAAAGGCTGTGCACGGACTATTAGGGGGAACAAAGTAATGATCCCAATCAGAAACCTTTTCATAGCAATTGAACTTTGACAATTTTAACCGGTCAACCATATCCAATTACTTTGCCAAGCCGCTATGTTGTGGATAACTATCAATATTTGAAATCAAATTATTGATTTTGGGCAATATCGACCCCTAAACCAGGTTTATCGGACAATTCAATTACTCCATCGCGATATTCCAGACCGCTTGCCAGATCTTCTTTTAAAAGCAAAGGGCCGTCGGCATCTAAATAGTCTACCATAGGTGATAAATGAACTAATGCAGCCGACCCAATACTCGATTCATTCATACAACCCAACATGATGCTTAAGTCTTTTGAGCGAGCATCTTTAATCATTCTAATTGCAGGGGTAATGCCACTGCATTTGGTGAGTTTGATATTGATACCATGAAAATGTCCCACCATTTTTTCTACATCGGATTCAAACACACAAGCTTCATCAGCAATAAGGGGAATGCGTGATAATTTATAGAGTTTCTTCATGCCTTCCCAATCATCTTTGGCTAAAGGTTGTTCAATCAGTTCTACCTTCAATTCTTCTAAAATGGGCAGCAGTTCAATTGCTTGATCAATAGTCCATCCGGCATTGGCATCTACTCTAATACGAGCGTCTGTAGCTGCGCGCATTGCTTGAAGTCTAGGTATATCATCGCTGGTGCCCACTTTTATTTTATAAATAGGCCAAGGTGTTTCTTTTATTTTAGCCACCATGGCTTCCGGTGTATCAATTCCGATGGTATAATCTGTTAGAGGTCTGTTTTTAATATCTAATCCCAGAATTTGATACAAAGGCTGACGCCTGAATTTTCCAAACATGTCCCAGGCAGCCATATCGAATGCCGAAACTAGAAAAGGATTGTTGGGGATAAGGTGATGCAAATAGTGCCAATAACGCTCCGGTTCTGTAAAAGCAAATTTGTCGAAAAACATACGTTTTCGTTGCCAATCTTCTAGCATTTTTTCAGCTGTGATGTTATAATAGGCAATAGCGGGAGCTTCCCCGTAGCCAACGATGCCTCTATTATCGAGCTTTATAAAAACACCCGGTTGATGCGTTTTTGTACCCTTTGAAATGGTGAAAGGATGAGCAAAAGCCAAATTGTAGGTTTGAACATGCGAAATCATGACATTGAATATACTAAGAGTTATTATTTATCGTTATCTAGGTGTTATTAGGACTAAAGTAACGCACTCATTGATAATCAATGACTTCGAACTTTAGAAGTACAAATGTATCGCAACCTACCTTATGAAACGTATCAATTTTCTATTAAAATGGGGCATACTATCAGTATTTATGTTTCCGGCATTCGGGTATACCCAAAATCTGCTTACCAATCCTGATTTTTCAAGTGGGCATTCTGGCTGGAACTATAACGGCAACTCAGTAGAAACCAATCCGGCAAGCACCTATGGTGGTTCAGGCTCTAATCGTTGTGCCGAAATCGACAATCAAGTTGGATTATCGCAACGGGTTGCTGTAATTCCGGGCAATTACTATCAATTTACAATCAAAGCCACCCGAAGACCCAATTCCGGAACACCTGCAGCTGTAGGTATTCGAATAAACATTCGCGGAACGCTAACATCAACAAATTATATCAATAAAACAAGGGTATACAATAATGGCAGTTTCTCTTATTCAAATGACGTTTCATCTTTCTACATCCCTATCCTCAGCGCTGAAACTTTTGTTGTTATTTCAATTACAGCATTCAACAATAGCACTACCACAGGTGTAATTGTCGACGATTTAGCTTTGCTTCAAGTTTCTGCCACTACTTTTCTTCCTGTTAGTTTTAGCGATTTCTCAGGAACAGTTCAAAACAACAAGGTATTTCTAAATTTTAGCACCGATCAAGAAACAAACAACAATCGATTTGAAATTGAAAGAGCACGACTTGGAGGGGCCTTTACGGTAGTGGGTAAAATTGATCCAACAAATACTTCCATCAGGCAGTCTTATTCCTTTACAGACAATCCTCCCGTTGCAGGAACGTATCAATATCGAATCAAACAAATTGACAATGATGGAAAATCGACCTACACCAAAGTCATTTCCTTGAAGTTGATCACATTGGCCGAACAAATTGCAGTTTTTCCCACATTAGCACAAACAAAGATCAATTTCGCATTGGCTGTGAGTGAACCTACGCCACTTCAAATCATAGTATCAGATACCAAGGGAAGAATTCTGATACATAAAGTACAAACAATCTTCGCAGGGGCCAACCAGCAAACAATAATGGTTGATCAATTACCTTCAGGCCTGTACTATTTACAGATCAAAAACACCTCCCAAACTATTCAATATACTAGCAGTTTTCAAAAGCAATAACTACTTTGTTTTATCATCAACGAGCGTCCTATTCTTCACTGAATGGGGCGCTTTTTTATTGTAGTAAACTTCCTAAACTTGGAAAAAAAATCCAAAACTGGGAATGTAAGTAATTCGCCAAAAATGCAAAAACATGATTATGATGTAATTACATTTTGGCATAAGGCTAGTATTCTATTGAATACCCTTAATTACTTATTTTATGAAAACAAATTCACTCAAATCAAAGATCCTTCTGATCGCCTTCATTTTGATGGCTACCTTTTCGAGCAAGGCTCAAAACATTCTTTTAAATTCATCTTTCAATTCAGGAAGCACCAACTGGAACTACAACGGTAATTTGGTTGAAATTAACCCCGTAAGTGCCTACGGTTCTAGCGGTAGTAACGCTGTTGCAGAAATTGATGTAGAAGTTGGATTAAGTCAAAGAGTTGCCATCACAAAAGGAGCTTCTTACCAGTTCACTTTCAAAGGTTCTCGCAGAACCAGCTCTGGAACACCATCAAGTGTTGCCATGCGAATTCGCGTAACAGGTGCAACCAGTGGTACCTATTATGTAAACACTACGAAAGCGTACACCAATACCAGTTTCTCTTTCGCAACACAGAGCTATTCTTTTAATATCCCATCAAGTTCAACAGATTCTTATGTAGTTGTTAGCATGGTTGCGTATAATAATACCGGAACACTCGGTGTAATTGTAGATGATGTTCAATTGATCAACACAAGTGCAACCACTTCACTTCCAGTTGTATTTGGAACCTTCTCTGCAACTGCTCAAAATAATAAAGTAACTATCAATTTTACCACTGAGCAAGAGATTAACAATGACCGCTTTGAAATTGAACGTTCATCAAATGGCGTAGACTTCACTACTGTAGCCACTTTGAAAGGAACGAACACCTCAGTAACTCACCAATACAATGTAGTAGATGTACCTTCAACAACCGGTACCTTTCAATATAGAATTCATCAAATTGATGTGGATGGTAAAAGTACTTATTCTAAAATTGTAGCAGTAAGAATGCTTACATCATCAGAGAACTTCAAAGTTTTCCCAACTGTAGCAACTACTCAAGTAAATATTGCTTTGTCGTTAACTGAAACGAACACAATCTCAATCATGATTTTAGATGTACAAGGAAGAATTTACATGCAACAACAACAAGTAATTGGAAACGGAAGCAATCAACAATCGATCAATGTATCTTCTCTTTCAAAAGGAATGTACTATATACAAATCAAAAGCAACGATGGAAGCATTAAAATGACTCAGGCTTTTCAAAAAGCTTAAACTAATAAGGGAAGTATAGTAAGTAGTTAAGGGTAACAATAAAGCTTTTAATAAGTATATAAAGGGTAGTCCAAACTTCCAACATTAGGAAAATATTTTCCTAATTTGGGAGATTTGGCATTTCAGCCAAATCATAAATAACTCTCTATCAATTAGTTGAATTTTGGCACATCACTAGTATTACCTATACTACCCTTAATTACTTATTTTATGAAAACAGCAAATTTAACTAAAGCCTTGATCGCAACGTTGATCGTTTTTACTTCAGTAAATGCTTCTGCACAGAACATTCTCACCAACTCAGACTTCAATAGAGGAACAACAGGATGGACAAACAATAATACTGCTGTAGAAGTATTTACAGAAAACGTTTATGGTGGTCGCAGTACAACCAATTTCACTGCAGAAGTAGATGTTCAAGTTGGATTGAACCAAAGAGTAGCTATCACTAAAGGAAATGGATATCAGCTTACTTTCAAAGCGAGCAGAAGAACAAATGGCGCTCCTAGCACAGTAGGTCTTTTGATCCGTGTTACCGGTGATAGAAGCGGTACAAACTATGTAAACGCTACTAGAAGTTTCACAAACACTTCTTTCGCTTTCTCTACCTTCACCTATACTTTCACTATTCCTACAAACAGCACTGATGCCAATGTAACTGTTATGTTTGCCGCCAACAACAACAATACTACTTTGGGAGTAATTATGGATGATATTCAATTGATCTCAGTTAGCACTAATAGCGCTCTTCCGGTAATTTTCGGTTCAGTAAAAGCAAGCGTTTTGAATAATAAAGTAAACATCGCTTTCACAACAGAACAAGAAAACAACAACAAAGAATTTAAAATTGAGCGTTCTTCAAACGGTGTAAACTTTGAAACAGTTGGTACAATTGCAGGTACTAATACAACTGTTACACATCAATATAGCTTCATTGATGTACCTTCTGTAGCAGGAACATTTCAATACAGAATTCGTCAAATTGATTTCGATGGCAAAAGCAGCTACTCTTCAGTAATGGTTGTACGTTTAAGCACTACTAACGATGCAATGAAACTGTTTCCTACAGTTGCCACAACTCAAGTTAATATTGCTGTAAGTTTAACAGATGCTACAACATTACAAATTGCAATTGTAGATGCTCAAGGCAGAATGGTAAGTTCACAAAATGTAAATGCATCAACCGGTGCGTTCCAACAGAGCTTGAATGTTGCCAATTTAAGCAAAGGAATCTACTATGTGAAAGTGGTAAACGCTCAAAACACAATCAACTTCGTTCAAGCTTTTCAAAAATAAGTAAGGGTAAGGCTTTCGTTAAATAAGAGGCCCGCCAATTGGCGGGCCTTGCTTATTAAACAATGATTATAAATGATACTCAAGCTACAAACGGTTGCTTTGTTTGATCATATCTTTCAACTCCTGGTTGAAGTCTTTTTCTTTGATCAACTTTTCCAGATTCAGGTGCATTCTGTATTGCCAGTAATGTTTAGGATTTGCAGGAATATTAATTCGTTCTTCATGTGGACTTTCTCTTCTTATGATAGGATCCATTCCCAGTAAATCTTGCAATTGGAAAATACTCCACATCGCCGGTGAATAAAAATGCTGGAGCAGAATTTCTTTGTTTATCCATGCTTCGCAGAATGCAGGAGCTTCTCCATAATGACCAAGTTCTTGATTGAAAAAACGCTGCGTTTTTGCTCTGTCTTCTTCCCACCATCCTCTGATGGTACTCATATCGTGTGTAGAAGGTGTTACCACACTCATATAAGGTGCCGATTTGGGGTGAAAGAATTCAGCACCCAGCGCTTTAGGCATTCTTTGAATTTCAAGACTTAGAATTCCGAGTTGGCTCATTACATCCGGAACACATGAGGGAACGAGACCAAGATCTTCGCCACAAATCAACATATCAGTAGAACTTTTCAAAGCAGGAAGCTTCTCCATCGCTTCTTTCTTCCAATGTTCATCTTGACGTCTAAAAAAGTAATCAATATAAAGTTCTTTCAAATGGAACTGCAAATTCGAGTCAAGGTACTTGAAGGAATGCGTTTGCTCCATATTGAATCTAAAATGAAAGGCCGGTTCATTGGTATCTTTCGCTTCGAACAGCACAACATTTGCTGCCAGGTCCATTAGTGAGTTGGCGCAAAAGGAAGCATTTTCAAGATTAGATTTATCAAAATACTGCTCAATTTGACGTTGCGTTTGAAAACCTTCCTTCAATGAATAAGTTCCATCGGGATGCTGCTGTAAGTATTCTTTCAACTGGAGAGACGCTTCGCCGAAAAGATCAAATAAAACGGAATCAGTTATGTAAGGAGAACAAAGTCGGTGAGCATCAATGGTAACTCCTCTCCTGCTAAATTCATTCAAATAAACCGGTATCGAAGGAACAAATTGCCCCATGATGCCCTGTGTAGACTCCAATGGAATACTCCAAATACGGAAAAATCCGAGGATATGATCAATCCGAAAAGCGTCGAAATAGTGACCCATTTGAACAAATCGCTTATACCACCATTTGTATCCATCTTGCGCCATTCGTTCCCAATTATAGGTTGGGAATCCCCAATTCTGACCATGAACTGCAAAATCATCGGGGGGTGCACCTGCTTGGCGATCCATATGATAAAGTTCCGGCTCCATCCAAGCATCAACACTGTTTCGATAGATACCAATTGGAATATCTCCTTTTACTATCAATCCATTGCTATGGGCATATTTTGTTGCTTCTGACAATTGGAGATGTAAATGATATTGAATGAAATAGTGCAAGGCAACATCATCGTAGTTCTTTCCGCGTGGTGATACAAATCGGTCGATGGCTGATTTGCTATAAGTTCCAAAAGAAGGCCAAGTAGTGAAATCTGCTGTACCGTACTTGTCGCGTAATGCAGAAAAAGCAGCATAAGCAACCAGCCAATGTTTATTTTGTTCAAAGAATTGAAGGTAATCAGGATCTTTGAACAAGGTTTCCTTTTGCAAATGATACAACTCTTTCAAAGCGGCCCACTTCAGCTTCATCACTTGTTCATAGTCTACAACAGGAAGTGCATTCAACTCTTTTTGTTTTTTAGCAAGGGGCTTCAAAAGCTCTGCGTATTTTTTGCCTGCAACTTCTTCGAGATTTATAAAAATTGGATGCAATGCAAAAGCTGAAATGGCAGCATAAGGGTAAGAATCCTGCCAAGTATGGGTTGCCGTAGTATCGTTTACCGGTAGTAATTGTATCAGCTTCATTCCTACTTTTGCCGACCAATCGACTAACAGCTTTATGTCAGTAAACTCTCCAACTCCAAAACTCTGTTTTGAACGCAAGCTAAATACAGGAATGGCCACACCTGCACCTTTCCAATTGGTGTTGGTCATCCGTAGAAAACCATCGTGCAAAATAGTTGCTACACTTTGTGCACCTTGAAAAATTCGATTGTCGCCGCTTTCAAATGTTTCAAATTCTTTTGATTTGGTATTGTAAATACCATATTTATAGGTAACACGCCCACTGTTCAATTTCACTTGAGCCCACCACCAATGTTTTGATTTTTTTAATAAGATCGGAGATTCAGTGTTCCAATTCCCTAATTCCCCCTCTCCAAGCAAACACACCACTTGATTCTTGCTCAAGAGAGGCGCTTTCACTTTGAAACATGTAAACCCTTCTTGCAAGAAAAGCCCGCCATTTGCGTCCTTATGGTGATCCAACAAAACTTCTTGAAAAGGTTCGAGCAAAAATACATTGTCGTATTCCCCTGCATGGTTCCAAGTGTCAATTACCTGGATAAAGGAATTCCCCTCTAGATTAATGGTCCTGTCTTTTCCCCATTCATGAACAAAAGCGCCATCATCATTTTTAAGAAGGTACTGATAGTTTAGCGGAATAACGGCATTTTCAATTTCTAAGGAAGTCCCCCAAAGTTCGGGATTGATGTATTCCAAATCAATGGTGTTTCCTTGTAAGTCGGGATGTTCAGACTTCAAGTGCAGTGTTTGGCCGAAACGTGTATGAAAACGAAGCGTAATTTGGATCCTCATCGTTAGAAATTTGCGAACAAGCGAAAGTATTACAAAGTGTACAAATTACACAATTTGTTCAAAAAATGATTAGTATTTCATATATGATTGTTGAAAAAGCTCAAAAAAACATACTCTTATTTGGCATAAAATCTTGGTTTTGAAGTGGATTATTTCAATTCAACCCTTATTTTTGCAAAAAAGATTCGAAAAATGGAGACTACACAAAAAAATACCGCAGTATGGTGGGTTGTATTTTTTGCTTCAACCGGCCTTTTAGGATATGCAATTGCAAGTGAATGGGAATACCTAACGCTCATCATGCCGTTTGTTTGTACTTCATTTGTAAAAGCAATGGATATCATCTAAGAACAAATACTTATAATGAAAAAGGTAACAGCAAGCTGTTACCTTTTTTTATTGCAATTGGTTAATCTCTAAGAACTTGGGAGTACTTTCTCGATAAAAATTGATTGTTTAAGCTTTACTGCAACGTTTTTATCCTCTCTCACCGCTGGCTTCCAAGCTGGCATTTGTTCGAATTTTTGCTCTAAATTATCATTGATCTCTTCTGTTCCGCCTTTCAAAACCTTGGCATAAACCGGCTTTCCTTGCTGGTCAATAACAAATTCCATCATAACATAAGCCTTCGTAACTCCCGCCGGTAATAATTCAGCCGACTCTTTACTTACTTGATCTATAAACTTTTGGAAATGTTCGTTTCCTCCGGGATACTCAGGCAAACGGTCCACCACTTTAGCGATGTTCTCCTCAGGGAATATTGTTTTTACTCGTGCCTGCTTATTCAACGATACGGCCCCTCTATTTTGCACAGATTCAACTCCAATAGGCCCTGAAACAACTTTTGATAAAGGCTCGTCTTTAATTTCAGAAACCACTTGATATTCCCCTTTCTTGTTAACTAAGAAAACGGGCAGTTGATGATTCTTCTCAAAATAAGCGTAAGCACGTTTCAGTTCTACATTCAAATTGGTGTACTCAGGATAATCTTTCAAAAACTTAGTTAAGTACTCCACACTCTTTGTATTCTTGTATTGAATCGGATAAATGTGAACCGGAATAAAATCTTGTCCGGCATTTTTGGCATGTGAAGCTAAGATGTAAAGTTCTTCTATTTGTTGATTTGTTATGGGAATACAACCGGTTGTAACGCAACTGCCATGAATGTATATTTCACCACCAGGTTGCAACGAATCGGCTAGTTTCTTATCAGAAGAATTGGGATAATTCAAACCTAAACTTAAATGATACATGCTTTTAGGGTTGAATTCATTTACGTAATAAAACCCTTCCGGTACTTGGTAATCGCCTTGCATTCGCTTAGGTCCCAAACTACCACTCAATGCACATACCTTATATGTCTTGAACAATTGATATTCTTCTTGTTTGGTATATTTCACCCAAACTTCTAATTGACTATCAAATTTGAATGATCTAATGTAAATATAAGGTGCAGGCCATACCAGCTTCTTTTCCTGAAACTGTTTGATCAATGTGTCTTCTTTGCGTGTGATGGCATCGGAAATTCTCGGGAATTGTTTTTGAAAATCAATAAAGCTTTTCGTGGTGCCCTGTGCAATTACACTAGCTGTTAAGAGTATGGAAGCCACTGAAAGGCATAGGATTCTGGTTTTCATACGTAGATAACGCAATTTCTGGTTTGTTACTTATGCAAGATTACAATTTCTGATTGTACAAATTTGTAAACTATATCACAAAAACCAGACCTTCTTTTCAACATTGTGAAAAAGTCCCGCAAATTGCGGGACTTACACTTTAATATGCATTGATTTCTAAAGGTTTCCGCGTAACTCTTGTTCGCGTTCAATGGCTTCAAAAAGGGCCTTAAAATTGCCTTTGCCGAAGCTTTTGGCACCTTTGCGTTGTATGATTTCAAAAAAAAGAGTAGGTCTATCTTCAACCGGCTTTGTGAAAATCTGCAAAAGGTAGCCTTCATCGTCTCGATCTACTAATATTCCCAATTCTTTCAATGGCGATAAATCTTCATCTATAGTTCCAACTCTATCCAGTAAATCGTCATAATAGGTTGTTGGAACTTGCAAGAATTCAATTCCACGAGCTCTCAATTCTTTAACAGTTTCAACAATGTTATTGGTAGCCAAGGCAACGTGCTGACAGCCTTCCCCGTTATAATATTCGAGGTATTCCTCTACTTGACTTTTTTTCTTTCCTTCCGCAGGTTCATTTATCGGAAACTTAACATACCCGTTTCCGTTACTCATCACTTTACTCATTAAAGCAGAATATTCGGTAGAAATGTCTTTGTCATCGAAACTCAGTATGTTACGAAAGCCCATTACTTTCTCATAAAAAGAAACCCATTTATTCATTTGGTTCCAGCCAACATTTCCCACACAATGGTCTACATATTGCAATCCTGTTTCTGTTGGTTTGAAGTATGGATTTGTCCAGGATTTAAAACCCGGTAAGAAAA
>DGDD01000096.1 GCA_002385265.1 Chitinophagaceae bacterium UBA3961
CCGGCCCGTTTCTACGGGCTGGACATTTTTTAAAATTCGTCCCACCATTCCAATCCTGCTGAACCTCCTCAAAATCCATCCAGATCAGTGTTCATTACTTTTTAATAAAACGAAATTTTAACTATTAAACCTTTTAAAAATGAAAACGATGATTTACCCAAAATTGATCTTAAACTGGATCGTAAGCTTATTCAAAGCCACTTTCCTGTTGGGTTTAACCTGCTTTATCTCTAAAACAGCGAGTGCTCAAGAACTCGTATTCAGAAACCCTGCACTTGTTTCAGGGACAGGTGGCGCAAATAATGCTGTGTACCGATTTTCAAGTGTTACAAGTGGTGTAGACGCATTGGTGAAAATTAACGGTCGCTCAAATAATTTGGTTTCTTTAGTAGCAATCGATTTATCTTCTAGTGGATTCGACAAAGCTTTTCAACCACAAGTCACTTATAATAACAACACAACGCCCAATGGCGTTTCCGATTGGTGGATGGAGTTTCAGATTTCATTCGTTAAATCAAATACTTCATCTCCTGTTACTGTGAATGCCTTCAAAGCTACTGCTGTAGATATCGATGGTAATGGTGATAAAATTAATGAGTGGGTTGGATTCTATGGTTTTGATACTTATGCAACAGAAGCCAATACTACCCTCATTGGAACTAACATTCTTGAAACCGTAGCAAACTTGTTGTCTGTAACCGGTAGAAGATTTGATGGTCCTGTTACGAACTATACCAATATTGATACCGGTGCTACACGTGTAATGGTTACCACTGCGTATTCAAACACTAATAGTTTTAGAGTTAGAACAGGTGGTCATAGCACAGGTGCCAATGGAGCAGCAGATCGAATGAATTCGATTTATTTCAAAAACTTCAATTTCGTTACTCCTAATGAAGTTCGTTTGCCGGTAACATTGAAGTCTTTTACAGCTAGCTTGGACGCATTAAAACCTGCTTTGAATTGGGTAAGCTCAATGGAAGAAAACTTGAACTATTATAGCCTGGAAAGAAGTACCAATGGCGTAGACTTCAACCAAGTGTCTATCACATTCGCAAAGGGAAACAGTGTAGGTGATGTTGCTTACAAGTATACCGACAACGCCGTTCCTTCAGATAGCAAAGGCGTACTGTACTATCGATTGAAAATGGTTGACATTGACGGTAAGTTCAAATACTCTGAAACCAAATTGGTGCGCATGGGTTCAGATAGCAAACAAGTAACAGTTCAATTATTCCCTAACCCTGTAGTAAACGACTTGAGAATTGGTTTGCCCACAGAAATGCAACAAAAAGCCGGCTCAATTGAGATCCTTACTCTCAGCGGTCAAGTAGTAAAACAAATTTTGATAAGCTCGGCTAGCCAAACAGAACAGGTATCTGTCTCCAACCTACCCTCGGGAGCCTACCTCGTTCGAGTGAACTTGAAAGGTGCGGTTGCTAGTCAACGCTTTATAAAACAATAAAGAGCGTTTTTTTAAAGGGTACGATCAACAAAGGCCTTCCGTTTCTACGGAGGGCCTATTTTTATTTTGAGTCTTCTAATGCACTGGAAAACAGTTATTTAGTTTTTTAGTTTCGAAGTAACTAAGTTGGCACTGGGAGCATTTCCCCCCTTACTATTACACATTTTCAGTAGAATACTTGGCATTTAGCCATTAAACTAAAAAACTATTAAACCTAATAACCCAATAACCCAATAACCCAATAACTTCTTACTACCTACAAACCATGATTTTTATTTCTCAGTTTGGTTTATAATATAAACTAGTTTAGTTTTGAGATAAATTTACAAGCATGAATCACTTAATTGCTTTGTTGGCGCTCTTACTGGCTACTCAAATAGCCAAAGCACAGACGCTTATTCAAGGTAAAGTTCAAGATAGCAAAAATAGACCCCTGGCCGGGGCTAGTATCGCCGTGAAAGACAGCTACGATGGAGCCACAACTGACTCCACCGGTTCGTTTCGTTTCAAAACCACTGAAAAGGGAAATGCTGTTCTATTGATCAGCTCCATTGGATACAAACTCCAAGAAAGAGCAGTGGTTTTAAACGGAACTGCACTTGAATTAAGCATCGTACTAAAAGAGGAGCCCAATGAATTGACCGCAGTTGTAATTTCAGCAGGAAGCTTCGAGGCTAGCGACCGAAAGCGTGCCGCTGCGATCTTAAACCCTATTGATATTGTAACTACCGCTAGTGCCAATGGCGACATTACCGGCGCCCTCAAAACCCTTCCAGGTGCGCAACAAGTAGGAGAGCGCGAGGGGCTGTTTGTAAGAGGCGGTACCGCTACCGAAACCAAAACCTTTATAGACGGAACCCTGGTAAATAATTTTTTCTTCACCGGCGCACCCAATATTGCCGCTTTCAGCCGCTTTTCTCCCTTTATTTTTAAAGGAACTGTTTTTAGTACCGGTGGTTATTCGGCACTTTATGGTCAAGCACTTTCATCGGCAGTAATTTTAGAGTCAATTGATTTACCTGAACAATCAGTTGCAAATATCAATGTGTCTGTTCTAGGTATCGGTGCCGGCTTTCAAGAGTTGTCGAAGAAAAAGAACAGCTCATGGGGGTTGAATTATGGATACAACAATTTGACGCCCGCTTTTGCCATTTTTAAACAACGTCAAAATTATAGTCAAGCTCCAGAGTTCCACAATAGCGATGCAAATTTCCGAATCAAAACATCTAAAACAGGGTTCTTGAAATACTATGGGTATTACAATACGAACAGATTAGACTTCACTACGCCTTCGGTTGATACAACGGGTTATTACGATCGTTTCGCCTTAAAAAATCAAAACACGTATCACAATTTAACATGGAGAGACAATTTGTCGAAAAAATGGAAAATTCAAACCGGTGTATCTTATTCTATTAATAAAGATGATATTCATTCTGAATTGAAAGATGCGAGTGGTTCAAAAGTAACTGTAACCGGAATGGAATTCAAAGAATTTACTGTAAAGAATCGTTCTCAATATTTCAATGCAAAGTTAGTATTGGAACGTAGGCTGAAAGGCTTGTCTGCACTGCGTTTTGGGACAGAGTACAATTATAGTGATGACGAAACGGATTATACAGCTTACAACGGATCAAACTTTAAATCAACGATAAAAGAGCATTTGAATTCGCTCTTCGCCGAATCGGATATGTACATCACCAACGATATTGCTGCGAAGATTGGCGTACGTACCGAACACTCTCAGTTGTTAAATAAGTGGAACATCGCCCCACGTGCTTCTTTGGCTTATAAATTTAGTAGAGAGGCCCAGGCTTCATTGGCGTATGGAATTTTTTATCAAAATCCGGAAAAGTCTTTATTGCCAAGCAATGCGTCGCTCTTGTTTTCGAAAGCAACTCACTACATTGCCCAATACATGAAAACCACTTCAAAGCGAAGTTTTCGTTTGGAGGCATTTTATAAAAAATACGACGATTTATACAAGACTGCTTTTGTTACAGGAACAAGTAAAGCGATCAACAATAATGGCTTTGGAGATGCAAAGGGAATCGAGTTGTTCTGGCGTGATAAACAAACCGTTAAAACCCTTGACTATTGGATCTCTTATTCTTACCTCGACACCAAGCGTGATTATCTCAATTTTCCTTCAGCTATTCAACCCAATTTCGCTGCAAAGCATACGGCTAGTTTAGTGATAAAGAAATTCATGAGTGCACTCAAAACAAACCTCAATATTGCATACAATTTTAATAGTGGACGTCCTTATTATAATATTTTACCCGACAATAATGGTAATTACAAGGTAACAGATCAAGGCATTACTCCTGCTTATAACAACGTAAGCTTAGGACTCAACTATCTTCCTTTTATAGGTAAGAAAAACCGTAAAGTGTATGATGTATACGTTTTACAAGTGAACAATATCTTCAACTTTAAACAGGTTTATGGATACCAATATTCCTACAATGGAATTCGCAAACAAGCCATAATGCCTCCATCACGCATGTTTGTATTTGTTGGCGCATTTATTAGCATTGGTGTTGACCGATCAGACGAAGTAATCAATAATGGACTTTAATTCTATAAAAAATAAAAACAAATAATCATGAAACAGTTTCTTTTCTTCTTAAGCCTTACCGTTTTGATATCTACCGCTTCTGCTCAATCGGAGCGTTATGAAAAAGCCATGTTGGCCAATATTAGTGCCTTGGATACCACGCGTTCTGCCGGTGGCTATCAAGACCTAGCCAATACCTTTCAACGCATCGCCGATGCAGAAAAAACACAGTGGTTGCCGTATTACTATGCTGCTTATTGTCATGTAATGATCGGTTATACCGCAATGGGTCAAGATCCTGCTAAAATGGATGTGGAAGCTGATTTGGCAGATGCCATGTTGAACAAAGCCATGGCACTTACCCAAGCTAATTCGGAGTTGTTTTGTGTGAAGAAGATGATAGCCACATTAAGAATGTCGGCAGATCCAATGACCCGCTATCAAACCCAGGGTCCTATTGCGGCGGAAGCCTTGGCCAAAGCAAGAACCTTAGATGCCAACAATCCGAGAGTAGATATACTGGAAGCACAAGATAAATTTTATACTCCGGAACAGTTTGGCGGAAGTAAAGTAGAGGCAAAAGAATTGTTTTTGAGTGCTCAAAAGAAATTTGAGTCGTTCAAACCTGCTTCTGCACTGCATCCTAACTGGGGAGAAGGGCAAGTAATGTATTTCTTATCACAGTTGAAATAATGTGCATATGTCCCGGTCAAAACGGCCGGGACCTCTTTATATTTGTCGACTTATAATCATTAATATGGAACAAGAACCGCTCAGTGGAACCGAAAGCCTGCAGATCATTCAAGAAATGATCCAGAAGGCGCGTAACCAATTTAGTGAGAATGGGCATTTGTACCTGTTCTGGGGCTGGGTTATCTTGATTTGCTCGATTGGACAGTTTGTGTTACAACACATCCTTCACACGCCTCACTACTATTATATTTGGGGACTAACATGGGTTGCAGCTATCTATCAGTTCTATTATTTGTTCAAACGCAGGAAAAATGAAAAAGTAAAGACCTATGCCGATAGTATTGTAGGGTATGTTTGGTTGGCTTTTATTGTAACCATGTTTTTGTCGTTCTTGGCAATTGGTAGCACAAACGACGTAGGCCATTTTTATAGAATGTACGCACCTATTTTATTGGCTTTGTATGGGATTCCTACATTTCTAAGTGGAATTATATTGAAAGTAAAACCACTGGCCATTGGAGGCGTATGCTGTTGGTTGCTGAGTGTTATTTCAAATTGGGTTTCTCCAGACTACCACATGATACTTCTTGGATTAGCTGTAATCATTGCCTGGATTGTTCCCGGTTATTTTCTTAAAAAAAGATATAAAGAACAACATTGATTATGGAAGAAAAACCATTATCTGAAAAGGAAAGTATGGAGCTCATCGCTAAGATGATCTCCACTGCAAAGAACAATTTTGTAGAATCCGGTTTAGGCCCAATAATCTGGGGCTCCATCATTACATTTTGCTCCATAGCACAATACATCCAAATTACTACCAGTTTCAGATTTCCATTTGACATCTGGATCTTACCAATACTAGGACTGATACCGCAAATCTGGCTTTCCATTCGAGAAAAAAAGGCAAAAGCTACAAAGTCTTGGGTTGATCAATCAATTGATTACGTTTGGATCGCATTTGCATTTGGCGTTTTCTTTATCAATTTCACTTTAGCAAGTTTATCGAACGAGTTGTATCCTATCTTGAAAGAATACCGCTCCATGGGAGGCAAAGCTCCTGAGTTTGAGTTGTGGAGCTATGGCGCTACCTTGCTTTTGTTTATGTACGGATTACCCACCCTGGTAACGGCTTTTGTCAGGAAATTTAAGTTGATGATGATTGGAGGAATCTTTTGCTGGGTAGCTGCTATTGTTGCGATTTTTACGTCCTTAGCAACCGACTTTCTTTTAATGGCTGCAGCAGCTATGTTGGCTTGGTTGATTCCCGGAATTAAGCTTCGGAAAATGTATTTAGAACAAAAGGCAGGCACTAAAAATGTTTAAGGATCTTGATCCCATATTACATTCTCAACTCCGCTTGGCAGTGGTTTCTCTCTTAATTGGATTGAAAGAAGCAGAATTCACGTTTATCAAAGAGAAAACAGGTGCTACAGCAGGTAACTTAAGCGTTCAAATCAATAAGTTGAAAGACGCGGGTTACATTGATGTTGTGAAACAATTCAAAGACAACTATCCTCAAACCATCTGCAAAATCACTCCCGAAGGCATCAAAGCCTTTGAAATATACGTCGCCAACCTCCAATCTTATTTAGGTAAATAAGATTGAAACAAGGCTTCAATTCTACTAAGGTTCGACCCCTACAGGATCGTGTTGCTTTGTTTACGTTTATCGCTATTAATGTTCGACGCCTACAGCTTCGTTTTCTCTATCCTTTCAACCGTTCCTCACCAGTAATAGGTTTATCTAATCTACCCATTAAAATCACAATCCTGTAAATCCTTTAATCTTGTGAATCCTGATCAATTGCTACTGATGTTCGATGCCTACAGCGTCGATTGCCCGATCATCATAACATCCATTTTTTATAAAACAGGCATCCATCTAACCTATCCATTAAAATCATAATCCTGTAAATCCTTTAATCCTGTAAATCCTGATCAATTCTGATCAAAAAAAAGCCCCGGATCTCTCCGGGTACTTCTTTACCTCTGATAAACCTAACAAAAAAATTGTTATCCAAATATTTGAAGCAGTGAGTAGTAAGAATGTTACTCCGTAGTTACAATTCAATACCATGAGGCATGCTCACTGTTATTAATTATTAATTCTTAATTCTTAATTCTTAATTCTTAATTATCTCTTATTCTTTGATAAGTGCTACCGACATTCTCTCGGTGCTGTTTACAATTACTTCGAATGTGTAGTTTCCTTTGCCAAGGTTATTGGTTCCTTCCATTGCCAAAGTATTAGACCCACCGTTCGCTTTAATAGACTTGCGCATGATTTCACTTCCGGCATTGTCTACTACTTTCATTACAATGATAGCTGGTTCATTCAATTGAACAGTAGCGGTGATATCGTTTTTAGCTACATCTGGTGCCACACTGATCATTTGAGTAAATGTAGAGTTGTATACACGAACTACAAGAATCTTACTGGTCCAAGCTTCTCCGCCTGTGTTCACTGCTTTCAGTCGGTAGAACAAATCTTTTCTTTTTGCAGTATAAGAACCAACATGGTCGGAAAAGCGGTAAGACTTTAACTGTGAAGATCTACCGGCAGCTTTCAAACTACCAACAGTGCTCCATTTCTTTCCATCGGTGCTGCGTTCTATTTCGTAGCGATCACCGGAAACTTCTGCAATACTGTTCCAATCCAATACCACATCACCTGCTGATTCATAATTGCCTTTCAAGTTTGCCAAAGCGAAACCATTCGATGTTCCGGCTGGAAACTGAAGTGTAACCGTTGCTTGATTTGAGCAAAGTGCGCCTGCACCATTATCGCAAGCTTGGTAGGTGAATTTTGTACTATTGCCTTTGAAATCAGGTTTAGGAACAAAGCTGAATTGGTTATCGGCTGTAATTTTTACTTCGCCATCAGGAGAATTGCCTACAATGTAGTAACTCAACTTTTGGTCTTGAGCATTTTTATCAGTGGCCATCAAGGAACCGGTTGCGGTTCTATCGGGCATACCTGTGATCGTCTCGTTTGAAGCTACCGGTGCTTCGTTGCAACCATTGTTGTAAAAATAGGGAGCTGAGAATTGCAGCTGGTCGATGGCAATTTTAGTAGCACCACCTACACCACTATACTTCACACAAAGTTTGTATGCACCGTTCTTTAAATTGCTAAAGCTGTGTTCGTAGGTGTAAGTTGAATTAGGTGTTACTTTGGTAAAGCTGATCTCGTCCAATACTTGTTCGGTTTGGTGTTCAGCATTTACCAGTAGAAGTGAAAGCTTTCTGCTGGCATTTGCCGCCAAAGCTTCACTAAACTGATACAAGAAAGTTACGGTTAAGGATCCATTGATATTTAAAACGGGGGTAAAAATACCACTGTTTGGATGTCCATTTCCTAGTGCCGATGAAACCATCGCACCATTTCCTTCCATTGTTGGAGTCCAGCCATTTCGATTCACATCGAAATCAGCAATTACCCAGCAATTGGTTTGAAGATAAGAACGAACTTGATTGGTTGAAACACCCGGTTTGGTGTTAAAATTTTCAATCGTCTGAGCTTTCGCGTTAGCAAAAGCCAATAATGCCCATACAGCGATAATGCGTTTCATTTTTGTCAGGTTTCAGAATGAATAAAAGTTAAGCACTGCGGTGGGAGGTAATCCACCATTGGGGCATTTCGTAGGTTGGACGGTATATCTGGAAAAAACTAATGACTTGTACTGTGTGGTACATAGTTATTGGAACACAATAAATAAACTAGAAATTAGAGAAAGGAAATTGGAGAATCTGAAACGGAATTCTCTTAGGATGTTTGTAGTGCAACAAATATAGTAGCCGTTTTTAGTATTTGCAAGTGCATCCACTTAATTTTATGCCTACCTTGAGCTAACTAACTCATAGGCAGTTTTTTAGATTTCAAACCTTTTGTAATATATTTTGTCTTTGCAGATGCATATGGAGAATCCGGTCATAAAAGTTACGAATCTTACCAAGGAATACAAGGAATTGAGGGCGGTAGACGGCCTTTCTTTCGAAGTATATCCCGGTGAAATTCACGGTTTTCTGGGCCAAAACGGCGCCGGAAAATCTACTACCATTCGAATGCTTTTGTCACTCATCAAACCCAGTTCAGGCAGTATCGAGATTTTTGGCAAATCATTGGAAACCAATCGCTCAGAAATTCTTTCCAAAATTGGCGCCGTTATTGAACGCCCCGACCTCTATAAATACCTAACCGCTTACGAAAACCTACGCCTTTTTGCCCGACTCAGCGGGTTGAAACCCGACCAAGATCAGCTTATGTACCAACTTACTCAGGTTGGTTTGGAGAAAAGAGCGCATAGCAAAGTCCGCACTTTTTCTCAGGGCATGAAACAACGCCTCGGTTTAGCGGTAGCCCTCATTCACAATCCTGATCTTATTATTCTCGACGAACCAACCAATGGTTTGGATCCTCAAGGGATTGCCGATATCAGAAACTTGATTCTGAAGCTTTGTAAGAAAGAAGGCAAAACCATTTTGGTTTCTTCTCACTTGCTAAGTGAAATTGAGTTGATCGCCGATCGGATGATCATCATTGACAAAGGAAAGAAAGTAGTGGAAGGCGCTGTGAAAGAATTGTTCGATCCTTCAAAGATGATTGTTAATGTGGAGCTGGAGAATCCTGCTGAAATGCTAACTGTATTGCAGTCTTCTATATGGGCAGAAAACATCACAGAAGTAACCGGTACAGGATTCGTACTTCAGATAGATAAAAATCAGATCCCCGGCTTCTCTTCTTTCATAATTAATGAAGGTGGCCGATTGATTTCTCTTCAACCAAAGTATTCACTAGAAGATTATTTCTTATCACTTACAAGCGCTAATCAACATGTTGACCGTTTTACGAATTGAGTTGTATAAAATATTCATGCGCCCTCGCACCTATATTTCATTCGGTGCCATTGCAGCTATTGTGATGTTGATTCAATTGGCATTGTATGTAGATGGAGAAACCTATGTGAGTTTCATGTTGCAAAGCATCAAGAACACGTTTAATGTAGAAGGAAAGGTGATGAATGGATATTTAATCTGTTACATTGTGCTTCAAACGCTTTTGATTCACGTTCCACTGCTAATAGCCATGGTAGGCGGTGATATGTTTGCGGGTGAAGCTGCCATGGGAACCCTGCGTTTGATTGCCACCAAACCCATAAGCAGAACTTCTTTGCTCTTAGGAAAGTATTTGGCTACTGTTACGTATACCATCGCTCTTCTTCTTTGGATGGCCTTTTTGGCTTTATTGCTTTCGCTCGTGTTTTTTGGAAAAGGAGATATGCTCATTTTTCAAAGTGAACAGATTGTACAAATAAAGTCGAATGATATTTTGTGGAGGTATTTTTTATCATTCGGATTTGCCTCACTGGCCATGATCACGGTAGCTACCATCTCTTTCTTTCTCTCATTGTTCGCGGAGAATTCATTGGGCCCAATCGCAACCACTATGAGCGTTGTTATTGTAGCAACTATTCTCTCTACAATGGACATACCGCTGTTTAATTTAATGAAGCCTTATCTTTTTACCTCTCAAATGTTAGGTTGGAAAGGATACTTTGATAACCCCATCGATTATGCCACCATCGGATATTCAGCAAAAGTATTGGTTGTTTATATTCTCGTTTTGTTGGGAGCTTCTTGGTGGGTGTTTAAGAAGAAGGACATTTTGTCTTAAGAAGCGAGGAGGGGGCAATTAATAATTAATAAGTAATAATTAATAATGGAACAGCCGGGTAGATCAAGAAAGAACAGGAAGAAGAACAGGGGGAATTAATTAAGAATGAATAATTAATAATTAATAATGGAACAACCGAAATACAAGAGGGAGGATGAGAACAGGTAATTTGAAGATGTGATGGTTTGAGAATTGGTTAATTGAATGAATTCTTTGAACCACCGCTTCGGTTCAAAAAAAATACCACAGACCAGAGTGTATCATCTTACAGCCTCTAATCTGTGGTAATCTGTATAATCTGCGTGATCTGTGGTTAATAACCTCTACTATAACGGACTTTCCTCTAAACACTCGGCAACTACGAATAGGAAAACCTTGCGTAACTCCTTTCCCTTCTTTGCCTTTGAGATTCCTTGTGCCGCGAAGCTGCACAACTCACGCCACTAATACGTTGTCTTCCCCGGAACCGCCACCGGATAGAATCCATCCTCATTAGGCAGTGTAGGAGGCGCAGCATTCCAATCGTACACTTTTGGTTGAATCGACAGCCCGCTATTGATCGCTTTGTCCCATTCAATTACCTGACCGGAATAAGTTGCCATTCTTCCCAAAATTGAAGTCATGGTACTCTTTGCACCGTTTTCTGCATCAGCAAATTTGTATTCACCTTTCACAATGGCATCGAATAATTCATCATGTTCGGTTTGGTATGGATTGTTTTCTAGTTTGGTGTCGTATTGATACAATACTTTGCCTTTATAGTCAACGATGTTTGCGGCTCCTGCAAAAATTTTACCCTTGGTTCCCACTAGCAATTCGTCTACTTTACTCATAGTGCCCGGAATGTGGCGGCACTGACTGTTCAAAATTGAGCCATCGGCATAATGAAATTCAACATAATGGTGATCGAAGATCTCTCCGTATTCTTTGCCTTTTCTCACCTGACGTCCACCAATACCTTGCGCTTTCACCGGATAGCCACCTTTGAACCAGTTGATCACATCAATATTGTGAATGTGTTGTTCCGTAATATGATCACCACAAAGCCAATTGAAATAGTACCAGTTGCGCATTTGGTATTCCATTTCAGTTTGTTGGTACTTGCGTTTGTTGACCCAAACACCATCGTTGTCCCACCATGCTTGAGCAGAAACGATGTCGCCGATCATATCCTTACGCTTGAACAATTCACGATAGCTGTTTTGATAATGGCGTTGAAGACCTACCACCACATTCAATTTTTTCTCTTTAGCGATGGCAGCCGCTGCCAATACTTTTTGAACACCGGCAGGGTCGGTAGCCACTGGCTTCTCCATGAATACATGTTTGCCTTGAGAGATCGCTTCTTCAAAATGAATAGGGCGGAAACCGGGAGGCGTGGTTAAAATAACTACATCGGCCAACGCAATGGCTTTTTTATAAGCATCAAATCCGGTGAATTTGTTTTCTTCCGGAACTTGAATCTTGGGTTTAAGGTCAACTTTGTTTCCTTTTGAATCGGAGGCATCTTCACTCATCAACGTTTTGTAGCAGCTATCGAGTCGATCGCGAAATGCATCGGCCATGGCTACCAGCGTAACTTCCGGACGAGCAACCAATGCCTGTAAGGTAGCACCGGTTCCTCTACCACCGCAACCTACGATGGCAATTTTAATAGTACCGGCAGCTCCTGAATGATAGTTGGTAGCTCCGGCAATGAGTGGGGCAGAAAAAATGCCTCCGGCCAAAAACGATGTTTGTTTCACAAAATCGCGGCGTGAATGTTTATTCATATGCAATTGTTTGGGTGTGTTTTGAAATAGTTGGTTGTTTATTGTTCTTCTTCTTTAGTTCCTAAAAAGTCGTTGTAAAACTTTTCAATTTCTTCTTTTGTAAAATTTCCTGCAGGGCGCACCACTCTAAACCCAACACTCATGCCATCGGTGAGCCACCATTTGCTTTTTGGAATTTGTGGATCTCTTCTGTTCCAGCGCGCTTCCGATTTGGTTCTGGCAGCAGAACGCAATGCGTCAGCCGGATCCAAATAGCCACCACCTCTAACCACTCTTGGGTATTGGGTAGTAGGTATAGCTAGGGCATTTTCTTTCTTTGCATTGTCCGACGCATAAAAACTTTCATTGTAACCATCGAGGGTCCATTCGGCCACATTTCCCAACATGTCGTACAAGCCCCATGCGTTGGGTTTCTTTTGCATTACCTTTTGATATTTGTTTTTGCTGTTCAAAGCAAACCAGGCATAATCTTTCAGTTGTGCCTCATCGTTACCAAAAAAATAAGTTGTGGTGGAGCCGGCTCTGCAGGCATACTCCCATTCAGCTTCAGTTGGCAATCGATAAAACTGACCTGTTTTCAAGTACAACCATCTGCAATACATCATTGCCGTGTGTTGACTCATGCTATTCACCGGAAAGCCACCTTGTTTTCCCATACCCCAACTTAAATCAATGTATTGTGGAGTAGGCCGAGTAACGGCATCTACCTGTGAGTTTCTACTCACTTGTTCATCATTGAAGAATAAGAGAAATTCATCGTAAGTAACTTCATGCTCTTCCATCCAAAAAGGGGCAATTGTTACTGTGTGCTGAGGTCCCTCATCTGCTCTTCTTCCTTTCTCAGTTTCTACACTACCCATGGTGAAACTACCGCCACTGATAGGAACCATCTTGAAACTTATCAACGATCCGGGAATTTGCAGCGTATAAGCTGCTCTGCTCGAGTCGGTTGATTGTGCTGCAATTTCTAATACCCAAAAACCAATAAAAAGAAGTGTAAAAATTACACGTACAATAAGCCAATTCTTCATAACGGAAAATTAAGGAATATTGGCACTGTTTTGTGACCGTTGGCCCTAAATTCAGAAAATTAAGGGAAACGTTTGCTTAAATTGAGTGGTGATCTCTAAAAAGGGTTTAATTTAGTTTTTAAATAATTTACTATGGAACGTCGTCATTTCATGAAACAAGGACTTCTTGCGGGTGGAGCAACTGTAATTGGTTCTTCTTTGAAGGCATCTAATGCACCAGTCGAAGCTGCACCATTTAAATTCAAGCACAACTATGGAATTCATGAAGGAATGTTCCGAAATACTGCCGGCAATAACTTTATTGATCAAATAAAATTTGCCAGTGAACAAGGCTTTAGAAGTATTGAAGACAATGGCATGATGTCGCGTTCGGTTGATGAGCAAAAGAAGATAGGAGAGGCCTTGGCGAAATATGGAATGACAATGGGAGTGTTTGTAATTACTTCCGACAGTTGGCATTGGAAAATGAGTTTAACTACCGGAAAACAAGAATTCATTGATCGGATGGTGAAAGACTGTAATGAAGCTGTAGAAGTTGCCAAAAGAGTAAACGCAACTCATATGACGGTTGTGCCGGGCAATTACGATCGTAGTTTGAGTTTCGATATGCAAACTGCAAATGTGATCAAAGCCCTAAGAATTGGCGCTGAAATTCTAGCTAAAAATAATTTGGTGATGGTATTGGAACCGTTAAGTGACAATCCTGATCTGTTTCTCCGCCACTCCGATCAAACCTATATGATTTGCAAAGCTGTGAACAGTCCGGCTTGTAAGATATTATTTGATATGTACCATATGCAACGCAATGAAGGAAACATCATCGCCAATATTACAAAGTGTTGGGATGAAATTGGGTATTTCCAAATTGGTGACAATCCCGGTAGAAACGAACCGGGCACGGGTGAAATGAACTACCGTAATATCTTCAAACATATCTATAATAAGGGATATCGTGGAGTAATGGGGATGGAACACGGAAACGCTGCAGCCGGAAAAGAGGGTGAATTGGCGCTTATTAAAGCGTATCAAGACGCAGATTCATTTTAGAATGAGAACAATTTCCAACGCTTTGTTGTTTTTAATGATATGAAGAGATTATTATTGGTGATCGTTGTATTATCGAGCATTGTGGCTAAGGCGCAGGATGCCAATGCATTGGCTCAAAAAGTAAAAGCCAAATTAGCGAAAGTAAAAGACTATGAAGCGAAGGCTAATATGGTAACAGAAGTAAGTTTCATGAAAGTGCCGCCTTCCGATATCTTGGTGTACTACAAAAATCCGGATAAGTTCAAAATAAAAAAGCAAGATGGGATTGCAGTGACTCCGAAAGGAGGCATGAGTGTAAACCTGAGTGGACTTTTTGCGGGCGATCGCTTTGCCGCAGTGGCTGCCGGTACTACTACTTTTAATGGAACCACCGTTACTATTTTGAAATTGATTCCATTAGATGAAAAAACCGATGTGGTGGCTTCTACCTTATATATTAATGAAAAGGAGCTGTTGATTGTGAAAGCCATTACTACTACCAAAGACAATGGCAGTTATGAAATGGAGTTCAGTTATGGAAAGTATTCCGATTGGGGATTGCCCGATAAAGTGGTGTTTATTTTTGACACTAAAGATTACAAGCTTCCTAAGGGGATCGCGTTCGATTACGACCCGGGTATCAAAAAAACCAAACCTGCTCCATCTGAAAATACCAAGGGAAGGGTGACTATTACTTATACCACTTATTCCATAAATAAAGGGATTAAAGATGCGGTCTTTAATTAATAAGTACGTGTTAAATAATGAATAATGGGGGTTCTTTGGAATCCCTTTTTTTGTGGTAAAGTTATTTTTCTTTCTTATTAGGCATTAGCTGTTAGGCTTTGGGCCTTAGGGTTCACCGCGGCGGCGCTGCGTTCGCGGCGGTATCGCAGCGCTGGCAGTTTGTGTGTATTTCCTCCCTTCCCGCAACGGCTTCGCCTGTCCCGTATCGTTCCTCACGGGATAGACTCGACTGCTTTAGATACGCAAAACCAGCCTCCATCCTCCCTCCTGTATTTCGGCTGTTCCATTATTAATTGTTAATTATTCATTCTTAATTAATTCCCCCTGTTCATCTTCCTTTTCTTTCTCAGTACTTCCTCGTTCCTCGTTTCCTCTTCTCCTCGTTCCTATATTTCGGCTGTTCCATTATTAATTATTAATTCCCCCAGGCTGTTCCATTCTTAATTCTTCATTCTTAATTCTCCTTTCCTCTTTACAATCAACCACTTACCCTCTCTACAGGTTTCCCAAAAATCGACTAAATGAAACCATTTATCAAAATCAGGGAAAATATTTATGATTATTAAGCGTTAACTTATATTTTGTAGTCAATCCAAGATCCCTGATAAAACAAATATCCTAACCAATGAAAGGCATTTTTACGCTTAAGGCATTAAGAAACAAGTTCTTAGCTGTGGCTATTCTCCTCAGCTTCGTTCAAATTGCACCGATGAGCGCCCAAGCTCAACGGATGAAATACAGTGAAGTAAAAATTTACGCTTCACGTGAAGACATTCGAACGCTCCAACAAGCAGGAATGGAGTTCGACCATTTTTCCTACAATAAAGAAGAAGGAACTATTAATACCACCCTCAGTGAGGCAGACCTTGTTGTTTTAAGACGCTTGCCCTTCAAATTCGTTGTAACGGAGTCGGATGCGGAAGCAGCCTTTCTAAAGAGAAGCAATATCACCGATTTCTATAAAAGTGAAGAGCCCGCAAGTTTTGGCCCTTCAAGAACCAAGCTTTCTTTTTTCGATGCTCCTAGTCAAAACATGAGCTCGAAAATTACTACCCCTACTGCCTTTACTCCGGGTACAATGGGCGGTTATCATACATGGGACGAGATGAGAAAAGAGATCGATAGTATGAAGATGAATTACCCTTCACTGGTACGCTTGGATACAATAGGGTATACCACTCAAGGACGCCCCTTGGTTTCAGTGAAAATTTCAGACAATGTAAATACCGACGAGGCAGAACCTGAAATTTTATTTACAGGTATGCACCACGCTCGTGAGCCATTGGGTATGGAGAATCTTATTTTTTATATGCAGTATTTGCTAGAAAATTATTCAAGCAATCCTCGTATTAAAGAACTGGTAGATAGTCGTGAGCAATTCTTCATCCCTTGTATGAATCCTGACGGATATGAACGCAACCGAGTAAACTCCCCTTCCGGTGGTGGTTTGCATAGAAAGAACATGGGACCCTATGGTACTACTGCCAATCCTGGTACCGATTTGAACAGAAACTATGGAGTTGACTTCGGTTTAAACAATACTGGCTCTTCCGGTACCAACTCTGCTGATAACTATCGCGGACCTTCTGCTTTTTCGGAAGTAGAAACACAGGTATTAAGAAACTATGCGAGAACGAGAAGATTTACATTAATGATCAATCACCACTCATATGGTGGCTACTGGATCAACTCATATTCATCTCCAACAAGAACCTTAACTGCTGCACAGGCTACTTACGCTGCAACATCGGGTAATCAAATGTGTAAGTACAATTTCTACGAAGTGGGTACACCGCTGCAAACCGTAGGGTATGAAGCAAATGGTTCATCTGACGATTGGTTCTTTATTGGTGATATTCCAAACATTGGTAGCGTACCTTGCTTTAGCCCTGAGATAGGACTAGGTATAACTACATTCTGGCCCGCCTCAAGTACCATCATTCCATTTTGTAAAGAAGCTTTCTTTGGCAACTTGCAAGCTGCCTTGATCGCCGGTTCTTATGCAAAACTAGAAGATAGAACTGCTGTAAACCTAGCATCTTTATCCACTCAAGCACAATTCACTGTTAGAAGATTGGGGAATTTGGATTCTTCAGTAAGAGTAACTGTTTTACCCTTGGTTAACGTACAGTCTGTAGGAAGCCCGGTTACCATCAGTTCTCTACCGAACTATCTCGACACAGTTCAAAGAAGTATCGCAGTAAACATAAAACCATCTATTTCCAATGGAAACATTGTAAAGTGGATTTATAAAATTGAAACAGGTGGAACTACTATTCTTGATACAGTAAGTTATCTCTATAACGCCATTAATGTATTCAGTGATAATATGGATGCGGGTTCATTTACAGGAAAGTGGACTGCCACAGGCACATGGGGTTTTTCAACTACTTCAACATATGCAGGTGCTAGATCCGTAACGGAATCGCCCGCAGGTAACTATGCGAATAGTGCCTCTAGTACGCTTACCTCCGTAACAATTGATTTGTCGAGTTCAACGGCAGCTTATTTGAGTTTCTGGATTCGATACAATGCGGAAAATGGTTACGATCGATTGCGCGTAGCAGCTCGATCCACAGCAACAGGAGGAACTTATGTGAACTTGTCTGGAATTAATACTGTTACAGAGAATGCGCTAAATATGGGAAATCAACCAGGATTTACGGGCCGTCAAGACTATTGGGTACGTGAGCGCATCAATTTATCTCAGCACTTGGGTGCTAGTAACGTACAGATTCAATTCAGTTTCGCATCCAATGCATCTGTTCAAGCCGACGGTTTTTACATCGATGAACTAACGGTTACAAAAAGCACTTTAACTACGCTTCCTGCATATATCAACGGATTCTACGGTAAAGTAACCCAACTGGGGAATGAACTTTCTTGGGATGCAGTTACCGACGCGTCACACGATTATTTTGAATTAGAGCGCTCTGCAGACGGAAGAAACTTTACGGTTCTTTCAAAGATCACAGTAGTAGATACTAGATCATTTGTTGATGCGAACCCGGTGAATGGTACCAATTACTATCGATTGAAACAAGTAGACAAAGGCGGTAATATAGTGTACAGCAATATTGTTCAATTATTAAATGCGAAAGAGAAGAAGATAACTGTTGCTCCAACACTAGCTACTTCCAACATCTTTATCACCATTGAAAACAACGAAGCAGAGAAATTGTCGGTAGAAGTAATCGATTCTTATGGAAGAATGTTGAAGCAACAACTCATCAATTCTACCATTGGTACTCAAAAATTGACGATGGATATCACTTCGCTGCCGGCACAACAATACTTTGTAAAAGTTAGAAATCAAAAGAATGAAGTTTTACTAATCCAACAAATAATAAAACAATAGTTCTATAACCAACCTTTTAATCCTATCTAAAATGAAAACGATCCATTTTCCTAACCTCAAAAAGCTCTTTGCGCTACTGGCGCTAGCTGGGTTCATAGAATCTAGTTCAGCTGCTACCTATACAGTCACAAATACGCTTAGTTCAGGTGCAGGTTCATTGCGTCAAGCAATTACTGATGCGAATGCAAATGCCGGCGCCGATATTATTCGATTCAGTATTGCAACCGGGGGCGGTAATCTTTTTGAAAACGACGGAGCCGGTAACTCATGGGCAACCATTGTGTTGACCTCTGCATTGCCCGTTATTACGGGGCCGGTTTTAATTGATGGGTTCACCCAAACCAATACGAATCTGGGATCTTGGGCCGGACAAACAGTAGGCGTAGACGGTTATTTACAACCGAGTATCAACTATCCGGATGTTTATATCACTCGTACCTATGCCCTTCCTGGCACCAATTCAGGAACCGCCGGAAATGGATTTACGATAAATACTACTGATGTAACAATTCGCGGAATTGCAATTTCCGGTTTTGGAAACACCAATTCAGACGGCTCTCTTGCCTCAGCACACGCTGACATCATGGTGCTTCGTTCTGCAACGGTTCGTACTTCAAATGTTGATATCAATAATTGTTTTATTTCTTGTACTCCAAGAGGTGCTTTGCCGGTAGCCGCAAGACGTACGCTGGGAAATGGATTTCTATGCGGAGGAAATAACTTTGAGGGAAATGTTAGCAATAACTTATTCGCTTACTGTGGTACATATGCAGTGCATTTTAATGGTGCGAATGATATTACAACGGCAGGCCCTTCAGGTGTGAATCTGCCCAATAGAGGTTGGGATGTGATTGCGAATCAAATGATCACCATTGGAACCAATAGTGGTGCAACTACAACAAAAGCCGGTGACGGAATCAATACCATGCATTGTAATCGTTTGATGTTACAATACAACTACATCAACAACGTAGAACAAGTGGGCATCGATATCGGATGGAATGCCGATAGTATTGTTGTTGACAATAATACCATTACCGGAATGCTAATGACTACCGGTGCTCCTCCAAACGTTGGAATCCGTGTAGCTGCCTGTTCGCAATACGATACCGTTCGAAAAAATGTGATTTTCAATAATACCGGCACAAACTTTATTGCCGGCATTTGGACTGATAGGTCAAGTGTGGTTACTACCGGAGTAACGGTTAGACCCAATATCTATAATCATTTTGCTGAAAACAGAATTTATAACAACAGAGGCAGTGGAATTGTAGCCAGTACCAATTCAGGAAGTGGGGCAGTAGTGAGCACGGTAACAATTTCTCAAAATTCAACTTATAATAATACCGGTCTCGGAATTGATTTGAACTTTAATGCTACCACGGGTCCCACCACTGTTTCAGTAAACGACAATGGTGACGGCGACGCAGGCACCAATAACATTCAAAATTTCCCAATCATTGATTCGGTGAAAAAGTATACGGCCAATGACATCATTATTTATGGGAAAGCTCCCGCCGGTGCTACTGTAGAATTCTTTATCTCCGACGGTGGTGTGAATCAATTTGGTTTAACGTTGAACTACGGAGAAGGACAAACCTATATCGGAACTGCTGTAGAAGGTTCAAGCGATGATCTTAAAACCGGTACCGGTTCTTATAATGTTGATGGGAATATTGCAGTTTCAAACGTAAACTTATTCGCTTTTCATTTTAATAACGCTGTGGTAACTACCATCAATCCGGCTACCAATAGACTCACATCTACCGCTACTCTTGCGGGGGCTACATCGGAGTTTGGACCTGTAGTCACAACGCTTAGCGCATTGGGTTGCCAATTGATGAACTTCTCGGCTGCTAAGAGTCAAGAAAAAGTAAACTTGTATTGGGATGCATTCTGCGATCCTAATTTCAAATATTTCGACATTGAAAAAAGTGTTGATGGAAGAAACTTTACTCGAATAGGAACCCTCAGTCAAGTTGTGAGAAATGGAAAAGGGGAATATCAACATGCAGACGCTTATCCTAATTCCGGCGTGAACTATTATCGTTTGCGTATGGTAGATGATAATGGAATAGTGAAGTACAGCTCAATTATTGCTGTGAATTTTGGTGTTTCTCCTAAGGCAAATCAATTGCTCACGAATACCCTTTTCACTTCTAAAATTGATATGATGTATCAATCTGATGTAGAAGAGAAAGTAGCTGTTCAATTGTTCAATGCTGCCGGAGCAGTGGTAAAAAGTGAAGTAGTGATCTTGAAGAAAGGTACCAACTATATGAACCTCGATCACCTCGGCGCACTCAATGCCGGTACCTACCACTTAGTAGTGAAAGGTACTACCGTGAACCTCCACGAGGCCATGGTGAAACAATAATGTCTTATTAACGGTCAATCATAAGAAAACAAAAAGGACTGAGCAATCAGTCCTTTTTTATTTTGAGTATGTTCTTATCTATTTCCCTTCTTTTCATCCTCATCCTTGTATTTCATTATTAATCATTAATTTTTAATTATTAATTAATAATTCACTCCTCCAATTTCTCATCCACTGCATTCGCCAAAATCTGTCTGGTTAATTTTCGCATGGGGTTTCTGCGGTTATCCGCATACCCATTTCGGAAATTGATGATATCGATGCATTGGTAAATGGCCATTAAGAATGAGTTCGAGTCGGCTTTATTCTTGCCTGCAATATCAAAGGCAGTTCCATGATCGGGCGAAGTACGCACTACCGATAAGCCCGCGGTGTAGTTCACGCCATCTCCTGAAGCAAGGCTCTTGAAAGGAATCAATCCTTGATCGTGATACATCGCTAATACACCATCAAACTTTTCATGATAACCTCTTGCAAAGAAGGCATCTGCGCTGTAAGGTCCCATCACAATCATGTTTTGATGTTTCGCATCTTTAACAGCCGGTCTAATAATTGTTTCTTCCTCTTTTCCAATCAAGCCTTCATCTCCGGCGTGTGGGTTCAACCCCAATACCGCAATTTTAGGTTTATCGATGCCGAAGTCTTTGATCAAAGACTGTTGCAACAATTTTAGTTTTGAAGCTATTTTCTCTTTTGTTACTTCTTTCGCTGCATCTTGAACGGGAACATGCTCACTTACTAAAGCTACACGCATGTTTTCAGCCACCATTAACATCAACACATCTTGCGCACCGAAATAGGCTTTTAGAAATGGCGTATGACCCGTATAAGGAAACTCCTCCGATTGCGTATTCTTCTTATGAATAGGAGCGGTTACCATACCTTGTATATGACCGGCTTTCAGGGCTTCCGAGCAAGCTACTAATGATTTTACAGCGTATTGACCACCAATATCAGTCAACTGACCGGGGGTGATCGCAACTTCGTCTTCCCAGCAATTAAAAATGGCAATTTGCTTGGGGTTAACACGAGTAAAGTCTTTTATAATTTGGAAGTTGAAATTAACATCCGGCAGCATTTTTCGGTAGAAATTGATCGCTTTGCTTGATCCAAAGATCACCGGAGTGCAGAGTTCCAAAATTCGGTTGTCGGAGAAGGTCTTTAATATCAATTCGATACCAATGCCGTTGAGGTCTCCAATAGTAATGCCGATAAGGGGTTTGTGAGCGGGCGCCTGCATAGTAGTGTATAACTTAACTACTAAGGTACGATAATTTGCGGGTTTCTGCCTAGCTGCGAGCCAAAAGGAGCAGCATGGCTATAAATAAGGCTATGTTTCGTACCGATTCTATGGATATGGATTTTTTCATATTGGTGTAACGCCGGTTTTTGATGAATTTGGATGCTCCTAAAACAGAATTCTGATCATTTACAGGTTACTACTTAACCATAGGCCGTTCATTGGATGTTCTGCCCGAACAAAACCCTAATTTTGCCTCCAAGAATGAAATACACACTCAAAAAATCACTCGGACAACACTTCCTGAAAGATGAGAACATCTGCCTCGATATTGTAGCGGCACTTAAAAAAATGCCTTTTCAGCAATTGTTGGAAGTTGGACCCGGTGGTGGCGCCCTTACCAAATATTTGATTCAAATACCTGCGATCGATTTTAAATGCGTGGAATTAGATCAAGAAAAGGTTGACTGGTTGAAACATACGTATCCGGTACTAAACGATAAGATCATTCACCAAAGTTTCCTCGATATTGAATGTCCTTTTGAAGGACCGTTTTCAGTAGTTGGAAACTTCCCTTATAACATTTCTTCTCAAATTCTTTTTAAAATTCTCGACTGGTATCCGCAAGTGGAGCAGGTGGTTGGTATGTTTCAGAAAGAAGTGGCACAACGAGTGGTTGCCAAAGAAGGCAGCAAAGTGTACGGCGTACTGAGTGTATTGATGCAAGTGTATTTCGAAACAGAATACTTGTTTGAAGTACATGAGAACAGCTTCAATCCACCTCCGAAAGTGAAGAGTGCCGTTATATTGATGAAGCCAAGAAAAGAGTTAGTGGCGATGAAATCGGAGCGACAATTCAAATTACTGGTGAAAACCGCCTTCAATCAGCGCCGCAAAACCTTGCGCAATGCTGTAAAAGGTTTGTTTGAACCTCAAGAACTCACCGATCCAATATTTGATAAACGTGCAGAACAATTGAGCGTTCAAGATTTTGCGACCCTTTCTTTTAAAATGAGATAGTTCATGAAACCTTCTGTTATTATTACTGCAAAAGTGCACCCCGTACTCATTGAGAAATTAGAGCAGTATGGTTACCAGCCCATTTACTCTCCCACTATTACATACGAAGAGTTGTTGCAACAAATTGGAACGGTGAAAGGCTTGATCGTAACCACTCGATTGAAAATTGATGCGACGGTATTAGCCGCTGCAAACGAATTGAAATGGATCGGTCGATTGGGGAGCGGTATGGAATTGATTGATACCGCCACTGCAGAACAAAAAGGAATTGTGTGTGTGAGCAGTCCGGAAGGCAATCGCAATGCCGTTGCCGAGCAAGCATTGGGAATGCTGTTAAGCATCATGAACAATTTGCCCAAGGCAGCTGCGGAAGTAAAAGAAGGGAAGTGGATCCGCGATGCAAATAGGGGAGTGGAGTTGAGCGGAAGAACAGTTGGCATCATCGGTTTTGGAAATACCGGATCACAGTTTGCAAAACTCTTGCAGCCTTTTGGTGTAACCGTTTTGGCCAACGATAAATACAAGTTCGGATTTGGAAGCGGCTATATTAAAGAAGCTTCTGTAGACCAAATTCAGCGTTATGCCGATGTTATTAGCTTTCATCTTCCCCTAACCGATGAAACAAAGCACATGGCCAATGAAACCTTTTTCGAGCAGTGCAAAATGAAACCCTTTGTGATCAATACCTCGCGAGGAAAAGTGCACGATACTCTTGGAATCATCAATGCCTTAGAAAAAGGATACATTGCAGGTGCAGCACTCGATGTTTTGGAAAATGAAAAATTGGAAACATACACAGAAGAAGAACAGTACCTGTTCAAAAAACTCTTGTCTTTTCCCAATGCATATATCACTCCTCACATTGCCGGATATACGCACGAAGCCTTTCAGCGCATGGCTGAAGTAGTGCTTGAAAAATTAGATAAAATAGGGGTGTTAAGAAAGGCCTAAATTCAGGTTTGTCTGTAACATTTTTCAAGGCGCAATTGCTTCAAGAACAACAACTTGAGGGGCTAACAACTATTAGCTTTTCTTTCACAGACTTCGGTACGTTTTAGGCATTAGTACAACTAAACCTAAGCGTATGATCAGAAATCTACTCCTCTTTTCTTTGTCAATGGTATTACTAACAGGATGTACCAAATTTCTCCAACCTGCCGAGGATCGGTTGGTGGGATCCTGGACCTTGGCTTATGTTGAAAAGCAACGTTTGTTCAATACTACTACTATTTATACCGGATATGAAAACGGGGTATTCTATTTCTATGATAATGGAGAAGCCATCTTCGACGACGGTCAAATTCAAATGCGGGGCAGCTGGCAATTGCGATTGGTAAATGGTGGCTATTATGATGCAAATGGTAACTGGCAGAACGGAACCCACCAGGTTTTTGTGCTCCATTTGGTAAACTTTCAGTACAACCAAGTGCTCCACTGGGAGTTCGATGACAGCTATTTTACCAGCAATAGACGCTTCGTAGCTCGTTATCAATCATATAGTTACGACTATAAATACGTATTTAACAGGTACTAAAATTTGGATTTAAAAAAAAGTCCTACCTTTGAAATATTAATAGCAACGCTTCAGCGAGAACTGAGGCGTTGTTATTTTTTTTGTCAAACCCGATTGCTACGGAATTAAAATTGAATCATTATGAGTGGAATCCTTTATGTAACTAAAGAGACTTTAGAGCAAATGAAAGTCGACCTGATCCGAATGAAATCGGTAGATCGCCCGGCTGCTTCTAAGGCTATTGCGGAAGCGAGAGAAAAAGGAGACTTGAAAGAAAACGCCGAATACGATGCTGCGAAAGAAGCACAAGGTATTCTGGAAGCCAAAATCAAAAAGATGGAAAGCGATATCGCTTCCGCTCGTATTTTGGACGAAGCGAATGTAGATACCAGCAAAGTGTCTATTCTTACCAAAGTGACCGTTACCAATCTCAATACCAAGAAACAATTGACCTATCAGATCGTTTCCGAAAAAGAAGCCGATTTGAAAGCCTCAAAAATTTCTGTGACCTCACCTATTGGAAAAGGACTATTGGGAAAAGTAATTGGTGATGTGGCCGAAGTGCAAGTACCTGCGGGTATTGTGAAGTTTAAGATCGAAAACATTACGGTATAATTAAGTCTTCAGTTTTTATAAAAGGAATGAAGGGTTCTTCATTCCTTTTTTTATTTTTACGGAGCTATTAATAATTACAACATGACCATCTTTTCTAAAATAATTGCCGGAGAAATTCCATCGTATAAAATTGCTGAAAACGATCAATTCTATGCGTTTTTAGACATTTTCCCTTTAGTAAAGGGTCATGTATTGGTAGTACCCAAAGTAGAAACCGATAAATTCTTTGATCTCAATTATAATTTGCTGAGTGGTTTTCTAGTATTTGCAAAGCCCATTGCTCAAGCTATTGAAAAGGCCTTTCCTTGCAACCGTTGTGGCATCAGCGTTGTAGGATTGGAAGTGCCACACGCACACATGCATTTATTGCCTATCAATTCAGCCGACGACCTCAACTTCACCCGCGAAAAACTAAAACTTAGTAAAGAGGAACTGCTCGAAGTTCAACAGGCAATCCTTAACAATCTATAAATCCTAATGCCTAAAGCCTAATGCCTAAAAGCCCAAAGCCTAAGGCCTAACGCCTAATTCCCACTCATAATACTCACCATCGTACCAATTCCCTCTCTCAAATAATCGATCCGTACATTTTCGTTTTCAGCATGTTGATTGTTGTCGAAATTCACAACCGGAACCGTGAGCACTTTTGCGCCCAATTTTTGTTCGAATACGATCAAGGGCAAACTACCTCCCGCGGAAGGTTGTAATACAATAGGTTCTTTTGAACTGGCTTGAACAGCTTTAATAACAAATTGTGCTAGCGGAAGATCCATGGGAGTGCGTTGCGCATTGTATCCATCGCCCACGCTTATTTTGATGATCTTTTCGTATTTCAATCGCTCTTCATCACTGGGATCGTGATCTAATATGGTATACCCACGAGAACGAATATGTGCTTTAACTTTTTCCACTTGTCTGTTGAGATCATTACCTAATACCAATCTTAAATCCAGCGCGGCTTCTGCTTTTACAGGAATGATATTAGCAGCCATGGCTCCGGTGTTACCGCTACTGATGCCGTTAATATTCAAAGTTGGCAAGCTTAGCAATTCCAAAAAGGAGGCGCCGTTTCCCTCAGGTTGAACAATGCCCAAGTCTTTTTTCAGAGTGGTTTCAATATCAGGAATGGCAGCGATTGCTTTTTTTTCTGTTTCTGTTAGTGGAACTACATCGTCGTAAAATCCTTTGATGGTAACGCGGTTGTTTTCATCTTTCATTCCTGCCAATAGTTCTACCAACATGCGGGCAGGATTGGGTGCCCAGTTTCCATAGTTGCCACTGTGCAGCGGTCGTTTGGGTCCATAAACAGTAAGAGCCATATTCATATCACCACGTACACCAAATACGACCATTTTCCTACCCGAAACATGGCGCGGTCCGTCGGAGATCACCCATAAATCGGCGTTCAAAAGCGATTTATTTCGTTCGAAAATTTCTCCTATATGTGTAGATCCCATTTCTTCTTCTCCTTCGAAAAAGAAGACAATGTTTTGGGAGAGTTTCGCTTTTTGCTCTTTCAATGCGGCATAAGCATGGAGGATGGTCATTACTCCGGCTTTATCGTCGGCACTGCCTCTACCGCTGATTCTCCAATTTTCTGGAACGCGGGCGGCAGTATCTGGCAATTGAATGATTTTACCTCCACGCTCATAAGGGGCTGTAATGAATACGGGTGTGAAGGGGTCGAGTCCGGTACCCCATTGTTTGGGATTTACAGGTTGTCCATCGTAGTGAGCATAGAAAGCGATGGTGCGTGTAGCACCCGGTACTGTTACTTTTCCATAAACAGCGGGTGTAACTCCGGGAGTGATGCCTTCCAATAGTTTTGTTTCGATGCCCAATTCTTTCATCCATTGTTGAATGAAAGCGGCATTCTTGCGGATGTTGGGCGTGTCGCGGGTTACATTCGGTATCGATAAAAAGGTTTTGTAGTGGTCGATGATGGATTTCTGATGGGCATTCCAATAAGTGTCGGCGATGGTGTTTTGGGCTATTACTTGCCCTGCAAACAGTACTACTAAAACGGAAAGAATGTATTTCATTCGAAGTTTATTTTCGTGTGGATTATTTCACCGCAGAGATCGCAGCTTGCGCAAAGGAGTCGCAAAGATCTTTCTTCTTCGTTTGTATTCTCCTCGTTTCCCGGATCTCATTCCCAAATTCACCAATTCCCCCTGTTCCTGCCCCTCCTCCTTCTTCATACTTCCTCCCTTCTGTATTCCGGCTGTTTCATTATTAATTATTACTTATTAATTATTAATTACTCCCGGCTGTTTCATTATTAATTATTAATTATTAATTATTAATTAATAATTATCCTCTCACTTTCCCCGGATTCTCCTTCACAAACTCTTCCCAACTGCTTTTCTTTTTCGTTGCTTTTTTCTTGACCGTAGTTTTTTCGGTTTTGGGTAATTTGAATTGAAAATGATGGCAAACCGCTACTGCCAGCGCATCCGAAGCATCAAGGTAAGCTATTTTAGAACTGGTAATGGAAAGCACTTGTTGCAGCATTTTCCAAACCTGGTCTTTATCGGCATTTCCGTTTCCGGTAACCGCCATTTTTACTTTTTTGGGAGAATACTCGGTTACCGGCAGCCCTTTGCTCATGGCAACCGCAATGGCAACTCCTTGAGCCCTACCCAATTTTAGCATGCTTTGTACGTTCTTACCAAAGAAGGGAGCTTCGATGGCCACTTCATGAGGGCGGTGTTCTTGGATCAATTCCTGAATACAGTGGTGGATCGATTGAAGCCTTTCGTAATGATCTTTTTTAGCACTCAATTTAAGGACGTCCATTTTCAAAAGGCGGGCTTTTGAACCGGAAGCTTCAATAAGGGCATAACCCATAACCAGGGTTCCTGGGTCGATTCCGAGAATTATTTTGGGAAGGGATGGCACCTTGGTTTTGAATTCAGTTAATTTTGAAAATCAATTGTTTACCGTAAACAAAAATATCAAAATATTTCTCAATTATGTGGTTGGCCCAGCGGTCTTCTGCATTCTGAGCTATTCTATTTATCAACAAATTCAACGGCAACCACAATGGGAAGAATCGCTCCAACATATTTGGGATGTGGTTAGTTGGGCTAAATTAAAATGGGGACTACTCACAGGAGTCTTATTGCTGTTGAATTGGGGAATAGAGGCCAAAAAATGGCAGATCGTGATCAATCGTATCCAACCCCTTAGCTGGTATACTTCCTTTAAGGCCATTTGCGTGGGTACAACCTTTGCCTTCTTCACACCCAATAGAATGGGAGAGTACGTAGGAAGGGTACTTTATATTAACGAAGGACAGCGGGTGAAAGCCATCTCCCTTACCTTGGTTTGTAGCATGGCTCAATTAATGGTGACCTTGGTATTCGGACTTGTAGGCATTTTTATCGTAAAACCCGTTGTTGAAATTCAAGTGGGGCATCAAACCGCCATGCTCCTTCAATTATTGGCTTATATAACGGCAGGTGCTTTATTGATCATGAGCGTACTTTTCTTCCGATTGTCTCGTCTGATATATTGGGTGCAGAAGCTTCCCATGAAAGCCGTAATCAAAGAACAGATTGCGGTGTTAGATCATTTCGAAACCAACACTTTGTTGAGAATTTTGTTATGGTCCATGGTCCGCTTTCTGGTATTCATGGCTCAATACTTTGTTTGCTTTAAAGTATTTAATGTTTCTTTAAATGTCGTGGACTTGTTTGGTGCCATAAGCGTTGTATTTTTGATCTTAGCCATTGTTCCTTCTATCGCCTTTTTATCAGAATTAGGGATTCGGTGGAAGACAAATATTGAGGTGTTGCAATTGTTTAGCACGAATTTGGTAGGAATTATGGCGAGTTCTTTAGCAGTATGGATCATCAATCTGGTAATACCTGCTTTGATGGGAAGTTTATTGCTCTTGAATATTCGTAGATTTAAGTACCGACAACAGAAGAGACGGAAAGCTCAACAACTATAATGCTATTCTAATTACATGAAATCGATATACGCACTTTTTTTTATAACCTTATCTGTATTGGCTTCTCCTTTAAAAGCAGGAGAAGGGTTTTGTGGGATGAGGAATACTGCTTTTCAAAACAGTGAGCAAATTACGTTCAAAGTAATGTATGCGGTAGTAGGCGCTCATTTTGGCGCCGGAGAAGTAACCTTCAGTACCAACCTCGAAATGCTAAACAACAAGCCGGTCTATCATTTTACAGGTGAGGGCAATACCTATCCCTTTTACGATAAAGTATTTAAGGTTCGTGATAAATATGAAAGTTTTATTGATACCGCAACGCTTCAGCCAATCAAGTTTATCCGAAATGTGTACGAAGGTGGCTATAAAAAATACGAGAACGTTTCCTTCAATAAAGTAACCAATACGGCTATTACCAATCAAGGTGTTTATAAACTACCCGATTGCATCCAAGATGTTTTGAGCGCCATCTACTATGCTCGCAATATCAACTTCAATGGCCTAAAACCCGACGATAAAATTCCCTTTTCTATCTTTCTCGACAATGAAGTGTACAATATGTACATCCGTTATTTAGGTAAGGAAACCATTAAAACCAAATACGGCAAATTCAAAGCAATCAAATTCAAACCCCTCTTAATTAAAGGAACTTTGTTTGAAGGCGGTGAGAAAATGACCGTGTGGGTAAGCGATGATGCGAACCATATTCCGGTTCGTGTAGAAAGCCCTATTACCGTTGGAACCGTAAAAGTGGATATGATTAGCTATAAGAATTTAAGGTATCCGTTGAGCTCGCTCGTAAGTTTGAGATGAGGAATATAGGAAACGAGGAAGCGAGGAAATACAAAGAAGGAAGAGGGGCAGGAACAGGGGGAATACAGGAACGAGGATGAGAGATGAGAGGAAACGAGGAAATACAGGGTTGAAGATATCTATGAATAGAAGGGATGATTGTAGCTAAGGTACGCCGTCGATTTATCGCGGCGGACTTAAATAAAAGGGTATTTGTAGCAACGCGATTCATCGCGTTGAAAGATGGAAGCGAGGAACGAGGAAATACGGAGAAAGAACAGGGGGAATACAGGAACGAGGATGAGAGGAAACGAGGATGAGAGGAAACGAGGAAATACAGCGTTGAAGATATTAATGAATAGAAGGTATGATTGTCGCTAAGGTACGCCGTCGATTTATCGCGGCGGACGCAAATAAAGGGTATTTGTAGCAACGCGATTTATCGCGTTGAAAGATGGAACGAGGAAAAACAGGAAGCGAGGAGGCGGGGAAATACAGAGAAGGAAGAGGGGCATGAACAGGGGGAATACAGGAACGAGGATGAGAGGAAAGGAAAACCGCTGCGATCGCTGCGCCGCTGCGGTGAAAAAAAACTTCGCGGCTCCTGAGCTTGTCGAAGGACTTTGTGATGAATATATTAAAGCTCCTCCAATTTATAAATCGCCTTCGCTCTTACCCCTTTCTCGGTTTGTTGCAAACTACACACTTCATTCACCGGATCATGCTCGAAGAACAATAGATAATCGTTTTCAACCGCTTCTTTCAAAAACATTTTTTTCTCATTAAGAGTAGTCAGCGGGAACATATCATATGCCATCACATACGGAATAGGCAAATGCGCAACCGCCGGCAAAAGATCTGCCATGTAAACAATAGTGCGGTCTTTGAACTTGATTTGCGGTAACATCATTTGATCGGTATGACCCGAAACAAATCGAATGGAGATTGTATCCGTAAACTTCACTTCGGGCAAACGGCCGGGCAATCCTTCTCCGGGTAGCTCAATAAAATTCAACTTTCCACTTTCTTGAATAGGCAAAATATTCTCTTTCAAAAAAGAAGCTTTTTCGCGGTCATTAGGAATAGTGGCCCATTGCCAATGAGCCGCGTTGCTCCAATAGCGGGCATTCTTAAAAGCAGGAACCAATTGGTCTCCTACTTTCTCTATTGCTCCTCCACAATGATCGAAATGCAAATGGGTGAGTAAAACATCGGTGATATCATCTTTAGAGAAACCGTGTGCGGCCAATGATCCCTCTAAGCTGTCATTGCCATGCATATAGTAGTGACCAAAGAATTTGGCATCTTGCTTATTACCCATGCCTGTGTCAATCAAGATTCTTCGATCTCCTTCTTGAATTAACAAGCAACGCAATGCCCAGGAACACATATTGTTTTCATCGGCAGGATTCAATTTGTTCCAAATGCTTTTAGGTACCACTCCGAACATGGCACCACCGTCTAACTTAAAATGTCCGGCATTGATGGAATAGAGTTTCATGCAGCAAGCTTTTTCTTTTCTTTCATTTGTGTAAGCAACAATCCAATAAATCCAAGCACGAAGAAAACAATGAGTGCAAGGATGGAATTTCTCATGTTATTAGTAAGACCTTCTATAAATCCAAAACTAAACAATCCAATTACAATAGCCAGTTTTTCCGTTACATCATAAAAACTGAAAAAAGAGGCCGTGTCTTTTGTTTCGGGCATCAACTTAGAATAGGTAGAACGACTCATACTTTGAATGCCCCCCATTACCAATCCTACCATTGCCGCCAGAAAATAAAAATGAAATTCTGTTTGTATAAAATATCCGACGATACAAACGGCGATCCATAATAACACAGTAAAGAGCAACACTTTGATATTTCCGAATTTTTCTGATAAGCGCGACATCACCAAGGCCCCCGCAATCGCCACTAATTGAATCACAACAGCGGTAATGATCAATCGATCATTCGGAAGTTTCAATTCTTTGATTCCAAAATCAATGGCTACTAACATCACAGTCTGCACACCCATAGAATAGAAAAAGAAGGAGAACAGATAGCGCTTTAAAACGGGCATATGGATCAATTGGTCCCATACCAATTTCAATTCATGGAATCCATTGGTCAAAGCATTTTTCTTGGTGGCTCTCTCAGCAGCGGTGCCCATAGGCAGCCTGTTGAACGAAATTTGAGCAAAGCCAATCCACCAAAGACCAACCAACAAGAAGGTGAGTTTCAAAGCTTGCTGTGTTTTTACAGGATCGTCGCCGGCGTTCATTACCAAGGCAAACCCGATCATTTGCATAATCACACTTCCAATATAACCATATGAATACCCTTTGGCGCTCACGCGATCTCTGTCGGCTTCATCCGTGATATCCGGTAAGTAGGAATTGTAAAATACTTGCGAACCATAGAAGCCAATACCTGCGAACATAAAGCATACCAATCCAAACGATACGGTATCGGTGTCAAAGAAATACAAGAGCGAACAACTCAATGCACCCATGTAACAAAAGAAGCGCATGAAATTCTTCTTATTGCCTTTATAATCGGCAATTGACGACAGAATGGGAGAGAAGAAGGCGATCAACAAAAATCCAAATGCAAGAACATAATCTTTGATTTCTGTATTTACATAGGTTCTTCCCAGAAACTCAACACCGTCTTTGAATTTTTCATTCTCAGGTTTGGTGATCGCAGCATAATAGGCCGGGAAAAAGGTTGTGGTAATTACTAAATTGTAAACTGAGTTGGCCCAATCGTACATGGCCCAACCATTGATTACTTTTTTTGAAGCAGTAGCCATTAATCAAAACGGTTTAGGTGAGGGAACTTAAACAGTACTAAATGTAAGAAATATCGGGCTATTAGAATTGCCCACTCTTCCATAACCAAACAAGTAAAAGAATACCAGCGATAATGCGGTACCATCCGAATATTTTAAAGCCGTGTTTTTGGAGAAACCCGATGAAGAATTTGATAGCAATCAAAGCCACTACAAAAGCTACCACGTTGCCTACAGCAAACAACTTTAAATTATCGGAGTTGCCGAGAAGAATTTTGTATCCTTTAGTTGCTGCGCCGTCTTGCGGCCAGTCTTTCAAAAACAAAGAATACAACGTAGCAGCTGCCATGGTAGGCACCGCTAAGAAAAAGGAGAATTCTGCCGCTAGTTTTCGGGTTAATTTCTGGCTCATACCACCAATAATGGTAGCAGCACTTCTAGAGATACCCGGCAAAGCAACCGCCAATACTTGGAAGCAACCAATGATGATCGCTTTCACATAACTGATCTTTCCTTCTTCTTCAATTGTATTTTTTGTGAACAGCTTATCGATGAATAGCAATACAATACCTCCGGCAATAAACATGGAGGCAATGAATACCGGACTGCCTAATTTCTCATCAATGATGTCATCGAATAGCTTTCCGAAGATGAGTGCAGGGATTACAGCCAGCAAAAGTTTAGCGTAGAAAGTCCAACTCTTGAAGTCAAGGAATTTTCTCCAATACAGTGCCACCACTGCTAGGATGGCTCCAAATTGGATGGAAACTTCAAATAATTTGGTAAACGATTCTTTTTCTATTCCAAAAGCCGTGCTGGTCATTACCATATGTCCGGTACTGGAAATAGGAAGAAACTCTGTTAAGCCTTCTACAATGGCTATAACAATCGCTTGAATAAGAGTCATGGGAGTGACTAAGCTTTAGATTTGCGGAAGATGGCAAATACTTCAATGCCCAATCCCAATAGGATTACGATTGGCGCCAAAGTGATTCTGCGGAAACTATATACTTCTTCGCGTTGAAATACATTTACGTTTTCACTCTTTCCACCTGTCATCATCAAATAACCAATGGCAATTACAACTGCACCAATGGCCATCCATTTGTAGTTTTCTTTCGTGAAAAGGGCTGGGGCGTTTTTCGTTTCGCTCATAATCTAAAGGTTATTAGGCTTGCAATATAGGTAAATGACCCGGAAATTAATACAGGTCGTCGAGTTTCATTTTCAAGTACTTAATAATGGAACGGTGGGTACTTACCAAGGTAATTGAGATGCCAATCAATAAGATCACTGAGCAAAGCAACAACATCGTATTGCCGTTTCTCAACCCCTTCATTTCAGGCACCCAATTCTCAATAGAGAAAATGACAATTACCATTGCCACAATGGCCAGTGTACCTGAGATCGCGCCGTTGATAATAGCCCTGATATTCATAGGTTTAGCTATGAACCAACGGGTGGCTCCCACCATCTGCATGGTCTTAATAAGGAAGCGGTTGCTGAACATCGCCAAACGAATGGTATTATCTATCAAAACCACGGTCAATGCCAATAAAACAAGGGCTATGATGCCTAGTCCAACTGTCACCTTTCTCAACAAACTGAATTTGGCTACCACTTCTTTGGGGAATTTTACATCGTTTACAAACGCAAACTTTCCGAGCTCGGCCTTGAAAGAAGCCATGTGGGCCGAATCGGCAAAATCGCTCTTGAAATTCACGTCTACCGATCTGGGTAACATCATATTATCGATGAATACATTGAAATCTTCGTTTCCTTGACTCAACCATTCTTTCTTGGCCTCATCCTTATCAATGTATTTATAACTCTTTACAAAAGGGTGATTTTGAACGAATACCACCAAACTGTCTTTATCCTTTTCGGTAGTGGTTTGATTGATAAACACGTTCATGGTAGCGCTTTCTCTGAGCACCTGTTCCAAATTGCGCGAATTGAGTACTACCCATCCCAATACCCCTACAATGAAGAGTACCAGCGTAACCCCCAGGATGGACATGAAATAGGAAGGTTTGGATCTTTTGGCGGAAAGTTTTCCGGATGGAGCCATGAATACCGATTTTAATGGATTAATAAAGGTCGATGCAAGCAAAAATAGCATATTTCAGGCGGTAAATTGTATTTTTGCTGCCCTTCTAACGGGCAAAAAAACGAGACTATTGCCAAGATTCAATCAATCAAGGCTTTTTTAAGGGATCTTTCACATCTCGTTCGCTTTTAGGAGGTTAACACAAGCAATCGTTCAAATTTTTTTAACACAGGCATGGAATACCAATTTAGAGAGCTGGAGAAGAAATGGCAAGACCATTGGAAGAAAAATAAAACCTATCAAGTACCCAATGTTTCGGACAAACCGAAGTTTTATGTGCTCGATATGTTCCCTTACCCAAGCGGAGCCGGTTTGCACGTAGGTCACCCCCTCGGCTACATCGCTTCCGATATCTTCAGTCGCTATAAAAGATTGAAAGGCTTCAATGTATTACACCCCATGGGTTACGATGCATTTGGATTGCCCGCAGAGCAATACGCCATTGAGCACGGCGTACACCCCGCTGTTTCAACCGCTCAGAACATCGACAATTTTAGAAAGCAGTTAGACAATATTGGTTTCTGCTACGATTGGGAACGCGAAGTGAGAACCTGTGAACCCGGTTATTACAAATGGACACAATGGATTTTCCTTCAACTCTTCAACAGCTTCTTTGATCGCGATCAACAGAAAGCCAGTTCAATCAACAACTTGATCGCTTCTTTTGAAAAGAACGGTACGGCAGTTGTTGGAACCCGCGCCGGTGTGGAAGCATTTACCGCTGAAGAATGGAAAGCCAAATCACACAAAGAACAACAAGAGGTATTGATGAACTATCGATTGGCCTTTTGTGGATATGGTGAAGTGAATTGGTGCGAAGCATTGGGAACCGTACTTGCCAACGATGAAGTAGTGAACGGTGTAAGTGAGCGCGGCGGACACCCCGTTGTGAAGAAAAAACTTAGACAATGGTACCTCCGCATTACAGAATATGCTGATCGCTTGTTGAAAGGACTCGATGAAATTGAATTCAGCGAAGCAATGAAAGAAATGCAAACCAACTGGATCGGAAAATCCTATGGTGCTGAAATTGATTTCAATATTCAAAGCGAAAAAGCAACAGATCGCAAATTGCGTGTGTACACTACACGTCCTGATACTATTTTTGGTGTCGACTTCATGGTAATTGCGCCTGAACTCGATTACATTGATTCCATCACTTCTACCGAACAAGCAGCGGCTGTAGCTGATTACTTAGCATTTGTGAAGAGCAGAAGTGAGCGGGAACGCATGGCAGAAAAGAAAATCAGCGGTGTGTTTACAGGCGCTTATGCCATCAATCCTTTCAACGGGAAACAAATTCCTATTTGGATCAGTGAATATGTGTTAGCAGGATACGGAACTGGTGCCATCATGGCTGTTCCTTGCGGCGACGAGCGTGATTTCAAATTTGCAAAGCATTTCAATATTCCCATTACCAATATCATTGGCGATGCCTTCAATGGCGAAGAAGCCAACCCTACCAAGGATGCAAAATTGGAAAACAGCGACTTCCTAACAGGTATGGTAATGCGCGATGCAATTGATGTGGCAGTTAAGAAAATAGAAGACTTGGGTATCGGAACCCGCAAAGTGAATTTCAAAATGCGCGACGCGGCTTTCAGTCGCCAGCGCTATTGGGGTGAACCTTTCCCTATTACTTGGAAAGACGGCGTTGCTGCTCCGTTAACAGAGGCTGAATTGCCATTGTTATTACCTGACGTAGAATCGTATAGTCCGGGTCCTGAGGGTGAAGGTCCCTTGGCCAATATTCCTGAATGGGTAAGTCGCGAATTGGAAACTAATACCATGCCCGGTTATGCGGGAAGTAGCTGGTACTTCCTTCGCTACATGGATCCTCATAACAACGAAGCATTTTGCGATCGCAAAGTGAGTGATTATTGGGGGCAGGTTGATTTATACATCGGTGGTACAGAACATGCCGTTGGGCATTTGTTGTACAGTCGTATGTGGACCAAAGCCTTGTACGATCTCGGTCATATTGGTTTCGACGAACCGTTTAGAAAGTTGGTGAACCAAGGGATGATTCAAGGAAGCAGCCGTTTTGTATACAGAATCCAAAACACCAATAAGTTTGTTTCGAAGGGATTGAAAGATCAGTATGAAACGAACGCTTTGCATGTTGATGTTAACATTGTTGACGGATTAGAACTCGATACAGAAGCTTTCAAAAAGTGGAAGAGTGATTATGCTGATGCTGAATTCATTCTGGAAGACGGAAAATACATTTGCGGTGCCGAGGTAGAGAAAATGAGTAAGAGCAAGTACAACACTGTGAATCCGGATATGTTGGTTGACAAATACGGTGCCGACACTTTCCGTATGTACGAAATGTTTTTAGGTCCGGTGGAAATCAGCAAACCATGGGATACCAAGGGTATTGAAGGGGTGCACCGTTTCTTGAAAAAGTTCTGGCGATTGTTCTACGACGAACTAAAAGGAAAGATGTGGAACGAAGAAACTCCAACTGCGGAAGAATTGAAAGTGTTGCACAAAGCCATCAAGAAAATTGAAGAAGATACAGAGCGTTTCAGTTTCAATACAGCCGTAAGTGCCTTCATGATTTGTGTGAATGAGTTGGCCGATTTGAAATGTCATAAGAAAGCAGTGTTAGAACAGTTAATTGTACTGATGACCCCTTACGCACCACATATTTCCGAAGAATTGTGGAGTTTGATTGGAAATCAAGGTTCCGTATTGGATGCGAGCTATCCTAAATATGAAGAAAAGTACACAATTGAATCAAGCAAAGAATATCCTATTTCGGTAAATGGTAAAATGAGAACAACACTCAACTTACCCGTTGATATAAGCGCAGCCGAAGTAGAGAAAATAGTGTTGGCGAATGAAGTGGTATTGAAATGGACGGAAGGAAAGCCGCCCAAGAAAATAATCTTTGTTCCCGGTAAAATGGTAAACGTGGTGATTTAATCACCACGTTTTTTTTGTACCTTATCTGAAATTTTAGCGATGAAAGCGATCTTATTTCTTGTGTTACTCAACCTTTCCTTTTTTGGCGCATCGGCTCAAGATGAAGTTGAATACAAGGAGCCTAGTAAAGAGAGCTCTGCCTATCATGACTATCGGACCTTTGAAACCATTCCAACTTGGGGATTGGAAAAAATACGTCAGTTAATAAAAACGATCAAGCCTTCCGAAGAAGATGCTGATTTCTATCAAGCAGCGCTCACACCAAAACAATTCAATGGATTGAAATTGAGAGAGAAGTTCACTTATGTGATGATTTATGGCGAAAGCTTTAGTCAGATTTGTGATGCTTTCCCTCCAATTCAAGATGAACATAAAAAAATCATGGGGTATTTGCCCGATCAGCTTTCGGAGCAAAATTGGAGTGATAAACAGCGCCAGTTTCTGATGGCCAACCGCGATTCAGTGATGAGTTACGTAAAGATATTGACACTCCCCAAGCATCGAATGGGACTTAATTTAAAGAAAGCTTTGTTAGAAGTAAACGCCGGTGAAATGATTCCTTTTATCATTCAAGAGTACAAAGCCAATCCCAAAGACCGCGATTTGCTTACGGTATTGAATTTGCTCATGCTCAACAATAAATATCCGGCTTTCATGACTTCGTTGAGCTATAAGAAAATGTATGCAAAAGAGTATGACTACACTTCTTGGATTGAATTCAATAAAGCCAACGAAGAATTGATTTTGAAACGTGCAACTGACTTTTATAATGAGCGGTTTAAGAAATAAGAGGCGACTCAATTTTTGAATCTTACTTTACGAACACATCTTGTATGAAAGCGATTTTCCTAACGATCACGTTGTTTACCTGCTTATTTAATTGCTATTCTCAACTAGATTTAAATGGTAAAGATAAATCGATATCTAGAGCGTATAAGTATAAGATGACCATTGTTGTTTGGGGATTGGAAAAAATTAGTCGAATGAAAGTAGAGGCAGCTGCAATTAATAAGAAAGAAGGAGTTACGGATTATTCAGGGTTTTTAAAACAGCATCAATACGACAGTCTTACTGTTAGGCAAAAGTTTACCTATGCTATGATGTATCCCGAAACATTTGCTCAGATTTGCTCAATTTCTTTGGAAACAGAGAGCGAAGACAAAATAATAAAGTTCTACTTGCCTCGACTATCGGGCGATTTTCAACTTAGCCAAAGACAAAGAAATTTTTTGATAAGAAATAAAGACTCAGTCAGTTTTTATATTAAAGAGTTGACTCAGTTAAATCATCAGATGGGCTTAAATCTAAAGAATGCGATTGCCATTGCCAATATTACTGAGCTAATTCCACTTATTATTTCTGAATACAGGGCGAATACGCATGATCATTATTTGTTGACTTTGTTGATACATTTAATGGAACAGAACAAATCGCCTGAATTTTTGGAATCTTCTTTCTTTAAAGAAGTGGCTAAAAACGGATCTTACTATAATGCTTCGGTTGCATATACAGCGAGTAATGTTGAATACGTCATTTCTTCAGCTCTTAAATTCTATTATGCGCAGAATAAAAAATAGCCTGTTTTTTTTGCTGCTGCCTTTTTTTGCAAATGCCCAATTGGAATTTGTAAAAATTCCTGCGGGAACGTATTCTTTAGGAAGTAAACTACATGGACTCAACAAAGCTCATAAAGTTCGGTTAGATAGTTTCTGGATCTCAACCACAGAAATCACCAATGCTGAGTTCGACCGTTTTGTGAGTAACTCCCATTATGTTACCGATGCAGAAAAAAGACACAATGCCATGGTTTTTGAACCGGGCCTTCGGGAGTTTGAGTGGATGGAAGATTCAACAGCGTATTGGAGGTTTCCAAATGGGGTGAGTAGGGGAGGAATTGAAAACAAAATGAATCACCCAGTCACCTGTATCAGTTACCGCGATGCGCAAGCTTATTGCAAATGGGCGGGGTATCGTTTGCCCACGCTCGACGAATGGGAAGCGGCCGCAAGAGCCAACACAAGAACAGATTTTTTCTTCGGAGCCAACAATCAACTCATTCACCAATATGCAAACATCTGGAAAGGGGTAGATCACTTAAAGGCCGATAGCACAGATGAATTTGTTTATACCGCACCGGTAAAATCTTTTGCGCCCAATGCTTTTGGATTGTACGATATGTACGGGAATGTATTTGAGTTTTGTTCAAGAAAACCTTTTGGTGCTACTGCTAAACCCGGTGTAGTGCATGCCCGTGGCGGTAGCTGGTGGTGCAGCATTCATTCCTGTGGTTTCTTCAACAGTGTAGATATAGGTAGAGTGGCGAGTATTGCTTCGTTTAGTAATCAGGGGTTTAGGGTGGTGAGGCAGTAGGTGTGAGGTGTTAGGGGTTAGGCTTTAGGTTTTACCGCAGCGGCGCAGCGAACGCAGCGGTTTCGCAGCGGTTTTCTTTACTTCTCATCCTCGTTCATGTATTCCCCCTGTTCCTCTCCCTGTTCTTTCTCTGTATTTCCTCCGTCTTCGATCCTCCGTCCTCCCTCCTGTATTCCGGCTGTTCCATTATTAATTATTACTTATTAATTATTAATTACCCCCGGCTGTTTCATTCTTAATTCTTAATTCTTACTTCTTAATTACTGCTTCGCTCCCGGTTTCACCAACCTCACCACCGCACTACTATTCTCATTCGCATACAAACGTGCTTCGTAACGCTTATCACCCACAATGGCTACCATGTAAGAAGTATTAGGAGGAATGGAACCGAGGTTTTCAGCTACCATCACCAGTTCATTATCATCGCCCAAGTCGGATGCTTTGATTGAAATGGTGTAAGCATTTTCGGTTAACCGAATATGTTCGAAAATCATTTTGTTGTTCAAGAATAAAGCGATGGAGTCGCCGTCTACTTGAGCATTGTCGTAAAAGCGTATTTCAATAAGTTCCGATGTTACGGGGATCACTGTTTGCATCACTTTTTTTCTGCTCTCGAATTTTTTCTGATTCGCAGAAAGTTCGGGTGCAGGGATTTCTGCAAGTTTCGGACTCGGTGCAGTGATTACAATAGGAGCCGGTGGGGGCGTATTTGCCACAATGATCATTGGTCGTGGACCAATTTCAGGCTCGTCTACAAATGGAGTAGTTCCTTGTTTTTTACTGTATTCGGCAATGATCTTAGGATCGTTGGCACCTACGAAATAGTTTTCTATCACAAAATCCCAATCGTCTATAAAAACAGTTTCTTTTGTTTTTTCGAGATGAAGGTATTGCTTGTCGCTATCTTTCGATTCTTTATTATTAGCGGTGCCATCGAGCATCATTTGTGTATTGCCCGGGCAATTGAAATCTGCCACATTTAGAAATCCGTTCGGTCCTCCCTTGGTATTGATGCCGCCATTTGAGTGATCTTCAATCAGGAAATCATCCCACCAAACCACTTCATTGGTTTCCGTATCGAAATACCCTTTTATGGCGTAGCGTTTATAGTTGTTTTTCGAAGTATAATAGTAGGAGGTTCCGGTAAGACTGTCGCCGCTTTTGATGATTTTTACTTCAACCTTTGTCTGCTGAATTTTCCCCTTCCAAGCACCCGTAATGGTTTGTGCACGGCCGGGCAACAAAATCAAGCTGAACGATGTTATAAGTAGGAGCGTAAAATACTTCACGGGACAAGTTTTGTCTTTAACGAAGAATGCTCCGGTATATTTTGCTTTAAGTTTACTTTAACGAAGCAGAAAAAGGTTCAACAAGCCTTGATTGTCACCTGTTTAAATTTGTAAATTAGAACCATGGCACAAGCAAATATTCAACTCATCGAAGGCCTCCGCAAGGCGGCGGCTAATTTACGCAACGGCGCTTATTATGCCTGGGGGCATCATGGCGGCTGCAACTGTGGTAATCTTATACAGGTTATCACTGAATTGAGTAAGGAAGAAATTGTGAGCTATGCTCATCAAGGAGCAGGGGAGTGGACGGAAATTGCCGACGACTACTGCAATATCACTTCCGCACCGCTGATGTTCATCATGAGCAAGCTGGAAGGAGTGGGGATGACTCCAACAGACTTCCACAATCTAGAGTACCTAGAAGACCGCAGCGTGCTCAATAAACTTCCCGGTGGATTCCGATGGCTCAAAAGAAACCAACGTGAAGATGTAATTGTGTACATGGAAACTTGGGCGAACCTCCTCGAGGAACAATTGGCCAATGAAGTGGTGATCAATTGGTCTGAACTCAAACAAGACCTCTCTATTCCGGTGTAAACTTATCGTGTAACCACAAATAATACGGCCGCAGTCTCTATTGAACTGCGGCCGTTATTTTTTTGATCAGGATTTACAGGATTGAAGGATTTTCAGGATGATTATTTACCTCCCTCAGTTCTTACTTTTGCATTGCCTCCCTTCCCGCATCCTCGTCTCCTCTCATCCTCCATCCTTTATCCCCCTGTTCTTTCTCTGTATTTCCTCGCTCCTCGTTTCCTCTCATTCTCGTTCCTCCTCTAAAACCCCTTCTTCCCTTTTTCCTTCTCCTTCGCAATGGTATCCAACATCTCTTTCACTGCTGCTTCAATTTGAGCGTCTTTGCCTTTCAAGAAGTCTTCGTATTTCAAAGGCACTCTAATATCGGGTTCTAGTTGAAGATTTTCAGTAGGTCTGTTTTCTTTACCAATAGTGGCTACCATTGGAATACCGAACACGATGGTTGGATCAATTTGTGTTTCCCACCAAACGGCTGTTCCGGTGCCGGGTACAGGCATACCCACCAACTTACCAATGCCGTTTTGTTTGTATACATAAGGGAAAATAAACGCATCACTGTAATTGCTTTCGCTCATCAATACAACACTTGGCTTTGCCCATCTGCCCATTGGCTCCCCATCTTTCAATCGATTTCCTTGTGGAGCAAAATCTAAGTAACGCTTAGCGCTAAGGAAGGTATTCAAGTCGTCGTGCAACCAACCACCTCCGTTGAAACGAGTATCAACGATCAGCGCTTCTTTGTCGAAATTTTTACCCAAGGCTTCGTCGTAGGTAGAACGGTAACTTCCATCGTTCATACCTTGAACGTGAACATAGCCAACTTTACCGCCACTTAATTTGGTCACCATTTCATCCATCTTCTTCACCCAACGCTTGTACATCAAGCCGCTTTCTTCTCCAAAGCTGATAGGTTTGATGGTCTCTTCATAACGTGTATTAGTAGCTGGATCGAACACAGATATCAATGTGTTCTTTCCGGTTTTTCTGTTTAAAAACTTCGCCCAGTCTACCGCATCAGTGATGGCTTCTCCATCAATTTTTTCAATGATCACGCCCGATTTTAGCTTGCTGCTGGCTTTATCGAAAGGACCTCCTTCAATTACCTCACTTACTTTCAATCCATTTCCGGTAAAGGTTTCATCATATAGTAATCCCAAAGTTGCTGTTGCATCGGGGTTTTGCATTTGAGGACTATAACGACCACCCGTATGTGATGCATTCAGTTCTCCTAAGAATTCTCCAAGCAAATCTTGGAAATCATAGTTGTTGCTGATATGGGGTAAGAATTTCGCATATTGATCGTGGAATCCTTTCCAGTCAATTCCATGAATTTTTGGATCATAGAATTTTTTCTGTACCTGACGCCATGCGTGATCGAAAATATAAGCTCTTTCTTCTGCAGCATTCAACACCATTTCACCATTGATGGCAATGGGGCTTACTTTACCGCTTTCGTCTACTTTCACCAATGAACCATTATTGGTAACAAAAAGTGATTTCCCGTCTTTGCTCATTTCAATACCACTAGGGCTACCACCAAGCTTTGCCAGAATCTTTGTTTCTCTGGTTCTAGGTTCGGTTACCCACAAATCGAATCCTTTTTCAAATGAGGCGAGGTAGTAAACTTTGCTTCCATCATTGTTCACTACATAGTCGGAAATGGAAGCACTGTTAATAGTAAGTTTAGTGATGCGCGATTTAAAGTCTTCCAAATTCAATTCACTGCTCGCTTTTTTATCAGCAGGCTTTGCTTTGATAGAAGTATCCGATTTGTCTTTCTCTTCTTTTTCTTTCAGTAAAGCATAATCATCCTTGCTCAACTTGTAACGGTCAAACAATTCTTGATCAAAGAAGCCGGCATAAATATCTACTTCTCTGCTACCTTGCATCGCTAAACTCTTTCTACCATCGCGCGCACTGGTCCAGGTCATGGCCTTTCCATTCAAAGCCCATTTAGGACTGTTCTGGCCAAATCCGCTTTTATTGGGATGTTGAATTTCACCCGTACCGTCTGCTTTAATCAATGCCGCGTTACCGGTAAACCAGTTGCCTTCGCTGTCGTCAGTGATGATCCATTTTCCATCAGGACTCCAGTTGAAATCCCAATCTCCATCACTATAAGAATAGTTTCTTCCTTCAGGAAGCAAGGTGCGGGTTTGCTTTGTTACAGTGTTGAATACTTTCAAAATATTGCGCTCTGCTACGTATGCAATTTCTTTTCCGTCGGGACTGAATTTGGGTTGAAATTCTTCAGCCGGAGAATTGATGATGGCCTCTTCATTAATAACAGTTGAAGCAAAAAAGTAAGGTTCTTCTTTTCTTGCAATGGTCGCCTTCATGATGTCCCAGCTATTCGTGCGTTCGGCAGCATAGATCAAACTTCTGCCATCGGGACTCCATTGAACCATTCTTTCTTGTTGCGGAGTATTGGTGATGCGTTTGGTTTGTCCACCTTCTACACTTGTAACAAATACTTCCCCTCTGTTTACAAAGGCAATTTCTTTTCCATTTGGAGAAAGTGCGAATTGCGTTACGTTTCCATTGATGGATACGTTCTTCTCCACGCCGGCTCTGCCATCATTGTAAATTTGAATGGCTATTTTTTCAGGTTTGCCGCCATCTTTTTGCGTGTAAATTTCACCTTCGTATGTGTAGCAAAGTGTATTGTTATTACTGATACTCAGATTGCGAACAGGATGTGTTTTGAAGCTAGTGATGCTTTGTTCTGCCATTTTATTCAGAACAGGCGCTTTGTAAATATTTTGAGTGCCGTTCTTTTCGCTTAAATAATACACAAATTGATCATCGCTGCTGAATACGGGTTCTCTATCTTCACCTTCAAAACCACTCAACTGACGATAGGTGTTGGATTTTACATCCATCAACCAAATATCTCTGGTAACAGAAGAAGTGTGGTGCTTTCTTAGTGCATCTTCATATCCCTTTCTATCTTGAAATACAATTTGAGTGCCCTTGCTGTTGTAGTGAGCGTTTTCGAAACCTGCAGAGGAAATTAAGACCGGACGGCCACCGCTTACAGGAACCGTGTATAAGTTTTGAAACAGACGAGGGCTGTAGAAACGAATGTTTTCAGCCGGTATGTTTCTTGAACTGGTAAACAGCACTTGTTTATTGTCGACGCTGAAATCGGAAGGATAGTCCGGAGCGCTGTTGTAGGTTAGGCGAACCGGGGTTCCACCGGTTGCGGGCATTACAAAAACGTCGAAGTTTCCATGACGATCGCTTGCAAACGCAATGGACTTTCCATCGCGGCTCCAAACAGGCATCATATCATGTGCTTCGTGAATGGTTAAGGGAATGGCTACCCCTCCCGTTGCATCCACTCTATAAATATCACCTTTGTATCCAAAGGCAATGGTTTTGCCATCAGGACTGATCGCCGGATAGCGCATCCACATGGGCGCAGTTTGAGCCATGCTGCTGAAACCCGCCGCCAAACAAGCAAATAGTAAATAAATTTTTCTCATATATCTGAATTTAAACAATACAAGTTATTCAATTATCAATCGATTTCGGAAGCTTTTGGACGAATGGTGAATAGTAAGTGTAAAACTGAACTTAACTTTCGCTTCATTTTAGAACGATACTTTGCATTATGAACAAATTGACTCTTCTGATCGGCTTATTGTTGCTTTCTGTTAGTGGTTTTTCTCAGCATATTGGTGTAATGACCTTCAATATTCGGCTCAATGTTGCCTCCGACAGTGCTAACGCTTGGCCCAACAGGAAAGCTTTTGCCGCCTCGCAAATCCTTTTTCACGACGCGCAATTAGTAGGTGTTCAGGAGGCGCTTTTCGACCAAATGCTAGACCTGCAAGCAGCCTTGCCCGGCTATAAATACGTGGGTGTTGGAAGAGACGATGGAAAAGAGAAAGGTGAATTCTCGGCTATTTTTTATGATACAGCCCGCTTCAAAGCATTGAAGCAGGGAACCTTTTGGCTGAGTTTGACGCCAACAGTACCCGGTTCCAAAAGTTGGGATGCTGCCATTACGAGAATTGTTTCTTGGGCCTATTTTCAGGACTTGAAAACGAAGAAGAAATTTTGGATGTTCAATACCCATTTCGATCATATTGGGAAAATAGCTCGAGCAAACAGTGCCAGGCTTTTAATGGAAGAAGTACAACGCATGGCCGGAAAAGAACAGGTGATTGTGACTGGTGACTTTAATGCTACGGTAAATGATGAACCGATTCAGATAATTGAACAAGCCGCTCCGCCCTTAAAACTCATCAATACTTTATATGTTACGAAGACGCCACACTATGGTCCCAGTGGCACTTTCAATGGATTCAAATCAGCCGAACTTTCTGATTTTGCAATCGATCATATTTACCTGAAAAATGGTGGAACCGTATTAAAGCATGCTACGCTTTCACAAACTTGGAAAGGTCGTTTCAGTTCCGATCATTTTCCTGTATATGCGTTGATTAAACTGTAAGTGTTATGCAGCCTAAAGCCTAATACCTAAAGCCCAACACCCAAAACCTAAAGTCTAACAACCTAACGCCTAAAGCCTGAAGCCCAATGCCCCATCAACTCACCCAATTACTCAATCAATACAAAGATCAGTTTGCTGATCCGGTTCCTTTCGATCGTTCAAAGGATCAAGTGTTATTGTTGGATTTTACGGCTACCAACTTACAACTAACAGCAGAAATCCTCCTTGATACTGCCAAATTCTCGCAGTATGTTTCATCGGAGTTAGCAGTTCATCAAGCAAAATACGGATGGGGCGGTTATATGGAGCATCGTACGGTGTATAGCCGAAGCAAGGTGTTTGATCCTGTGGATGGGTCGGAGCCAAGAAGACTTCATCTCGGTATTGATATTTGGGGAGAAGTGGGTACGCCCGTGTATTCTTTTATGGACGGCACAATTGAATCGGTTGCCGATAACAATCGCTTTGGTGATTACGGCGCCACTATAATAGTTGCTCATCAATTGGAAGAGCGATCGTTTTATGCTTTGTATGGACATTTATCTGCAGCGGATTTAACTCGATTTAAGAAGGGCGATAAAATAAACAAAGGCGATTTATTAGCTCATTTTGGTCCACCTGCAGAAAACGGTCATTGGCCACCACATTTGCACCTTCAATTGATGCTCGACTTGCAGGGATGGGTAGGCGATTATCCCGGTGTGTGCGAACTATCTAAACGAGAACAATACGCAGCTAATTGCCCCGATCCTGTTTATCTCCTGCCTTGGAAAAAGTAAGCGAAGCAATTACAAAACTTGCTGTAAAATTGCAGCATGAATGCAATTGAATTAAAAGCAAGTCTTACCGCTAATCAACCCCCATCATCTTTATCGGTGTATCATCAAGCACTGTGGTGGGAAGCCAAAGGGAATTGGGACAAAGCCCATACACTCATCCAAGATTTACCCGATCGAAATGCCGCATGGATTCATGCGTATTTACACCGAGTTGAAGGTGATCAATGGAACGCCGATTATTGGTATCGTAAAGCCTCGAAGCCTTCTTGTAAGTTAAGTTTAGAGCAGGAGTGGGAGGAGTTGGTGAGAGTAATTAATAATTAATAAGAAATAATTAATAATGGAACAGCCGAGTACAGGAGGGAGGATGGAGGAGACGAGGAAGGAGGAAATACAGAGAAAGAGCAGGGGGAATTAATAATTAAGAATGAATAATTAATAATGAAACAGCCGAGTAGAGGAGGGAGGATGGAGGAAGGAGGAAGGAGTCTGGTTTTGCGAAGCAAAAGCAGTCGAGTCTATCCCGTGAGGAACGATACGGGACAGGCGAAGCCGTTGCGGGAAGGGAGGAAATACACACAAACTGCCAGCGCTGCGGTACCGCCGCGCACGCTGCGCCGTTGCGGTGAAAAGAAATAATGATGAAACAGTCACGAATACTGAATCGAAGATAAGAGGTAACGAAAAACGATGAAATTCAGGGAGACTGCCAGCGCTGCTGTAAAAGAAAATAAACTCCGCGACCC